>DAIEGL010000056.1 GCA_027356255.1 Geobacter sp. | reverse complement strand
CCTGTGCGGGTTCTTTCTGGCACGCTCGGGCAGTTTCGACACTTTCCTGTTCGCCGATCCGGCGGAATCCAATACCGTTTCCGGCGATACGCTGGGGGTCGGCGACGGATTCACCACCGAATACCCGATCACCAAATCCTACGCCGGATTCATCGAGCCAGTGGGGTATGTGGACATCACCACCTTGCAGGTCATGCTTGATGGGGTGCAGGAATTTACACCGACCACCTGGACGCTGGTGACCCCCAATACCCTGCTTTTTGCGGTGCCCCCCGCAAAAGGAGTCGTGGTGAGCGCCGGTTACACCTGGTATTACCGGGTGCGCTTTGGCGAAGATATGCAGGACTACAACAATTTCATGTACCAACTCTGGGATCTCAAGAAACTTACCCTGGAGATGGTGAAGCCGTGAGGCTATCCGGGCTGTGCTTGCGAACCCGGCAGAAGCGTCTGCCGGGTCCTGCCCTCCGAGCATCTTTATTCCTCGGTTGAGGATATTGATCGCACCGACCAGATCGGCGTTGTTCTCATAGTCGCATTCCACGCACGCGAACCGGGCTTGTTTCTGGCGATTCTCTGCCGATACATGACCGCAGGCCGAACATGTACGGCTGGTGTTGCGTGTGGGAACCACCAGCACGTCGCCGCCTCGCCAAACCTGTTTGTATTCCAGTTGCCGCCTGAACTCGAACCATCCCTGATCGAGAATGGACTTGTTCAGGCCATTGGCATTGACATTATGCCCTGGCGAATCGCTGCTGCCTGTTCAGGAAGTCGCGGCGAACATTGGCGATACAACTGTAAATCTTCTGGAAGCAGACTTTCGCCTTCTTCCAGTTATTACTGAATTCATTGTTATTCATATGGTTAATGTGCCTGCTTCTGTCCCCAATGAGGGTGCAGCAGTTCGGTAAATACTTCTACAAAGTTGAAGACAGCGGTTGTCAACATAACCACTACCCGGTCCTCTTCTGCAGATTGTTGCAGGGGTTTCACCAGGTTGAAAGCATACGCCTGTAACCACTGTTCCGGATGCTGCTCCAGGTAGTCCTGTGTGGCTTTGCCTCTTTGAATCGGGATCAGTCGGGGATCACTCTCCTGCGTTATTCGGGTGGTCACCCGTTCATAGCAAAGATCCACCAGAGTTTCGCTGGCCGGAAGTAATTCAAGCCGGGCATTTTCCAGGGCAATGGCACCATCAGAAGTAGATCCGCCAGGGGCTCCATAGCAACTTCATTCACGCCTAATCGCTTGAGGACGACAATCGTCCCTGCTAATTGGGGTTGGCGCTCAATGATGATTTCAACATAACGGGCTTTTTCATCGGGGGTCAGCCTATCGCGTTGGGCGATGGCATCTGCTATCAAGGTCTGGGTGATCCTCGCTTTGCGGAGTGCTTCTTTCTGCCTCTTGGATAGCGGGAGGCGATCTATCACGGTTTTGTTCATAGTGGATACACCTGCAGGCCGCACTTCATGGCCCCTTCAACGGTTCCGTCCAGATACTGCCGTCCTGGGAACATCCAATCATCTGTGTCATATTTATTACTACCGTGCTTACAGACCACGAAGCCCCAAGTATCCTGGTGCGGTGATGAAATAAAGTCAAACCTGGTGTACGACCGTTCCGAAGCACGGTGCGTCAAGCAACGGGTCACCTGCTGAATCGGCAGTTCATCCCGCACCGGATCACCGTCTTTGAAGAGAAGCCCCTTCAACAATAGTCTAATTTTATCCGCACCGCGTATTTTGCGCCAACTTTTTTCGGCTTCCTCGAATAAGTGCGGATAGTTGTCGTTCCCAAAAACCATCCCCGAACAGCAACTCGGCCCATCGGGATAACGACACACTACCGTGCAGTTTGTCCGCGGAAATTGCGGCGAAAAGCCAATGGTGAAATGTGTAGGACCTCCCTGAACTGCTGACGCAGGGACACCGACGAACCGAACCCCGCTCGGGCCGCAATCCACTCAATCGACTGGTCAGTCGATTCGAGGAGGCGTTGCGCCATCGCCAGGCGTTCATGGCGCAGCCAGTTGCTCACGGTCGTTCCGGTGACCGCTCTGAAACGGCGGGTGAAAGTACGACGGCTCATCCTGGCCTGTTCGGCCAACATATCGACATCCAGAGAATGGTCAAGGTGCAAACGTGTCCAATCGAGCACCGCCGAGATGCGTTCTCCATCTCCCCGAACGGACAACGACAACTCGGCATATTGTGCCTGGCCGCCCTGACGATGAGGTGGCACCACCATGCGCCGTGCCACGCGGCTGGCGATCTCGGCGCCGTGCCACTTCCGCATGAGGTGCAGGCAGCAGTCGATGCCGGCAGCAACGCCAGCCGACGTCAGCACATCGCCATCATCGACATACAGCACCTCGGGGTTCACCCGGATACGCGGGTAGCGGCGACCAAATTCTTCCGCCCACAACCAGTGGGTGGTGGCCGGGCGCCCATTCAGAATGCCGGCGGCGGCCAGCACGAACGCCCCAAGACACAGCCCAACCAAACAGGCGCCGCGTTCATGGGCAACACATAGGGCTTCAAGCAGCGATTCCGGCGGAGAAATGCGCGGATCATGCCATCCAGGCACGATGATCGTATCCGCATCAATCATGCCTTCGAGACCATACGGCGCGACGATGCTAAAGCCGGACGAGGTAGGCAGTGGACCGGATTGCATACCACAGATACGCAGATCAAAACGTGGCACCCCCGCTGCGCTACGGTCCTCCCCGAAGACTCCGCAGGGAATCGACAGCAGGAAAGGGCTGATGCCATCGAAGGCAACGACAGCAATGGTATGGGCAGCCATAACGAGGTGTGATGAAGAGTGTGTGGCCCGATTTTATCGGAAGTTGTCATGGAGGTCACTGTTACCCTGGCGCGCCAAGCGAAATAATGCCGAAACAGCGACGCCGCATCCCGTGCTACTCACTATCAAGGAGAATCCTTTATGTCCGTCACCCCCCGCCGCGCCTTGCTCGTCATCGATGTACAAAACGAGTATGTTACCGGCAACCTGCCAATCGAGTACCCCGACATCCGTTCCTCCCTGGCCAATATCGGCTGCGCCATGGATGCCGCACAGCATGCGGGGATCCCCGTTGTAATTGTGCAAAATACCTCACCCCAAGGCTCGCCGGTATTTTCAAAGGACACACCGGGATGGGAACTCCACACAGTGGTTACCACCCGCCCCCATAGCCATTACATCGAAAAGAGTTTGCCCAGCGCTTTCGTCGGTACTGATCTGGCCGAATGGCTGAGCAAGCACGAAATCGATACGCTGGTAGTGGTCGGCTACATGACCCACAACTGCGCTGACTCGACTGTCAGACATGCCTTGCATGCGGGCTTGGTGGTGGAATTCCTCGTTGATGCTGCCGGCTCATTGTCCTACGAGAACCATGCAGGCAGGGCCAGCGCCGAGGAAATTCACCGCGTTTTCACCGTGGTCATGCAATCGCGATTTGCCGCAGTGGCAACGACAGAGGAGTGGATAGCGGCGCTGCAAACGGGCGAAGCGTTATCGCGGGACAACATCCATGCGTCCAACCGCCGGGCACGTGGTTTGGCGAAGTTCGCATGAACAGCATGCACCTCCGACACCATGAGCCGCTTTTACGCCCTCTTGTCCGGGAAGATGTGGCCATCATCGAAAGTTGGCCAGATTATCCGGCTGAATTCAATGAACTAAATTACGCCCTCAGAAAGGATGGTTGGCTTGCTGAATTCGGCCGACGGCCGGACACCTGGATTTATGCGGTGGAAGATGCTGGAAATCTGATCGCCTTCACAATTCTTGCCACGACCGCGCCAGGTGAGGCCGAGTTCCGCATCGCCCTGCGCGCTGACAAAATTGGCCAGGGCTTGGGCAGGACCATTACTATTGATACGCTGGCGAAGGGCTTTGATGAATGCGGGTTGTTGCGCATCCATCTCATCGTCCGCAAAAACAACCGACGTGCAATCGAGTTGTACCAGCGACTGGGTTTCACCCATCAAGGCGAATGCTGCAAGACCGTCAATAACCAGCCGACAGACTTTTTGTTGATGGACCTTCCATACGAATCCCACGAATCTTTCATGGCAGGTTCCCACCTTGGATGTTAACGTTTTTCAGTACGGGCCGTACAATTGACAAGAAGATGACAAAGCGCTCTCTGATGCCCATCATTCGACATAACCTGCGCAGTTTCATCACGCAATGTCCACATTGATGGATTGGCTAGCCAATGGGCGTGATTTTTTCAACTACTTCAACGCCGAGAATATTTCTCAACGGAATAAGCGAGTTTGGGAAAACGGACCCGAGAACAAGATAAACTTTTGGGATTATTGAACTCGCTTTGGAGAGCAGCACTGCCTCCATAACGGCTTGATACTTAACACATTGAAATAGGCCTCTAACTATGTCATTTTCATTAGATTTGGCAGACTTGACCTCAACCGCCACCCAACCTTCCTCGTCGTAGAACGAGACATCCAAACTGTCGCCTGACGGTAACGGACATTCAGTAACTCCGTCTTGTGTGGTTGAACTAAGCCCGATAACTCCTGGGTTCTTCGCAACGTACTCTTTGAGTGCTTTATGAGCATCGCTCTCGCCACCCCCAAAGCCGCCAGACGCTTTTTCAACAATGGATGTGAAGTCGAATTTCATCGGTTCAAGTTCCAGAATTTTTAGGACTTCTTCCCATCGGTGATAAGAGAAGACCTTTTGAAGTGCTGCTTGAACTATTGCCCGTTTTTCCCTTGGCGTTAGGGTCGCAAAATTTTTTTCCTTTACGTTTACGAGAAACTCGCCAATCCCCGCTCCTGGCAATCTGGTTTTCTTATTGACGACAAGGCATTGAATCGGTGGAATCTCGGTTTTCCGGGACACCGAGAGGGATTCCAATGAACGTCCGATACTTCCAAGCACGTAATTGAGGTTACGTGGACGCATTACCAACTCTTCAGCGAGGTCGGAATAGGACACACAACAACCAGCCTGTGCTTGACGGACCAGCAAGGGCAATGCGGCTCTGGCACGTACTTGATATTTCTTGTCACCTGTAATAGGCAGTGCAATTTTAGCAGTGCTCATAACATTCCTTGACTAACATGAAACGGAAAGCATTACCGCCGCGTCCATGGATCGACCGTGCATATGGCGAGAATACCGAATAACTCGTTTCCGCGCTGAGTGTCGCACCGCGCTGCACATACGGCAATACACTTGATCACTTTTCACCTTAGAAACCACTTTGACTGCAGCGATTCCAGCAGTCGATCCCGCATCCACAAACCCGTAACCCATCGAGGAGAATCCCATGGCCGGTAAAACCACCACCTGGGCCAACGACCTGTTGAAACTCCTGTTTCAGGCCGTGCCCGTCGCCAACATTGCTGACAATGCTACCACCGCCCCACTGACCCTGCTCTACATCAGTCTGCACACCGCAGATCCCGGAGTAGCAGGTGCCCAGAACACCAGTGAAGCCGCCTATACGGGCTACGCGCGAGTGGCCGTGGCACGCTCCGCCACCGGCTGGACCGTCACCGGCAACAGCGTCAGCCCCGCCGCCACCATCGTCTTCCCTGCCGCCACCGCAGGCTCCGAAACCGAGACCTTCTGGGGGATCGGCACCGCCTCCACCGGCGCCGGCACCCTGCTCTACTCCGGCAGCATCACCCCCAGCATCGTCGTGTCCAACGGAGTCACCCCGGAACTCACCACCTCATCCACCGCCACCGAGTCCTAAGCCATGACCGTCACAGTTTATTCAAGCAAGGATCCCTCCGCTGCGACCCTGACAGGACTGGCTGGCAGCCTGGTGGCTGTTCTGGAT
>DAIEGL010000021.1 GCA_027356255.1 Geobacter sp. | reverse complement strand
GGAATAGTAGCGGACGTTGGAAACCATGAGGAGGGCGAGAAAATATATTAGGAGCAGGATGGCCAGTTTCTTGTAGGAGCTGGGCCAGCCGAAATGGGAGAACAGGAGCACCGTTGCGGAGACCATGCTGGCCGCCGCCGGAGTGGGAAGGCCGACGAAGCGCTTGCTTTCCACCGTGTTTACCTGCACGTTGAAGCGGGCAAGGCGGAGAGCCGCGCAGGCGACAAAGAGGAAAGCGGCCAGCCAACCGAGCCTCCCGAACGGCTTGAGCGCCCACGCGTACATGAGAAGCCCAGGGGCCGCACCGAAAGAAACGAGGTCGGCAAGGGAGTCGAACTCCACCCCGAACTTGCTGGCCGTGCCGGTGAGCCGCGCCACCTTGCCGTCCAGGCCGTCGAAGATGGAGGAGGCGAGTATCCAGAGTGCGGCCGTCCTGTAATCGTAGTTAAGGGTGGAAACCATGCAATAAAAACCGGCAAAGAGGCTACCGGCGGTAAAGAGGTTGGGGAGGATGTATATCCCCTTCCGCATCCCTTCGGACATGTCGATCTTTTCAGCGCTCACGGTAAAATCCCCAGAATGGTTTCGCCGGCCACGATTTTGTCACCCATGGAAACGCGCAGCTCGACGCCCTTCGGCAGGTAGACGTCCAACCGGGAGCCGAAGCGGATCAATCCGTATCGCTGACCGCGATGAAGCATGTCGCCGACTTTCGGATAACAGACAATGCGCCGGGCAATGAGCCCTGCAACCTGGACAACGACCATCTTTATCCCGCGCGCCGTTTCCAGAACCAGGCCGTTCTGCTCATTTTCAAAGGTGGCCCGCTCATTGCGGACATCAAGGAACTTCCCCGGCAGATAAAAACTGTCCACGACCCTGCCGGAAACGGGTACGCGGTTGATATGGACATTGAAAACCGACATGAAGATGCTGATCTTCACCATCTCCTCATCAAGATGGCTCTCATGGGCATTGCCCAGGTAAATGACGACACCGTCCGCCGGGGAGACGACCGCATTCTCATCGCCCCGTGGGGTCCGCTGCGGGTTTCGGAAAAAGAAGACAATGAACAGCGTGACAACGAGAAAAAAAGCGGCGAGCACCTTCCAGGCAAGGAGAGCAAAGAGCAGGGTGATAAAACCGGCAATCACAACGAATGGATAACCTTCCGCTGCAATGGGGGTGTTTTTGTTGCGCATCAATCTTCCTTATCTTTAGATTTCATGCATGTATTAACTGCAAAGAGGCCGGACTCCGGGCTAGCGACAGGAATTGTCGATAATAGCCCGAATCCGGCCTCGCGTGCAATGAAAGGAGTCGTCAGTTCTTGCTCTTGTCCACGATCTTCGATTTGCCGATCCAGGCCATCATGGAACGGAGACGGGCGCCGACCTCTTCGATCTGGTGCTCGTTCCCTTTGCGGCGCAACGCATTGAAGGTAGGCTTGTTCACCTTGTTCTCCAGCATCCACTCCCTGGCAAATTCACCCTCCTGGATTTCGGTGAGGATCTTCTTCATCTCTTTCTTTGTCTCACCAGTTATGACACGCGGACCGCGAGTCAGGTCGCCGTACTCAGCCGTGTTGGAAACGGAGTAACGCATGTTGGCGATACCCCCTTCGTAGATCAGGTCCACGATCAGCTTTGTTTCATGGAGACATTCGAAGTAGGCCATTTCCGGCGCATAACCAGCCTCCACCAGCGTTTCAAAGCCGGCCTGGATCAGTGCGGAAATACCACCGCACAGGACCGCCTGCTCGCCGAAGAGATCGGTTTCGGTCTCTTCCTTGAAAGATGTCTCGATGATCCCCGCCTTGCCGCCGCCGTTGGCCGAAGCATAGGCAAGGGCCACATCCCGGGAATTGCCCGCAGGATCGTGATGGATGGCGATCAGCGAAGGAACGCCGCCCCCCTTGGTGTATTCGTGGCGCACCAGGTGTCCCGGACCCTTGGGAGCGACCATGATGACGTTGATATCGTGACGGGGAACGATCTGTCCGAAATGGATGTTGAAGCCGTGGCCAAAAGCAAGATAAGCGCCCTGCTTGATGTACGGGGCAATTTCCTCGCGGTAGACATCCCCCTGGATTTCATCGGGGAGAAGGATCATAACGATGTCGGCTACCTTGACTGCTTCGGAGGTCGTCAATACCGTAAGACCTGCCTCGGTGGCTTTTTTGACGGAGGCAGAATCGGCCTTGAGCCCGACCACCACGTCGATGCCGGAATCCTTGAGATTATTTGCATGGGCGTGCCCCTGTGAGCCGTAACCGATGATGGCCACCTTTTTCCCCTTGAGCAAGCTCAGGTTACAGTCTTTGTCGTAGTAAATTTTCATACCTTCCTCCTGGTTTTATTTATTCTGCAATTTTCCGGGAACACCCTTCCGGCGCTCCCGTACGAGCAGAGGCAGAGTTGAGCCCTGCCCCGCTGCAAATTAACCTTTCCACCCTTTGGCGCCCCGGCCGATGGCCACAGAGCCGGTCCGCACCAGCTCCTTCAGCCCCAGCGGGCGGAGCAGTTCCAGGATCGCATCGATTTTGGCCGGCGCACCGGTCGCCTCGATCGTGTAAGACCTGGGCGTCACATCTATGATCTTTGCCCGGAAAATATCGACGATCCTGAGCACCTCGGCCCGGCTCTCGTCCTCGGCCGTAACTTTGATGAGGGCCATTTCCCGTTCGATGGCGCTACCGTCCACAAAGTCGATGACCTTTATCACGTCTATCAGCTTGTTCAGCTGCTTGGTTATCTGCTCCATGATCTGTTCATCGCCGCGGGTGACGATGGTCATCCGCGATATGGTCTCGTCGTTGGTGGGCGCCACCGACAAGGAATCGATATTGAACCCGCGGCCGGAGAAAAGCCCGGCAACACGGGAAAGGACGCCGAATTCATTTTCCACTAGGACGGCTATGGTATGTTTCATGAAAACCCTCCGAAATCGACTCTAAGGCAGGCTCCAGGTCTGCCAAAACAATGGGGCTAACAGGCCCCCTTACAGAACATGACATCAGGATGCGAGCACCATCTCCGTCAGCGATGCCCCCGCAGGGACCATAGGGAGGACCTTCTCCTCGCGGGCGACTTTGAACTCCATAATCACCGGCCCCGGTGTTGCGAATCCTTTCTTAATGACCGATTCCACCTCGTCGGGCTTGGTCGCCTGGAACCCCTTGGCGCCGAACGCCTCAGCGAGCTTGATGAAGTCGATCGGAAGCTCCATGCAGGTCTGGGAGTAGCGTTTGTCAAAGAACAGCTCCTGCCACTGGCGCACCATGCCGAGAAAGTTGTTGTTGAGGATGCAGATCTTCACTGCCAGCCGGTTCTGTACCAGGGTCGCCAGTTCCTGGAGATTCATCTGGAAACCGCCGTCGCCGCAGACGACGATCACCTGCCGGTCGGGGAATGCAGCCTGGGCGCCCATGGCAGCGGGGAGTCCGTACCCCATGGTGCCTAGACCGCCGGAGGAGAGGAGCGTCCTCGGCCTGTTGAACTTGAAGAACTGCGCGGTCCACATCTGGTGCTGCCCCACATCCGTTGCCACGATGGCATCGGGATCGGAGAGCTCCCGCAGCTTTTGAATGACGAACTGCGGTTTGATGACGGTGGCGGCCTGCTTGTAACCCATGGGGTGCCGGGCCTTCCACCCTTCGATCTCCTCAGACCATGGAACAATCGCTTTCTTGAAGGCTTCCAGTTTGTCCGCCTGCTCTTCGAGGACCTTCAATATCTGTGTCAGCACGTCTTTCACGTCACCGACGATGGGGAGGTCAACTCGGACGTTTTTCTTGATGGAGGTGGGGTCCACGTCTATATGGATAATCTTTGCATGGGGGGCAAAGGACGCTATCTTTCCGGTCACCCGGTCGTCGAATCGCGCCCCTACCGCCACCAGAAGGTCGCAGTTGGAAACCGCCATGTTTGCGTAGTAGGTGCCGTGCATGCCGAGTAGTCCGAGTGAAAGCGGATCCTCTTCGGGAAAGGAGCCGAGCCCCATCAACGTGGTGGTCACTGGCGTTTCAAGACGTCTCCCGAGCGTGGTCAGCTCCTCGGCCGCATTCCCCAGGATCACGCCGCCCCCGACATAGATGACCGGCCGCTTGGCCGCCAGGATCAGGGAAACCGCCTTCTCCACCTGTTTGGGATGCCCCTCGATGGTCGGCTTGTAGCCGCGAATCTCGACCGTGTCGGGGTATTTGAATTCGGTGGTAGCGATCTGCACGTCCTTGGGGAGATCGATGAGGACCGGTCCCGGCCGTCCGGTGCGGGCAATGTAAAATGCCTTCTTCACTATCAGGGCAAGGTCCTTGACATCCTTCACCAGGAAGTTGTGCTTGGTGCATGGACGGGTAATGCCGATGATGTCCGCCTCCTGAAAGGCATCGTTGCCGATGAGCGCCGTGGGCACCTGGCCGGTGATGATCACCATCGGAATGGAATCCATGTAGGCGGTGGCAATGCCGGTGATGGTGTTGGTAGCACCGGGGCCCGACGTGGCAATGGCCACGCCGACCTTGCCGGTCGCCCGTGCATAGCCGTCGGCAGCATGGACCCCTGCCTGCTCGTGCCTGGGGAGGATGTGCCGTATCTCCTTGAAGGAGAACAGTTCATCGTAGAGGTTGATTACCGTGCCGCCGGGATAGCCGAAGACGGTATCCACCCCTTCCAGCTTGAGACACTCCAGTAAAATTTTCGCCCCATTCATTTTCATAGCAAAACCTCCAGAACAATGGGCAGGCCGTTCTCTTCGGCCCGCGCCTGCAACCCGTATCCATTACTCCGCCGTTGTCACCGCCCCGGTGTACGCCGAAGTAACAACCTTGGCATACCGGGCCAGCCAGCCGGTCTTGATCTTCGGCTCAGGCGCCTGCCAGCGGGCGCGGCGCTCGGCCAGCGTCTGCTCGTCAACCAGCAGGTCCAGCCTGCGGCCGGGGATGTCCAGCTCGATCCGGTCGCCGTCCTCCACGAGGGCTATCGGACCACCTTCCGCCGCTTCCGGCGAAATGTGACCGATGCAAGGGCCGCGGGTTCCGCCGGAAAAACGGCCGTCGGTGATGAGCGCCACGGAGTCACCCAGGCCAAGCCCCATGAGGGCGGCGGTCGGCGCCAGCATCTCCCGCATCCCCGGCCCCCCTTTGGGGCCTTCGTAGCGGATGACCACCAGGTCTCCCGGCTTGATATCGTCGTTCATCAGGGCCGCCATGGCCGCCTCTTCCGAGTCAAAGCAGCGGGCCGTGCCGGTAAACTTCATCATCGGGGCCGAAACGCCCGACTGCTTGACCACCGCCCCCTTGGGTGCAATGTTGCCGAACAGGATGGCGATCCCCCCCTCCTTCTTCACCGGATCAGTCAATGGATGGATGACCGACTCGTCCACACCGGCAATGCTGGCGGCCAGCTGCAAAGTAGTCAAACCCATCACCGTCGGATTGTCCTTGATCTTGTCTCCCAGCTGCATGAGCACCCCGGCAACCCCGCCGGCAGCGTCCAGGTCCTCCATGAAATACTCCCCGGCCGGGTTCATCGAGGCGAGCTGGGGGGTTTCCTTGGCCAGGATGTCGAAGGTTTCCAGCGGGAGTTCAACACCCGCCTCATGGGCAATGGCGAGGAGATGGAGCACGGTGTTAGATGAACCGCCGAGAGCCAGATCGACCCGTATGGCGTTTTCGAATGCCGCGCGGGTGAGGATGCTGCGGGGGGTCACGTTGTTCCTTACCAGATCGACGATGCGCTCGCCGGAGGCAAAGGCGATACGCCGCTTCAAGGCAGATACCGCCAGGGCGGTGCCGCAGCGGGGGAGACTCATCCCCAGAGTTTCAGTGAGGATCGCCATGGTGTTGGCAGTGAAGAGCCCCTGGCAGGAACCCATGCCGGGGCAGGCATTGTCCTCGCAGACCTTCAGCTCCTGCTCGTCGATGACCCCGGCCTTGTAGCGGGCCATGGCCTCAAAGGTGTCGGTGACAAATGAGTATTTCCGTCCCCCATCGCCGCGGCCGCTCATCATAGGCCCAGCCGTGACGACGATACAGGGGATATCGAGACGGGCAGCAGCCATCAGCATGCCCGGGGTGATCTTGTCGCAATTGGTCAGAAGCACCAGGCCGTCGAGGCGATGGGCCTCGGCCACCGACTCCACCATGTCGGCGATAAGCTCGCGGGTCGGGAGCGAATAATGCATCCCCTTGTGCCCCATGGAAATGCCGTCGCAGACGCCGGGAATGCCGAAAAAGAAGGCGTACCCCCCGCCGGTGTGGATACCCTTTTCAATGAAGCGCTCCAGGTCCCGCATCCCCACATGCCCGGGGATCAGGTCGGTAAAACTGGTGGCAACTCCGATGAACGGTTTGTCCATCTCGCTCTGCGGGACGCCGGTCCCCTTCAAAAGCGCCCGGTGCGGAGTCCGCTCCAGCCCTTTTTTTATCGTATCACTGCGCATGACGACCTCATCTGTCAGAAAAAAGTGAAAAATGAAAATAATACATTATCATTCGACTGTCAACAGCAATAAAATGGCAATAAAAAGGCGTTATAACGCTCAAAGGAAAGTTTGATGTGCTGAAACAATCGGTGGATCGCGGTGAAAGTAATCTGGGCCGGCGACAGGCGACCGGCGCCGATTATTCGCAATGAAGAATAGAATCAGAAGGGATCAGCAGAGGGGCCCCGCAACGGCTCAACCCGCTTGGTCGCGTCGCCGGCCGAAGCATCACCGTTTCCGGCAGCGGTCGTCGTTTCCCGATGCGCCGGCATGGGGGCGTTGATATCATGTCGGATGAACACGTCGATGGCAAGCGGGACCGTCGGATCCGCCAAGTCGAGCGACGCAGACTCACCGGTAAGGAGGCCCTGGTCGGGGTCAGACTTGAACGCACAGACCACATAGCGCTCCGGCGCCGCCCCTTCGATACGATACTTCCCACCGGCATCTGTGGGGGCACTCAGGTAGCGTGGCCGACCGGTCGCCGTCCCGCCGTTTCCCGGTTCCCGGAGTTGGACGACAGCATTGGCAAGCGGTCGGCCGGCTTTGTCGCGAACCAACCCAGTGAGCGTGACGGTCGCCGTCCGCCGGACATCGGGCGGAGACAGTTCGACCGTTGGCTGCTCCCCGGCATGCGCAATCAACGCAAGCCGACTGTCGGCCGCAGGCGCAGCCTTCAACCTGTAGTTCAGCCCGTTGCGGACGATGATCTTTTGCGCCTGCAGGCCAACCAGCGGCAGGCGACGAGCCGGATCGGGCTGGGCGGCCCACGTATGCCCGCCGATGCTGATACCGGCGCCAATCAGGTACGTCCCCTCCGGCAGCATCATGCTGAAGCTCCCGTCAGGGGCGCAGGGAGCGGCAAACAAAGGCGCAGCGTAAGGCGACGTGGGCGCCTTGTCGGCTTCATAGGCAAAGACGGCGCAGCGGAGCGGCTCCTGTTCGGGCGCGAGCTGTCCCGTGACGAGGCCGCCCGCATGTGCATACCCCGTGGAGACCAACCAGAGGAAGAGGAACCTGACGAACGCGGATTTCCATCTTGCTTCCATAAACTCGCCCCCCCTTACGGACACGAGTTCTGCCCGTTGACGTAGGCAGGCATGGTAACGGTCACATCGTTGGACGGCGAGGTGATCCCCCCGATCAGCACGGTATCGTCCAGCTCGGTGACAAGCGCCATGGCCTCGCTCCTGGCAAGGAATTGTGAGACCATGCCGTAGTAACCGGGCGCCGCCTGGAATTCGGCATTGCTCTGGAACGGTTGCCAACCATTCCCCGCGCCATTGGCAACCCAGCCGGTCACCGTCCGCCCGATCCTGGTGATCCGCAATCCCCCGGACGTATTGTCGGCATTCGCACTGTTACAATAACCGACCCCATCCAGAGTCCAGCAGATTTCGTATCCATTGGCCGTCGAGCCGTACCGTCCGATGTAGAAGAAGTTGTTTCGGGCGCTGCTTCCGGCAGTTGCAGGCATGTTGAATTGGAGCCGGGCATAGACGTGGTACTGGTTCCCGGTCACCTCCCCGGCCGGGAGGCGGAGCTTCGTCGAAAAATCGAAGTCGCCTAAGAGCGGCGTGACATCTGCCAGAAACAGCCGCGCCGAGTTCCAGCTGTTGGCAGCACCGTTTCCGCTCGACGATTCGCTCAAGGTGACCACTCCGTTCGCAGCGACTATGGATGAATTGCCGTTCGATGTCGTAAAGTCGAGCGGCGGGGTTTGGTTATCCACCACCGTCAGGTTGCTTGGATCCCTAATGATCACCCGTTGCGACCAGATTGCCGGATTGATCCCGGACGAGAAATCATCGGCCAGGAGCTTGTAGGGACGCACACGGAAGATGCCGCTTCCTCCGGCGCCAAGCATCCCCGACAGGGTGTAGCTGTTGGTTCCGTAAGGAATCCTGGCAACGACACCCCAGTTATCCCCCTGCTTAAACTCCAGCTGGTAACCGGTCGGAGCGGTCCCGTTCCCGGGTGTGATTGAGAATTGCACCTTGTAAGGGCTCAAGGGCACGGCGTTCAACGTCGCCGGACCGTAAGGGCTGGTAGCGCCGCAGTACTCCGGCCCCATCGCCGCCTCGCCGGAACCGTTGAAGGCGACCAGCGAGTAGCAGTAGGCGGTGTTGGCGATGAGAGCTGCGGAGTCGTCATAATCGAAGATTTTCGCCACCGGAGACGCACAGGCGATGGTTGAGATGTCCGAACCGCAGAACCACTCTGCATACGGCACGTTGATGGTGGCTGCGAGGTTCTGGCCGGACCCGCTCCCGCCGTCTTTCCTGTAGATCTTGTAACCGGTGGCCCCCTTTACCAGGCGGATGCCGACCGTGATCCGATTATCGGAACGGGTAATCAACAACGGCACGCCGGCCGTGGCCGGTATTGTAGTGGTGCTCGCGGACGCCGACGGGGCGGAGTCACCTCCGGCGTTGACCGCCTTGACCCGGTACCAGTAGGTCATGCCCGGAGAAAGGCCGCTGTCCGCATAACTCAACACGTTCTGGCTGGTGACGAGGGTCCAGGTGGCGTTGTCGCTGGAGCGCTCAAGCTTGTACGATGTCGCCCCGGCCGAAGGGGTCCAGGAGAGGGTCGCCTGGTCGGCACTCACCCCCGAGATGCCGGTGATCGTAGGGGCAGAGCTGAGCGTCCAGACGTTTTTGGCAACCGCATCGTTTGATTCGGTGGACTTGCCGACCGACTCGACCTTCACCTGGTACTGGGTGCCGGCGGCGAGCCCGGTGATCGTGTAAGGTGGCGGATTCCAGGAGCGGGGTGCTGACAACGGCCCGCTCCAGGCCCCGTCGGCCGCCTTCTTGTAATAGATGTTGTAGCCGTAGGCCTGTTCGACACGGCCACAGCTTACGGTTATGGACGAATCCGAGGACGAGGTCGAAGCGATGCCGGGAGGAGAAGGCATGGTCTGGGCGTAGCCGTAGGACGGGCTGATCGTCTGGGAGTCGATGACGGTCCCGAAGTAGCTCATCCGCACGAAAGCCTGGATTCCCGGTCCACGCCCTGCCGGGTAGGTGTAACTGCAGGTCGCCGTCGAGCAAGACACGGTCGTCTGCTTCCACCACCCTCCCCAATAACCGGGATACGTTTCCGGCGTGCCGCCGGAACTGTACAGGTAGCTGTTCAGATAGACGTCGAAGTTCATCGCGGTCGGGAAATTCGTGTTGTCCCAGTCGAGCCGGATATCCGTCGCTGTCGGGGTGGAAAGGGAGAGCGACGGCTTGGCCGGCGGCGCCTGGGCCGTCTGGCAGAGTTCATTTGACCACGCTTCGGCAGGCCCGCCGGCTGCGGTGTAGGCGCGAACGCGATAGCAATACTGGCTGCCGTTGGTTACCGTCGTGTCGAGCCAGTTCAGGGTGTTTGCCGCGATCCCCGTCGCGACCGTCTCCCATGTGCCGGATGGCGGGCGACGCTGGACGTCGAAGTTGTCTTCATAGGTGTCGGTCCAGGACGGCCGGAGCTGGTTGGAGGCCGGGATGTCGATGTTGGAAAGCGTGACCGCCAGAGGGGGAAAGACGACGATACCGTTACTGTCCGCCGAAGTCGTGGCGCCGCTCTTCGTCCTGACCGAGACGTACCATCCCCGGTAGTAGGGGTCTAGCGTGCCCCCCCCCGAGCCGGAAAGGGCGTCGGCCGGCATGGCATTGGTATAGATTGTGCCCCAGCAAGAGGTGGACGGATTGGCGAGGATTTGAGCGACCGAAGCGCTTGCCGGGCAGCTCTTGCCGACCAGATCATACCCCGTGTTGCCCGCCACCTGGGTCCAGGTGGCGGTATAGGTGGTTGCCGTCAGGGGGGCGGCGGAAAGGAGCGTCGGCGGCACAAGCGGTGTCGTTACGACGATCTCCGGACTCGGGGTCGGATTCTCCACCCCGTTGTAGTTAAGGTAAATCCGGTAAGTGTAGGCGGTGTTGGGGGCAAGGCCACTGTCGCCATAGCTGAAGACCCGCCCCGCAATCCCTGCTTCCGTCCACGATCCCCCGGCGGGTTTGCGCTGGACTCTGATCCCGGTGAATTCCGAACCGGGGTAATACCACGACAGGTTGGCATGGGTGGCGTCCGGAGCGGAGGCGCCCGACCAGCTCGAGATCGGGTTCGGAGCGGTGTATGCCGGCGCGGAATCCTGCGAAGCCAATGACCAGCCGGCGACGTTCTGCACGGATAGACGATAGTAGTAATTCGTCGCCGTGGAGAGACCGGCATCGTCGTATGATGGCGTATCTGCCGCAAGGGTGGCGACGGTTGCATAGGTCCCCCCTGCCCCGGTCTTCCGTTCGAGCAGGTAGCCGGTATTGCCGGCGATGTTGGGCCAGGAGACGTGGAGCGAGTTGGTCGTTGCCGGGCTCGGGTTGGTTATGACCGGGGCGGCCGGTTTCGCCAGGGTGGTAGTGGCGCAGAACTCGCTGTAACGGGTGGTGACGGAGTTCAATTCCGCATAGAGTCGCCAGCAGTAGGAGGTGTTGGGAGCCAGGCCGGTATCGACAAATGAGGCGGCGTCCGCAGCGAGCTTGCCATTGACCGTTCCCGAAGGATCGACCCATGTACCGCCCCCCTGAACACTCCGCTTAAGGTACGGGCTGGTACCCGCGGTCACGTTGGTCCATGACAGGTCGATACGGGATGAGTCCGCCTCGGCAACGGCCAAAGGCGTATGGGGCATGACGACCAGGTCATTGACGATCTTGAGGGCGAGGAAATTCCGGTCTCCGGCATCGGACATGGTGTAGCCGGCGACAAAACCTTCGCCGAACTTGTTGGCACTAATCGCTGCGGCATGGTCTTCCTTACCCGCAGCCCCGTTGTAGAGGAACGACTTTACGTAGTCACCGCCGGAGGTATAGATGGCGGCGACGATGTCGGTATTGGGACTCACACCGGTGTCCCCGGCAATGTAGATGTATCCGGAAGGATCGAGGGAAAGACCGGTCAGGACCTCATCGGTGCCTGGGCGGCTGAGCTCGCTCTCCCAGAGGAGGGTCCCCGCGGTATCGTAGCGGAGGACGGCCAGGTCCCGGTCATTGGCGCCGCGATAAACCTCACCGGCGACCACGATCTCGTTGTCGAAGCTGTCGTAGGCGATCTTGCGTGCGGCCGAATTGCCTGCCGGTGTACCCACCGGATAGATCCTGACCCAGCGGCGGTCTGCTATTCCGGTCGCACCGCCCCAATACTTGATGACCACCTGGTTCGTAAAACCGGTCGCCGCATCGGTGACATAGCCGGCCACATAAACATCGCCGGCGGCGTCGGTGGTGAGCGACAGCGCCCGGTCGTCACCACTGCCGCCGTAGGTATCGCTCCAGAGGACGGTGCCGCTGACGCCGTCCAGCTTGGCGACGAACCAGTCGTTGTTTCCGGCCAGCTCGACCCGGCCGGCGATAAACACATTTCCGGCCGCATCCAGGGAAACGGCGGCTGGGTATTCGTTCCCCCCCAGATGGCCCTGGGCCGTAAAGAGGACTGTCCCGGTTGCAGAGAGTTTTCTCACATAATAGTCGACGTTGGAAAGGTCCGCATTGCCGTGACCGGCAACGGCAACAGCGTACGGAGAGACCCCCTGGACAGCCACCGCATCGGCGTGGTCGGAGAGTTTGCCGGCGCCGTTCAGCTGATCGGTCCATGAGGGGGTCGCCTCGAGCGCCCCGTCGATGGTTGGTGAAAAGGGGTACTTGTGGGTCCAGACCGAAGGTATGTTGCCCACGCCGGAGACGCTCTGGCTGGAGCTGCCTGTCACGACGGTTTCCAGATTCGGGTCAACGGTCACGGCAACGGCGTCATCGTCCTCGTCGTAACCGCCGTCGCGGCGGTCCTGCCAGAGCACGGCAAAGGTGTTGCGGTTCAGCTTTACCGTGTAGTAATCTTTGGAAGGAGCACCCGCGCCGTTCTGATCGGCGTGAATGGTGCCGGTGAGGACCACCGCCCCCCCCGAGAAGGAGGCAATATCGTTCGCCTGGTCATCCCCCGCCGCCGGATCGGCGTAAACATAGGTGAGCGCCGGCAAAGCGTAGGTGGCGACCCTGGTGAGGGCGTTCGCCTCTCCGGAAAGATCGCCGCTGCCGGTGCCGTCGTATGCCTTGACCCTGAAGTAGTAATTGGTGTCGGGAAGGAGCCCTGTCACGTCAAAGGTGACGATACCGGTGCCCGGCTGGTCGGGGGCAGGCATCGTGTATGCGTCCTGGCTCCAGGTCCCGTTTTCGCCGATCTTGACATCCACCTTGAAACCGGTCTCGGTCTCGGTGTTGTCGAAAAACGAGAGGCGTACCGACGTATTGTTCAGCACCTGGGCGGCGAGGCCGGTCGGCGGATCGAGCGTCCCCTTGTCCTGGCGGAGCACCACGTAGTCGATGTCGTCCTTGTCGTAGAGGTAGTAGAGGTCTCCGCCAGCCACAGCGTAGGGAAGCGCCTGGGTCGCGGAAAGAGTGATAATGGTGGCGTCGTTTCCCTGGATGCGGCGGAAGATGTCCTTGTTAAGGCCGCTGGCCATGTAGAGGGTGTAGCCCGCCCACTGGTCTGCGCCCCAGGACTTCGCTCCGTTTTGCAGCGAGGTCTTGGATCCCCCTGTGGCGGCCTGCGTCCCGCCGTCCAGGGGCTGCGTCCGGTCGGTCCAGGCGGCGGTCACCACCCCCTGCCCCGCGAGTCCGATCCCCACCGGACGGGAGCTGTTGCCGTTCACCCCACTCCATTCCCTGTCCCAGAGGAGCCGGCCGTTCTTGCGGCTGAACTTCGCAGTCACGACTCTCTTCACCCCTGCGTAGTCGCGCCACCCTGCAACGAAGACGCCCCCCGCCGGATCCACCGCAAGCGCAGAAGCGCCGGAAGCGTTGATCGACCCGGCATCGTAAGTGGTGGCCCAGACGGTGTCCGGGACTGCGGTCCCGTTCTTGTGGTATTTGACGACGAAAAGTTTCGAAAATGCCGGCAGAACCCCGGCCGTGGCGGCAACATAGACATCTCCCGCCGGGTCTACCGCCACTGCGTCCGGCTGATCGTCGAAACCGGCATCGTAGACAGCCTCCCAGAGGGGTGTAGCGGAGCCGGCCGCCAGCTCGGCTGAATAGAGGTCGTCCCCGCGACCGTTGGTGAGGTAGCCCGCAACCACCACATTCCCGGCGGGCGTGAAGGCGAGCGCCGTGCCGCGATCGTTGTAGGAGCCTGCGCCGCTCTTGGGCCAGACGCGGAGCTGGCCGCCGGCAGCGTCCCAGAGGACAGTGACCAGATCAAGGTCCGTGCCGTTGGACGACTCGCCGGTCAGGGCGATGCCGTTCCCGTCCGGCGAAACGGCGACGGCGTAAGCCCGGTCCGCCCCCCCTGCATCATAAGTCTTCGTCCAGAGAGGCGGGTTGTCGCCCGTCGCACTGTTGTTGAAGGCAAGCAACAGGTAGTCGTCGTTGTTGCCGTTGTTCGAGTAGCCGGCCACGTAAACCCGGTCGTTGACCGGATCGTAGGCAACCGCCTGGGGGATGTCGGTCCTCCCGGCCGCTCCGGACCAGGTCCTGCTCCAGACCACCGCTGGGGTGCCGGTGCCGTTGTCGCGGTAACGGACCACGTATACGTCATAGTTGCCGGCGTTCATGACGCTCGCCACGACGATCGCATCGCCAGACTTGTCGATCGTCACCGCCAGCCCCTGGTCGCTGCCGCCGCCGGCGTCGTAAGCTACCCTCCAGACAACCGCGCCGTCAGCCGCATACTTGACCGTGTAGACGTCGTCGTTGCCGTCGCCGGCCAGGCTCTGGTAGCCGGTGACGACCGTCGCCCCGCTAGCCGGCACGATCGCCGCCGCACGCGATTCCTGTTTCCCCTTACGGAAATCGATGAGCGGATGACCGGGGAGATCGCCCCCCCCGCTGGCCAGGACCGGCGTCGCCAGGGCAAGTAAGATGGCTATGGATGTAATGAGTCTTCTCATGTCTCTTTCTCCGTCACGGGCTGTAACTGCGCGGCGGCACAAGGCTCGGCCACGGGGTCACGTTGTTCCACATATCCTCCTGCGGCCACTGGTCCGGAATTATGATGGTATAACTATTATCCCAAGTACCGTAGGGGGGGGTAATGGTAATATCGGCGCGCCGCAGGTGGCACTGGGTATATGCCTCGTACTTGTACGGGTCCGCCAGGTAGGCGGGATCGCTCGTGCTGATCTTGCCGCTGATCGTCCCTGCGATCGGGTAGCCCCAGTGACCGCCGGTCCAATCGGCGCGGCTCCTGTAGAGGACGTCGGCCGCAGAGACCTTGCCGCCGGAGGCGACCCGCCCCCGGTGCTGGTAGTCGAGGCAGTTGGTCACCATGAGCCGCGGCAGGGCGGATGAGTGGGGCTGATGACACTTCGAACAGGTAAACGAGTGCTCCGTATTTGCCCCCCACCCCTTGACCGATTCGTGCATCCGGTCGCGCGATTTCCAGGGGGTGTTCTTGTTCACCCCGTCGGTCAGCTTATTCTGCTGGTGACACCGGAGGCACAGGCCGGCGAACTGTTTGTCGTTCTCCGCTATCCGGTTCGTGTTGAAGGTGTTACGGTCCGTGTTCCAGCCGACCGGTACGGGAACGGTCGGCTTCCGGTTGTCGAAGGTCAACTGAGTTGATCCGGCCGAGGCACCGAAGTAGCCGCCCCACCGGTAAGGTGGGGATGCGATACCGCCGGCGGCGCTTGGTGGAGGGGCATCCTCCTTGTAGGGGTTGGTCATCCATGTCCCCTTCAGAAGCGGCACTGCGTATGACATCAGTTCACCTAGGGTCGGGGAGACCCCGTGCGGGTCGTGGCATGGGGTGCAGAGGCCGTTGATCCGCTCATGCGTCGTGTAGTTGAGCATGCTCGAAGCGGAGAAGTGGGTCCCGGCAACGGTAGTCTTGCGGAACGGGAAGCGGGTATAACGCCCTTTGGTCCCCCCGCCGAAACGCGGGCTGTCGTCGTACCCCATGATGGGCTGGCTGGCGTTGTAGGTCGACTGGTAGCCCCATGGTCTGGAAGACGAGGCGTTCTGGTTCTCGTGGCAATCGAAGCACTGTCCTGCGCCTGCCGCATACAGGTTCTTGCCCGAAGCGTTCCCCTGGGCCATATAGGTGGCGCCATATCCACCCTTGCCGTTCTGGGTCTCCTTCAGGTTGCCGCCGTTGCGCGTGTTGTTGAATGTCACGTAGCTGGTTGTGGTGCCGTTGACCTTGGAGCCGTGAGAGTTGTGGCAGTCGTAGCACTGGACGTTCTTCCCTCCCCCCCTCGTGTTCGGCGGTGCTGCGTCGTAACCGTCTGCAGCGTTCCATCCCCCCTGGTTGGCGGCCGCATTGCCGTGGGCCGAGAACGCCTTGGTGACCGTGTCCTTCTTGTTGGCGTTGGGATAGGTGCCCGAGTTCACTTTTCCCCAGGTGGTCGTTCCCAGCTGGGAGTAGCGGGCGGCGATCGACTGGCCGTCCCAGGCATACTGGCGCGGCGTCTTGCAGTCGCCGAACGGGGTCGACTCGTTGTTCTGATCGGAATGGCAGGAGAGGCAGTGGTTGGTCACCTTGCCGATCTCATCCCGCTCCTTGTCCGTGGTGATCCGGTTGGCAAAGAACTGGACCGCGGAAGTGCTGCTGTAAAAGGTCGGCCGTTCTCCCGGCCGCCAGACCACAAGGTCCACCTGGGCGTTTTTCACCCCCGAGTAGGTCCTGAAATCGAACCCCTCGTGACGGCTCGTGTCGATCGTTCCGTAGGGAGTCGCTTCCCAGTGACAGGCGAAGCACTGTCGGCCGGTGAGCGCCACCCCCGGGTTCTGGACGTGGTGCGAGTTGCTGTTGAACTGTCCGACCACGTCTGCCCTGGCGCCGATGGAGCCTGCATGGCACTTGACGCAGATGACCGGCAGGCCGAATGCCACATGCTTGGGCACCGGTTTGGCGTTGCTGTGGCACGAGTTGCAGCTCTGGGAATCGGCATGGGCGTCCGCGAAACGGTGCATGTGGCAGTTGGTGCAGATCTTGGTGGAGTTATGCCCGTCGCTGAAGTTGTTCAGATAGTGCTTGGAGTCGGGGCCGTGACAGACGTTGCAGATCCTGTTGGAGGCGCCCGCGTAGTCGCTCCCCGTTGTCTTCTGGGTGAAGGAGACGGCCGCCCGGGTCTTGGGTATGCCGAATATCCCGTCCGTAGTGGTCGCCACCTGGTTCTGGATCATGTAGATGTTGTCGTCGCCGTGGGGGTCATGACAGTCCCAGCAAAATTTCCCCCCCTTCCAGGTCCCCAGGAACTTGCCGTTTGCGTCCTTCTCCCAGGCATTCGGTGTTTTGATGAAGGCACCGTAATGCTTCTTGCCGAAGTGGGCGGCCGAGGCACGTGCCTTTTTCGGCTTGATGAAGCCCGTGCCGGGGTCGAAACCGAGCGAATACTTGCCGGGATTGTCAGATGGCGCAGTGTGACAGAAGGTGCACTGGCCGCCGGAATCGTCGTCGTGGCACTGCAGGCAGACCCCCATCATGACGTACTGGCTCTTGACGTCGGCCTTCTGGGTGGGGGTCCATGTGCCGGCGCCGGTTGAATGTCCCTTGTGCCCCCCCGTCGGAAAGGTCCCGTCATCCGAATCGTGGCAACCGGTCGAGGTGCAGGAATCGAGATGACCGTGGTCGGGCCAATCGGTCCGGAAGCCGCCTGTGCGCAGCTTCACCACGATGCCGCCGGTGGTAGCCTGGGGCGCCAGGCTCTCCATCTGCCCCACGTGACACTGGAGGCACTCGTAATCCTTGTGCTCCATGTGGCAGTAGACACACTCCTTTTCGAAGCGCTGCTCATACTGGGGGTGCCTCCTGAGCCGGAACGGATTGGATGCGTCCCCGTGGATGACCGAATTGTCGTGACAGTACCAGCAGGGATTGCTCGGGAAGTTCGCAGCGGGATTGTTCGACCCCGGATAACGGCCGGCGGACGAATAGCGGCCATGGCCGGTGGTCACCCACTGGCTGAGGTTGATCTTCGCCATGGTCCCGTTGTCGAAGCCGGCAAAGGTGTCCACGTCAGGGCCGGCGGTGCCGTGACAATTGAGGCAGATGATGCTCGAATTGACCGAAGCCCCCCACTGGGGATCGGTGGCACCGGTATGGCAGCGGGTGTTGGAGCAGGTCTTGCTCGTGGGGCGGTAAGAACCGCCGGCGTTGAATATGACGTCACGCGTTTTGTTCACGTGGTAGGCGGGATTGATGTGGGCAGTTTCCCCCATGTTCCCCGGGGGAAGCCCGCCGGCATGGCAGGTTTTGCAGTCCCCGTTGATGACCGTTGCAGCATGGCAGTTGCCGCAGGTGAAGGAGGTGCCGGTGTGGCGCGGATGGGAGTTGGCGCGGGGCTCTCCCGCCCCTTCGTTATGGAAGATCGGCATCGCCGCCCGCCATTCCGTGCCGGTGGACCAGCGGGTGAAGACGGGCCAGAACTTGCCGTCGTGGCTGGTGCCGTCATGGCAGCCGCTCGCGTTGCACGTTCCGCTGATCGGATGGCCGTGACAGGCGTTGCAGCGGGACCACCCCTTGTTGGGCCAGTTCGGCTGCTTCACTTCCGTATCGAGGGGGTTCACCGTGCCGTCGGAATGACAATAGACGTTGCTGCAGCTGCGGGTTGCCGGGTCAAAGTAGGGGGCGGGGCGACCGGCGATGCTCCACTGCGGATCGATCGCCACCTGTTTGGTCCCGTCGGCATGCCTTGTCATGTCCTTGATATTCCCGGCCGCGTCCACCGTCTGATAATGGCAGTAACTGCACGGGTATTTCCTGATCCACTGGGGACCCACATGCTTGGCGTGGGCGTTGGTGGAAATGTTTACGAAAGGGGTGCAGACGCCGCGCGCTCCGTCCCAGGAGCCGCCGATCTCGGCGCAGTTGTCGGAGGTCGAGTCGGTCGTCAAACCGCGGTGGCAGTAAAAACACTTGTAGGGCCCCTGGTCGCTCCAGGATGGCGTTTTGAAACCGGGTCTACCGAGGGCGTTCGAGTGGCAGTAGCTGTTCGTGCACTGCTTCGAGCCCTGCACATAGCTGCCGCCGTCCTTCAGGGAGACGTCCTTCTCGCCGTTGACATGCCTGGTGCGATCCGCGATAGTTGCGGAGCCGGTGACGGTGGCGCTATGGCATTTTTCGCAGGCGTACTGGTAATCCTTGGCGTGCTTGTCATGGCGGGGGCTCATGGTCGAGGTGTCGCCGTTTCCGCCGTGGCATCCGGTGCAGTCGAGCGTCCCACCCCAGGTCGGAGCGGCAAAGGCGTTCGCCCGGCCGGTGGGGTTGCCGTTCGAGTGGCAGTAAAGGTTGCTGCATGCGCCGTTTCTTCCCGTGCTTTGCGACGGCAGGTAGTTGGGATAATCCACATTGCCGGAATATGAGCCGCCGCTGTTAGGCGTAGAAAGAAACTGTACCGCCAGCCCGCGGCGCCCCGCGCTGGTGGCGTGGGAAAACGTGGCGTGGACCGGATGGCACTTGCCGCAGCTGTTCTCGTCAACGCCGTAGTAATCGCCATGCTTCTTGCCCGGACCGCTCTGGGACGGGTGCCCCCCGTCGTCCGGCGGCAAGCCGTGGCAGGCGCTGCACCCTGCCGGGGCCTCCAGCAGCGGGTTTCCCCATTGCGGCGTGCTCTTTTCGAAGTGGCAGTTGACGTTGGTGCAGCTGCCGAGAACCGGGTTGGGAGTCTGGGGAAAGGGCGAAGTCCAGTTGCCGAACGATGAGGTGCGGTTCTTGTAAACCGCGCTGACGGGGGAATTGTTGATGTTGCTGGAAAGCTTGATCTTTCCGTCACGATGGGAGGTGCTATATCCTTCGCTCCCCGGATGGCAGATGGCGCAGTTTGCCGGTCCCGCATAGGGGGGGAGATGGGTGCGGTGCTTCCCCTGAAAGCCGCCGGTCGTGATATTCCGATAACTGCCATCCAGCGGCCGGAAGTCGGCGGTTTTCCTTGTCCCATGGCAATCGTAGCAGGAAATCGACCCCTCAGCCACGCCCCCGGTAACCGTCACTGCCAGAAGAAGCAGCATCATTATGCGGTTACCGGTCCGCCTCAGATTATTGCCGATCATGCACCCTCCCTGCAAACCCGTCCGCCGGAACCATACCGTCCAGCAAAATCCGGCAGACATAGACCTGCAAATATATATAAAATTTAATATTATTTATTACTAATTAAGCAATATCGGGGTGTTATGATTCTAATTAAACACTGATATTTAGTTTTCTATTCTGGAATATGACGCCTGACACACGGCATAACACAAAATTTGCAGGGTTCGTTCTCCCTCCGGCCGGGATAACCGCCTAAAAAGGCTCGTATCTCACACAACACGGTGAACTGCAGGATGATAGCTGCAATATTAAAACCATTTGCGAAGGGACTTGACGGACCGCGGAAGGGACACCGTGTTTTTCGGAGAGGTATTACCTGGAGGCGAGCTTCGCCAGTTCCGCTTCAGAAGGTCTGATATAGGCGGGATTGAGATCGGCGAGGGATATCGTTTCCCCTTTGGCAAGGGCTTCCGCCGCAAGGAGGGCACCGGCGGAGGCCCGCGGCTGGTTGAGACTCCATGGAGCAAAGAGCGCCCTCTCCCCCAGGGAAGAGGTGATGAGGTCGCGATACCTGACCGCCCCTTCACCGACGAAGATGGTGGGGGCGTTGATTTTATTCAGGAGGTCTGACGGCGGCAGCACCGCATCCTCCATGAGAGGCACGGGAAGGGTGCGGCAGCTATAGAGCCCCGCATAGACCTCTTTTTTCCTCGCGTCAAACATGGCGCACACGGGGGAGGAGCTCCAGGGGAGGTTCATGGCGAGCATGGCCAGGGAGGAAAAGCCTACCACCGGCTTGACGGCCGCCAGCGCCAGCCCCTTGACGGTCGCCACGCCGACCCTGACGCCGGTGAACGAACCGGGACCGAGCGCGACCCCCAAGGCGTCCAGGTCGGCCACTGCCAGCCCTGCATCGGTCAGGAGCATATGCACACAGGACAAAAGCCGGTTGGTGAGCGTTCTGTCCAGATCGACAAGATATTCGCCGGCCAACCGGTCGCCCAGGGTGAGGGCCACGCTGCAGGTATTGGTGGAGGTGTCAATGGTGAGGAGCTTCAAAGTGTCGCCTCTTATTTACCGTTGGCCGATCAGATAACGGGCGATATCGTTGTAGAATGCCAGGATCATCAGGCCGATGAGGAGCACAAGGCCAACCTGCTGGGCGATCTCCCTGGCTTTCTGGCTGACCGGCCTTCTGAATACGAGCTCCCACAGATAGAAGAAGAGGTGCCCGCCGTCAAGGATCGGCACCGGGAGGATGTTCAGTACCCCCAGGTTGACGGAAAGGAGCGCCACGAAGGCGAGAAAGCTGACACCCCCCTCCGCAGCCTGCTGTCCGGCCATCTTGACGATCATGATGGGGCCGCCGATGGTATTCAGCGGAATGGCGCGTTCCACGAGCTTCACCAGCGAGAGGGCCGTTATCCTGATGACGTTCCAAGTCTGGGCGCTCCCCCTGACGAGGGCATCCAGGGGACCAAAACGGTCGATGACCGTCTCGCCGGCCGATACGACCCCCAGGACCGGGGAGGTGACGGTTTCGCCAAGGAGGTTTTTTGCCGTCCGGCTTTCCGGCACGATCCGGAAAACGAGGGTGGCCGTCCCCCTTTTGACCTGCAACTCGACCGGCTGCCCCTTCCCTTCGGCAATGGTTTTCGCGAGTTCGTCCCAGCGGTTGACCGGCTTTCCGTTGATGGCGGTCACGACATCGTTGGCCATGAGGCCGGCGCGGGCGGCGGGCTTTTCCTTCACGACCTCGCCGATCTTGGTGGTGGCCGCGGGGACCCCCACCATGTACAACACGATGAAGATGAACCAGGCAAAGAAGAGATTGAACACCGGTCCGGCCGCAACGATGGCGATCCGCTTAAGAGGAGGCTTTTCCGCAAAGGAGCGCCCCTTGTCCGATTCCGACAGGTCGGCGCCGTCATTTTCTCCGATCATCTTCACATAGCCGCCCAGCGGGAACGCGGAGAGGAGGTATTCCGTCTCTCCAACCTTTTTCCCGACGACCTTGGGACCGAACCCCAGCGAAAACTTCTCGACCCCCACCCCGAACATCTTGGCAAAGAGGAAATGACCCAGTTCGTGAATGAAGATGAGCGCCCCGAGGGCGATGATTGCGGATACTATGCTCAGCATAAGATTCCTCTTTTGACCGCAAGCAGTGATCCACTGCTCACGATTCGCGTCTTACGGGTTGGCGATTCCCAGCAGCTCCCGGCATTTCTCTCTCCCCCACCGATCCACGAAGAGCACTTCCTCGATGGAGTTGAGGAGGTGGGGCTGATGCAGATCCATGGTCTTCTCGATAGCCTCGGCAATGGCGGTAAATCTGATTCCCCCGCTGAGGAACGCACCGACGGCAACCTCGTTGGCGGCATTCATGACCGTCGGCATGCTCTCCCCGTCTTCAAGCGCCCGGTACGCCAGCTTGAGTGCCGGAAAGCGGCTGAAGTCGGGATTGAAGAACGTAAGACCCGAAAGAGCCGTCAGATCGAGCGGCTTCACGCCGGTAGGCACCCGGCCTGGATAGGTAAGGGCATAGGCGATGGGGGCCTTCATGTCCGGCACTCCCAGCTGCGCCATGACACAGCCATCTACATATTCTACCATGGAATGGACGATACTCTGGGGATGGATGTTGACCGCAATTTTCTCCGCCGGCACGTCGAAGAGCCACCGCGCTTCGATGACCTCCAGCCCTTTGTTCATCATCGTGGCAGAATCGATGGTGATCTTCTGCCCCATGCTCCAGTTGGGATGGTTGAGCGCATCACTCACCGTGACCTGCGCCAGCCTCTCCGCGGACCAGGTAAAAAACGGCCCCCCCGATGCGGTGAGAATGACCCTGCTCACATCCGCCATCCGGTGTCCATGTAGTGACTGGAAAACCGCACTGTGCTCGCTGTCCACCGG
This sequence comes from Geobacter sp., assembly GCA_027356255.1. Lineage (GTDB taxonomy): Bacteria > Desulfobacterota > Desulfuromonadia > Geobacterales > Geobacteraceae > Geotalea. The sequence goes on along the minus strand of DAIEGL010000021.1, from coordinate 14,048 downwards.
ATAGAGCTTCACCCCGCGCTCGTTGACCATATCCATGACCAGGCGACCGGCAGTGACCAGGGTCTCCTTGTTGGCCAGGGCGATATCCTTCCCCGCCTTTATGGCGGCAGCGGTCGGCACCAGACCGGCGGCACCGACGATCGCCGCGACCACCATCTCGGCGTCAGCGGCGGTTGCGGCCGCGATCATCCCCTCGACGCCATGGAGGATCTCAGGCCCATTCGCCGGCAGCATCCGCCGCAATTTCTGCGCAAGCTCCCCGTTCAGGACCGCCACAACCTGGGGGGAAAACGCCTCGATCTGCTTTTTCAAAAGCTCCAGGTTCCCCCCTCCGGTAAGCGCGACCACCTGAAATTTATCGGGATGGGCCGCAACGATATCCAGGGTGCTGACCCCGATGGAGCCGGTGGAACCGAGTATGGCAAGCTTTTTCATGTTACCCTCCGGGAGCGTTACGGGTGGGCGGAAACGGCTTCACAGCCTCTCACGCCTCGCGCACCGCTCATTCTTCACTTGAAAACGAAATAGGCATAGTAAAACGCCGCAGGCGCGGCAAAGAGGATGCTGTCGAGACGGTCGAGTATCCCGCCATGCCCGGGAACTATGGTGCCGGAATCCTTAACTCCGCAGCTCCGCTTCAGAAGCGATTCGAAAAGATCGCCCAGCTGACCGAGCAGGCCGAGCAGGAGGGCCGTAGCCACGCAGTCCACGACCGTAAGCATCGGGAAAAAAGTCGCCCTGGCGATCAGAGCGCCGACGACACTACCCGCCAGTCCGCCGAGCGCGCCCTCTACGCTCTTGTTGGGACTGACGGCCGGGTAGAGCTTCGTCCTTCCCAGGGTGGAGCCGACGTAATAAGCGGTACTGTCTCCTGCCATGACGATCACCATCATGAGGAAAATCCACTGCACGCCGGCAGGGAGGCCGTGCAGGAGAACCAGGTGCCCGAGGAGGAGCGGAACATACAGAAAGCCCATGAGGACAAGCGCAACCTCGCCCGCGGCCCGCCGGATATCCCTGATTCGGAAGAGAAAGAGGAGGGAAAAGGATATGACCAGGGAGGTAAGCCCGAGCGGCATGCCGTACGGAAGGGGAGCGATATACAGGAGCGGCAGGAACGTGCCGGCCACGGCGGCGATCCAGCCTTCCAGCCTGCGCTCCGGCAGGGCCATCCGGTAGAATTCGCAGAGTCCCAGAAAGATCAGGAACAGTATGAAGGCGGTGAAGAAGGCATGACTCGCCCTGAGAAAGAAGAGGATCAGGAGGGGTAAGACAATTATCGCCGTTGCTAATCGTTTGATGGGATACTCCTGGATGGATTGATGGCGTTATGGATATCGGCTCAGGGGCGGCGGGCGTCCGCCCCGCTCACCCGCAGCTGATCGCTGGTCTTGCCGAATCTGCGCTCCCTGGCCTGGTAATCCCGGAATGCCTTGGCAAGTTCGTTTCTGTCGAAATCCGGCCAGTTCACATCGGTGAAATAGAGCTCCGTATAGGCGAGCTGCCAGAGGAGAAAGTTACTGATCCGCATTTCGCCGCTGGTCCTGATGAGGAAATCGGGTTCGGGAATCCGGTCGGTGTAAAGGTAATCAGAGAAGAGCTCCTCATCGATGCTGTCAGCAGTAATCTTTCCCGACGCCGCATCGATCGCGATCTGCCGCGCGGCATGGACGATCTCCTGCCGCGCTCCGTAGGAAAGGGCCAGGGTCAGGAGCATGCCGCTGTTGCCCGAGGTGCGTGCGATCGCCTCGTCGATCTCCCGGTTGATGTCCGCCGGCAGCTCCCCACGGTCGCCGATGACGTTGAACCGGATATTGTTCTGCATCATCCGTGCGATCTCAGACCTGATGTACTTCTTCAGAAGTGCCATGAGCGCCTTCACTTCGGTCTTGGGCCGGAGCCAGTTTTCCGCGGAAAAGGCGAAAAGGGTGAGGTAAGCTATGCCCAGCCGGGAACATTCTTCGACGATCAGCCGGACGGTCTCCACCCCCTTCTGATGACCGACGATCCGCCGCAACATCCGCTGCTTCGCCCACCGGCCGTTGCCGTCCATGATCACGGCCAGGTGACGCGGCAGATTCTCTTTTGATAATTTGTCCATATCGCCCCTGAGACAGCCTCATGTCCCCGCTGCCGGATCGGAGCGGGGTCGCCACCCCTGAAAACAAAAAATCCCCTGAACGAAGGGGCAAATTATATAACCTTAAATACAAGGAGTTCGCAAGCAAAAAATAGGAGCGGGGGACGCGTCGCCGCCCCCCGCCGGTTAGGATACATCAGACTTCCATGACCTCTTTTTCCTTGTGAAGACAGACTTCGTCGATCTTGGCGACATGGCTGTTGGTCACATCCTGGACCTCTTTCTCCGCGCGCTTCAGGTCGTCTTCCGAGATCTTCTTCTCCTTTTCCTGCTTCTTCAGTTCGTCTATGGCGTCGCGGCGGATGTTCCTGACCGCGACCTTTGCGTCTTCAGCCAGCTTCTTGAGCTGCTTGACGATATCTTTGCGCCTCTCCTCGGTGAGGGGGGGGAGATTGAGCCGGATCACCTTGCCGTCATTGGCTGGGGTAAGCCCGAGGTTGGCGTTCATGATCGCCTTCTCGATCAACGGGATCATCTTTGCGTCCCACGGTTGCAAGGTGATGGTGCGCGGTTCGGGAACGGCGAGGGTCGCCACCTGGTTGATAGGCGTTGGGGTCCCGTAGAAGTCGACCCGGATCTCGTCCAGGAGCCCGGTGCTGGCCCGGCCGGTGCGGACCTTCTGGTACTCCTTGCGCAGTGCGTCTATGGTCTTGTCCATATGGGCGCCCATGTTGCTGATGACGGCTTTCGTCATGTTACTCTCCTTTCACAATGGTGCCGATCGGTTCGCCGTACACCACTTTCTTCACATTTCCGTCGGTTGTGACATCAAAGACGATAATGGGGAGACTGTTGTCCATGCAGAGCGATGTGGCGGTCGCATCCATGACCTGCAACCCTTTCTTGAGGACATCGATGTAGGTGAGTTCGGTAAACTTGGTGGCGTTCGGGTCTTTCTTGGGATCGGCGGTATAGACCCCGTCCACCTTGGTCCCCTTCAGGATCACCTCGGCCCCCACCTCCATCGCCCTGAGGCTGGCTGCAGTATCGGTGGTGAAATAGGGATTGCCGGTGCCCGCACCGAAGATGACGACCCGACCTTTTTCCAGATGCCTGATCGCGCGGCGGCGGATGTAGGGTTCAGCGACCTCCTGCATGGCTATGGCAGATTGGACCCTGGTATCCACGCCTATTTTTTCCAGGGCATCCTGCATGGCCAAGGCATTTATCATGGTCGCCAGCATCCCCATGTAGTCGGCGCTGGCCCGATCCATCCCTGTGGACGATGCGGCCAGACCGCGAAAAATGTTGCCGCCGCCTATGACCAGCGACAATTGCACGCCGCACTCAACGACTTCTTTTATTTCGTTCGCTATGGTTGTTATGGTCTGCGGATCAATGCCGTAACCCTGCTCGCCCGCGAGGGCTTCACCGGAAAGTTTCAACAACACCCTTTTGTAGCGCAGCTCTCCCATTTTATGTCCACCTTATGCATATTTTCGACTTGGTTAATGTTAATGGTTCGGGCACTCGACGAAAAAAAAGCCGACCATGTAACATGGCCGGCTCCCTCTTGTCCGTTACACGCCGGCAGCGGCTGCGACTTCTGCCGCAAAGTCGCTCTCTTTCTTTGCCAGCCCCTCGCCGAGGGTGAACTTGGCAAAGCGGCGGATACTGATATTTTCGCCGATGGAGGCGATGGTTTCGTTCAGGTAGGTCTGCACCGTTTTATCCGGGTCCTTGACAAACGACTGCTCAAGGAGGCAGATGTCGGCATAAAACTTGTTGACCTGCCCCTCGATGATTTTCTCCACGATGTTGTCGGGCTTGCCGCTTTCCTTGGCTTTTTCCCGGTAGATTGACTTTTCGCGCTCAAGCACGGCCGGATCAACCTCTTCGCGACGCACATAAAGAGGGGAAGCCGCGGCGATATGCATGGCGATATCCTTGACGAACGCCTGGAAATTTTCATTCTTGGCGACGAAGTCGGTCTCGCAGTTCACCTCGACCAGTACGCCTATCTTTCCGCCTGCATGTATGTAAGAGCCGACCAGTCCTTCGGTTGCAGCCCGGCCCGCCTTCTTGGAAGCGGCAGCCAGACCCTTCTTGCGCAGATAGTCAACCGCCTTCTCGTGGTCCCCGCCGGTTTCCGTCAGAGCCTTCTTGCAGTCCATGAGGCCTGCGCCGGTAGCTTTTCTCAGTTCATTTACTTGCGCTGCTGTTATGCTCACGTTTATCCTCCGCAAACGACCGGCACTGTCGGCCGTCTTTCTTTATTTTTATTATCGAAACGGAAATTCGGTTGCGCCGGGACCTTACGCCTCGCCGGCCACTTCCTCGGCAACCCCTTCGGCCTCAGCGGCGAATTCCGCCCCTTCGGTGTCCGTCTGAAGCTTGGCGTTGCGCGCCTGCCCACCTTCGATCATGGCATCGGCCACCTTGCTGGTCAGGAGGCGGATGGCGCGGATTGCATCGTCATTGCCGGGGATCACGTAATCGATGTTGTCCGGGTCGCAGTTCGTGTCGACGATGGCAACCACCGGAATGCCCAGTTTCTTCGCCTCGCTGACGGCGATCTCCTCGTTTTTAGGGTCGATGACGAACAGCACGCCCGGAAGCTTGTTCATCCCCTTTATGCCGCCAAGAGTCTTCTCCAGCTTCTGGCGCTCCTTCTCCAGTTGCAGGGCCTCTTTCTTGGTATAAGCCTCGATGGTGCCGTCCGCAAACATGGCATCCAGGCGTTTGAGCCTGTCGATACTCTGCTTGACCGTGCTGAAGTTGGTGAGCATGCCGCCCAGCCAACGCTCGTTCACATAAAACATGCTGCAACGCTGCGCCTCTTCGGAGACGGAATCCTGCGCCTGCTTCTTGGTCCCGACGAACAGCATGGTCTCCCCGGCCTGGGCCGCATCTGCGACGAAGTTATAGGCACTTTTGAAGAGCCTGACCGTTTTTTGCAGGTCGATGATGTAAATCCCGTTGCGCGCCCCGAAAATATACGGTTTCATCTTCGGGTTCCATCTCTTGGTCTGGTGTCCGAAATGGACACCGGCTTCCAGCAGTTCCTTCATGGTGATGTTAGACATGGCACTCTCCTTTGGTTTTTCCTCCGCCTCCCCGTGCTCACCGGAATCCGCGACTGGCAGACACCACCGGTGAAAAAGGATGCGTGTGAATTTTGAACAGCAAAACCATATAACACAACAACTGCCGCTTGGCAAGGCAATTTTGCCTCTGCAGGCCGGTCCACGTCCGCCGTCCTTTACTTAACCGGCCATCTCATGTATCATGCCCAGGCAATGAAGAAAACCCTCTACCTCTATATTTTCAAGGAAATACCGCCACCGTTCCTTCTGGGAGTTGCCACCTTCACCTTTGCCCTCCTCATGGGGCGAATACTGAGACTGGCCGACATGGTAGTGTCAAACGGCGTCCCCCTTGCCGATGTACTACGCATGGTTCTCTACCTCCTCCCGTCGTTTTTTCTCGTTACCATCCCCATGGCGTTTCTCCTGGCGATCCTGCTCGCCTTCGGCAGGCTCTCCGGCGACAGCGAGATCACTGCGATGAAAGCCTGCGGCGTGAGCCTTTACGGCATGCTCCCGCCGGTCTTCTGTTTTGCGCTCATTGCCTACCTGGCCGGCGCCCTGATTACCGTTTATGCCGTCCCATGGGGGAACACGTCGTTCAAAAAACTCCTGGTCGATGTGGCGGAAGCCCGCGCCTCCCTAGGGATCAAGGAAAAGGTCTTCAACGACGACTTCCCCGGCATGGTCATATACACCGACCGCTACAACCAGCGCAAACAGACCATGACCGGCATCCTCATTCAGGATGAACGGGACCCCCTCGACCCGTCAACCATCTACGCCCGGAGCGGCGTAATAAACTCAGATCCCGCGACAAAGTCGATCAGGCTGCGCCTCGACAACGGCAGCATCCATCGCACGCAGGGAAAGACGGGCTACCGCCTGGTGGAGTTCAGGAGCTACGACCTGAACATAAACCTCAACCAGGCCAGCCAGGCGGTAAACAGGAACGAGCTGGACATGTCCCTTGCGGAGCTGCGCGCCAACCTCGCTTCAGGCCGTTTCGACGCCAAGATGATGCGCGACATGCGCCTGGAATATCACCGCCGGTTCTCGCTCCCCTTTGCCTGTCTCATATTTGCCCTCGTCGGCATGCCGCTCGGCATACAGAACCAGCGATCCGGCAAGGCAGCCGGCTTCACCGTGAGCATCGCACTGCTCCTCTGCTACTACATCGTCCTCTCCGCCGGGAAGGCCCTCGGGGAAAAGGGTCTCCTGAGTCCGCTGCTGGCGGCCTGGGCGCCCAACCTCCTCTTTGTCTCCCTGGGCATCTACCTATTCAAGACAACCGCATCCGAGAAGAGGATTCCCCTGTACGGACTCCTCGCCGGCCTCACCAGCTGGTTGCACAGCAGATTTGCAAGGAAGGGCGATCTGTGAAGATAATCAGCCGCTACATTGCCACTGCATACGCAAAGATGCTCGCCCTCTGCCTGGGAGCATTCATCGCCATCTATCTGGTCGTCGACTTTCTGGAAAAGATCGGCCGCTTTGCCCGCGTCAACGCCGAATGGGGACATATCGCCCTCTTCTTTCTGACCCGGATACCGGAGATCATCTGTCAGACTGCTGCAATGGCCGTCCTGATGGCCACGCTCCTGACACTGGGCATGCTCTCCCTCAGCAGCGAACTCACCGCCATGCGCGGCTGCGGACTCAGTCTTGCCCGCATCACTGCTCCGATATTCGCCATCTCCGTTGCCGTCAGCCTGTCCACCCTCTTCATCAGCGAATTCGTCATGCCCAAATGCAATACCGAGGGGCAATACATCAGGGAAGTGCTGATAGACAAAAAGAGCCCGAGTACATTTTTCCGTCAGCAAAACATCTGGTACAAGGACGATAATTACATCCTCAAGGCCAGGCTTTTCGACCCGGCAACCCGCTGCCTGAAGGGGATAACCCTCTGGCGGATAGGAAAAGAGATGGAGCCGCAACAGCGCATCGAGGCCGCCCAGGGGGAGCTGCGCAGCAACGGATGGCTCTTCAGGGATGTGGTAACCCGGGAAATCGCCGGCGGTAATGTGGTCAGCACCACCGCTTCCCCTTCGTTGCCGGTCAGACTGGACCTGAAGGCAAAGGACCTGAAGGTGCTCGGCAGGTTCTCCGACAACATGGGAATACGGGAACTGATCCGCTACTGTGACAAGCTCAGGAAGGGTGGATACGATCCGACCAGGTATCTGGCCCAGATGCATTCAAGGATTTCTCTTTCCTTCGCCCCGGTAATCATGGCCTTCATCGGGATACCGTTTGCCATGCGCGGCGGCCGTTCAAGCGGCATCGCACTCGGCATCGGCACAAGCCTCGGCATCGGCTTCACCTATTTCATCACCAATTCGGTCATACTTTCATTCGGCCAGGCCGGCGTGCTGCCGCCTCTCGTTTCCGCCTGGGCAACGAATCTCATCTTCATCATGTGCGGCATATGGTTCAGCATGCGGGTTGAAATTTGACAAGGGTGCCTGCCGTGGTTTAATTTGCGGAGGAGTTATCGTTGAAAGGAGTCCGCCCGTGATGTCCCGTTTCATCGTCTTTTTGATCGTTCTCACTCAGGTGACATGCCTGCCTGCCTTTGCTGCAAAAGGGAAAAAAGTGGCCCAGAAGGGCGCCACCCCGCAGAAAACCGCCACCAAAGAGGAGCAGCCACCCATCAGCATCCTGAGCATCATCCCTGCCCAGGGGGAGCCGGGGATGAGTGTGACCTTGAGCGGCACGGGATTCACCGACAAGACCATTGCTTTTCTCGGCAGCGTCAGCATGCCGACGAAACTGGTAACCCCAAAAATACTCACCTTCGACATACCAGACCTCCCCCCCGGGCTCTATGCCCTGTTTGTGAAGCGGGAGGATGGTGCCACCAGTAAACCGTACAACTTCATGCTTCAGGCGCAGAAGCCGGTGGCCGTGTCGCTGTCGCCAGACACGTTATACAGTTGCGCCACGGGGAAGGAGCGTGAGGTGGTTATCAGCGGCCGGAATTTCCAGGAAGGGGCACAGGTCCTGCTGGACGGAGCTGCAATCAGAAGTCGCGTTTTCTCGCGCGAATCCGTTTCCTTCAATGTCCCTTCCCAGCTCTTCAGCGGGCTCCATCAGGTGCAGGTGAAAAACCCGTCGGATGAGGTTTCCGGCGCAGTCGCCCTTTTCATCGACACCAGGCCGGAGATTCTAAGCGTCACCCAAGGGGGAGAGTACGTCAACTACTACGAACTGATTATCGAGGGGAAAAACTTCCAGCAGGGATCGACGCTAGTGGTGGATGGCGCAAGGCTCTACAGCGGAATGGGCCCCGCCACAGAGAGGGAAAGATTCATCTACGTTGACTGCACCCGCATCATTTACCAGCGCCACCCGTACGACTCCACACTGAAAAGCATCAAAATCCAGGTGATAAATCCAAACAGCGAGGAAAGCCCGGTGGTGACGGTTAATGCGCCGTGAAAGGCGGTCGATGGTCGGCAGTCGGTGGTTAACTGCCGACAGCCGACTGCCGACTGCCGACCGGTTGCTCCAGCACCACCAGGTAGCCGTCAGGGTCAAAACACCACAGCTCCATGGCACCGTATGGCTTCCGTTCAAGCGGATATAGGATTTCCAGCCCTTCATCCTCAAGCGCATCGCTTATCCCTTCAATGTCATTCACGCGGAAATGAAGGGTTATGCCCACCCCCTTCGGATAGATGCTGAATCGCTCCTCCAGGATCGGATGGGCGTGAATCACGGCAGACTCCTCGACAAAGATCAGCGACCAGCCGTCCTGTTCCATGATCAGGTGCTCGGGTGCGCCGGGAGAAGTCAGCGCCCTCTTCACGGGCATTTCGAGAATCCCGCCGTAAAAGGCCTCGGTGATATCGATGTCGGCAACCGCCAGCTGCATGGATACCCGCGCTTCGTCAGCCACTCATCCCTCTCAATCCCCGAACCAGATGGTCGTGTACCGGCTGAAAATAGAAAGATAATTGGTGAAGATAAGAACGCCGATAAGGATCAGGAATACCCCGGTAACGATCTCGAAGATGCGGATGTACTTTTTGAAGCGGGTAAAAAAGACGAGGAACTGGTGCATGGCCAATGACGCGAGGAAGAATGGGATGGCAAGCCCCATGGAGTAGGCAAGCAGCAACCCTATCCCCCGGTATACGGTACTCTCGGTAGCCGCCACCATCAGGATCGAGGCAAGTATCGGCCCGATACAGGGGGTCCAGCCGGCGGCAAAAGCCACTCCGACGACAAAGCTTCCCAGAAATCCCGCCGGTTTACGATGGAGGGTCAGCCGTTTCTCCCCGAGCAACACCCCGATGTCGAAGATTCCCGCCACATGGATGCCGAAAACGACGATGAGCGCCCCCCCCACCCTTCTCAACGCGGTCATGTGCTCCTGAAGAAAACCGCCGATAAAGGTGGCGGAAGCACCGAGCAATACGAATACAAAGGTAAAACCGGCTATGAAGAGGAGCGAATGGATGATGGTCTGCCGCCTCACCTTGTGAGGCGGGTGCTCCTGCTGGAGATCGCTGAAGGAAAGACCGGTTATGTACGTGATATAGGAAGGAATGAGGGGGAGCACGCAGGGTGAGAGGAACGAGAGAAAGCCCGCGATGAATGCTCCTACAACGGTTATGTTGGTTGATTCCATGGATGCCCCGCTATTTCCTTGCTGTCTACTGACTCACGATCTCGTTGAAAAAGGCCACCACCTGCGGATCGCTCCAATCCATGCCGCCGACGACTTTTTTTACTATAACACCCTTCTTGTCCAAGATAAAGGTCTCCGGCACGCCGGTAGTGCCGTAACGCTTGCCGATCGCCTGGTCCGTATCGAGTAGTGCCGGCAGCACCGATCCCGAATTTCTGAAGAATCCCTCAACGGCATCCCTTCCCCCCTCGTCTATGGATACTGCCAGCATCTGAAAAGGTTTTCCAGACATTGCCTGATTCAGCCTGACCATGGAGGGGATCTCCTCACGGCAGGGGGGGCACCAGGTCGCCCAGAAATTGAGGAAGACAACCTTCCCTCTGAAGTCCGAAAGGCGCACCTGTCGACCGGCCAAATCATTCAGGGTGAAATCAGGCGCGGTTTTCCCTTCCACGGGCGGTTCCTCCTGACGGGAACAGCCGACAACCACGATACTCCATAAAATCAGCACAGCAAAAATAATCCTATTCATCTCTTCCGCTCCTGTTGCGTAATGTTGTATTTTCCCATGCGATAGATGAGCGTATGGCGGGGAATACGGAGAAAACGGGCCGCAGCCGTCTGGTTCCAGTCGTTTCTATCAAGCGCCTCGACAACGATCTCCCGTTCCAGTTGCTCAAGGGAATACCCCTCTGCCGGAAGATTTATTACCCCGCCCTCGCGCCCCTTCTTGACACCGCGGAGTTTTCCCGGTAGGTCTTCCGCATCGATACTGTCGCTATTGCGCATGATCAACAGACGTTCAATGGTGTTTTCAAGCTCCCGCACATTTCCCGGCCAGGGGTAGTGCTTCATTATCTCCAGTGCCCGAGGGGTGAAGGTTACGCCGCCCCCGCCGTGCTTTGCGGTGAAATGCCTGATCAGGAGCAAAACATCGTCACCCCTTTCCCGCAGAGGAGGGAGATGAATCGGTATGATCGACAGGCGATAATAGAGATCCTCGCGGAAGCGTCCTTCTTCGATGGCCGTCTCCAGATCCACATTGGTTGCTGCAACAATCCGTACATCCAGCTTCCGCGAAGTCGTCCCCCCCACCGGCTCGATGATTCTCTCCTGCAAGGCACGCAACAGCTTGGGTTGCAGATCAACCGGCAATTCGCCCACTTCATCGAGAAACAGGGTCCCGCCGTCAGCAGATTGGAACTTGCCGACCTTGTCCCGGACGGCGCCCGTGAACGCCCCTTTCACATGACCGAACAGCTCGCTCTCAAGGAGTTCCCTGGGAATGGCGGCGCAATTGATGGGGACAAAGGGAAAAGACCTGCGGGAACTGAGGGAATGTATAGACTTGGCGACCATCTCTTTGCCGGTGCCGGACTCGCCGGTAATCAATACCGTTGCATCCGTGTCGGCAACCTTGCGCACGACGGCGAAGACCTGTTCCATCCCGCGGGAAATGCCGACGATGTTTCTGAACTCGGCGCGTTCGGTCAACTCCTCCTTCAGGAGCCGGTTTTCTTCGGACAGCCCCCGCAGTTCCAGGGCTTTTTTCACCACCAGCTTGAGCTGGTCCCGGTTGAACGGTTTGGTGATGTAATCATAGGCGCCGAGCTTCATCGCCTCGATCGCCGTATCGATGGCGCCAAAAGCGGTGATTACGATAACCAGAGTGGCTGGGGAACGTTCTTTTATGGCCGCCAGCACCTGGAAGCCGCTTATTCCCGGCATTTTCAGGTCGGTGACGACCAGGGCAGGGGAACTCTCGGCAAACAGTGCAAGCCCCGCCTCGCCGTCAGCGGCGGTAATGACCTCATACCCTTCTTCCTGGAGGTTGTACTCGAGAACCCGCCGCAGCGATGTATCATCGTCAATGATAAGTATTTTTGCAGCCATTGTTCCCTCTCAAGCAACGCCGTTCGACCGGGGCGCACGGAACACCCTACACTCTGGTGCGTAACCCGCACCAGCGGGCGGCAAATTATCGGCAGCCAATCAAGCCGCTGGAGGATGTCATACAGAGATCAGCTTGTGCTGCAGAGTGATTTACGGCCGGACCGCCAACGAACCATCTTTGCACGTTTCATGGAGACACTATTAGTCGATGCAGGAAATGAATGCAAGGATATTTTACTGCTGGGAGAAGTGGGGGTGGTGAGGCAGGGTCAGAAGCGTTTCGACTTGATTCTGCCGACAAAACCCTGGTAATCCCGCCGAATCCTGCGTGAGTTTATGGCAAGGGGGAGGAGCCTTTCATGCTTTGCAAGGACCTCTTCCAGGGAGGAACCGTCATTGATGATGATGTCGTTTTCACCCAAATGGGTCTGGGCGAAATGCCGGCCGTCTTTACGGCAATAGATCATGATCTGATAACTGTCACCATGGAGTTCGATTTCCGATTTGTGAACCAGCACCTCTTCCCACATGACATCGCCCTTGCAATAGATAACTTAGCGTAATGGAAACCGTTGTCATATTAAATAGCAGTATTTATGCCAAGTACATGGGGGAGCGACCACTGCCGGTATGCGATTAAGGGGAGATAATCTTTTGTGTTTTTTAACGGATGGGGGCTGCTATTTAACGCGGGTCACGACATAGTCAGCCAGACTGACCAGTGCATTCTTTTCCGGGGAATCCTCGAAAGCATCCAGGTACGCCTTGCAGCGGGTGACATGTTCCTTTGCCACCGTCACAGCATGGTCGATGCCGCCGTATCGATGGACCAACTCAAAGACCGCCGTAAAATCATCTTCCTCCAGGGCGTCTTTTTCGACGACCTCGGCAATTTTCACTTTTTCAGATGCGGTGCAGTGTCTCAGCGTATGGATCAGCGGCAAAGTGATTTTTCCCTCTTCCAGATCATGGCCGATGCTCTTGCCAAACTGCTCTTCGCTGGCGACATAATCGAGCGTGTCGTCCACCAGTTGAAAGGCAATGCCCAGCTCCATGCCGAAATTTTGCAAGGCGACTTCGCGCTCCGGGGAAGCCTTTCCAAGAATGGCCCCCGCCTGGCATGCGGCTGAAAGGAGTATGGCTGTCTTGGATTTCACAACCTCGATGTAACGCTCGGTGGTCACATCCAGATCGCTGGTGCAGACCAGTTGCAGTACTTCACCTTCGGCAATTATGGTGGTAGCGCCGGAGAGGACCTTCAAAACACTGAGATCGCCGTCCGCAACCATCAGGGAAAATGATTTGGAAAAGAGGAAGTCGCCAACAAGGACCGACGCTTCGTTTCCCCAGAGCGTATTGGCGGACGCCAAACCGCGCCGGAGGTTGGCGTTGTCCACCACATCATCGTGCAAGAGGGTGGCGGTATGGATAAACTCGATCACGCTAGCCAGAGGCACATGCCTGTCGCCCCGATAGCCGCACAACCTTGCCGAAAGGAGCAGTAGTGCCGGGCGGATCCGCTTGCCGCCGCTTGAGAGCACATATTCGCCAACCTTGCGAATCAGCGGGACGTCCGACTGAAGATCCTTTTTGAACTGGCATTCGACATTTTTCAGGTCTTCCCCGATGAGGGCAAGCGCTGCTTCCATTACCAAACCTCTGCTGAATTTTGGCCAATACTATAGGAAATACTCAGGTGTTGTCAAAGCTTTTCTAGTAAACAGAGCCTTTCAGGGCACCCCGGGTTTGAATAACTCTCATTTAATGTTGATTTTTAACGCCTCTTACACTACCATTCGAACGCACGTCCATGCGCTCAAGGAGAGGAACCTTTGGAAAACATGTCACCGCATATACTGGTAGTGGATGACTCGCCTTCGTTCCAGAAGATGCTCTCCGGGCGTCTTGTAAAAAAAGGATACCGTGTCAGTTGCGCCTCATCCGGCGAGGAGGCCATAAAGATATTTCAGGCCGAAGACTTCAACATGGTCCTGACGGATATCATCCTACCGGGCATGAGCGGCCTGAACATGCTCAAGCTGGTCAAAGAGATCAAACCGGAAATGGATGTGGTCATCATTTCCAGCAACGCCTCAAGCTTTACCGCCATAAAAGCGCTGCGTCTGGGGGCGTATGACTATATCGTGAAACCCATCGACGACGAAGCGATACTCTACAACGTAGTGGCGAGGACCTTGGAAAAGCAGGCTTTGACCGCGGAAAACCGGCGCCTCATCAACGATCTTTCCGTGAAGAATCGTGCGCTCCAGGAAACCCTTGACATGATGAAAACCCTCAACGACGTCTGCGCAATCATTGCATCGACAACGGACATCGGCGATATTCTGCG
>DAIEGL010000014.1 GCA_027356255.1 Geobacter sp. | reverse complement strand
AGCTGTGCGGCTGCACGCTCCAGGTAAAGCAGCTTTTTCGGTATGCCGGCGATTTCCGCAGCGATGACGTCCACCGCAACCGCATTGGCACCGGCGAGAAGGAGCCCGACCCGGCGTGGGTCGCCGTTGCCGGGTCCGTTCCCTTCCATGGCGGTGACGGCATCGACGATGGTAAGGTCCGGTTTGCGCAGGAGGTACAACTCCACCAGCATCCTGGCAAACAGCGCCCGGTCCGCTCCCGCCTTCAGGTGCCAACCCGCCTTGGCATGCCCGACCACCGCGCCGAACAGGTTCTTCACGGCGCAGGTCAAGGTCATCATCTCGTGGGTCTTTAGTTTGGGAAGGTTGATGATTTTATCCGCCTCCAGATACGGGCGGGCCAGGGCAAAGCGCTTGAAGACGCCCCCACCGGCGACCTCCACTGACTCGGCAAACTCCGTGAGCTCTGCACCGGTCTCATTGACGACCGCCAGCATCCCGGACCGCTCTGCCACCCGGACGATGCCGCCGATACCGGGAGAATCCCCGACCTGGGCCACGCCGCCCGCCTCCTGCACCAGTTCTATGACCGCCCGCAGCACCTCGGGGTGGGTGGTAACCGCCTTTTCCGGCGGTTTTGCGGAGAGCATGTTCGGTTTCAGAAGGACCCGCTCTCCCGGCCCGACAAAGGCCTTCATGCCGCCAAGGGGCGCAAGGAGGCGAACCAGCCCCTCCCTTATCGCACCCCTTTCGTAGTCGCTTACCCTTTCGATGGCAACCAGATTCATCTTCCCCCCACCGTCAACGGCCCAAAACCGTTGTAAAATATGCGGCTATTGGTTAAAGTCATACCATGAAACAGGCAATAGAGCAATTCTGCCGTTACCTCTCCGATGAGCGGAACGTTTCCCCGCACACCCTGGATGCCTATCGGGGCGACCTGGAACAGTTCCTGGCATTCACCGTCCGGGAGTTGGGCACGGGAGCCGACGTCAACGGCGTCACCCACCTCCTCATCAGGCGCTACATGGCCCAGCTCCACAAGGACCACCAGAAGAGCTCCATAGGGAGGAAACTCGCGGCCATTCGCGCCTTTTTCCGATATCTGCTCCGCGAAGGATTGGCGGCAAAGAATCCGGCCGAACTCGTCAGCACCCCGAAGAAGGAGAAAAGGGTCCCCTTCCACCTCAACATCGACGAGGTCACCTCTCTCGTGGAAGCGCCGCAAAGCACGGGCATCCTGAGCCTGCGCGATCGGGCCATACTGGAGACCCTTTACTCGTGCGGCATCAGGGTCTCCGAGCTGACCGGCCTCAACGTGGGAGACGTTGACATGGACGAGCGGCTCGTCCGGGTGCTGGGGAAGGGGAACAAGGAAAGGATCGTGCCGGTCGGCGGGCAAGCCCGCAACGCATTGGCAGCCTATCTCGCCTCGCGTAACACCCCCGCCCCGGACTCCCCGCTGATACTCAACGCCAGGGGAGGGCGCCTGACGGGCCGCAGCGTTGCCCGCATCATCGACAAGTACATCCTGCGCATCGCGGCCATGAAGAAGATCTCACCCCATACCCTGCGCCATACCTTCGCGACCCACATGCTGGAAGGGGGGGCGGACCTGCGAGCCATACAGGAACTCCTCGGCCACTCGTCCCTCTCCACCACCCAGAAATACACCCACGTGAGTATCGACCGGCTGATGGAGGTTTACGACAAAGCCCACCCCAAGGCGCGGGGTTGATCGGCAATCGGGCGCCGACCCTCTGCTTTACAACCACCGGCGCGGAGGGTAAAATCAGTTTCTGGAGGTTGCATCCATGAAACTGTCCCAGCACCTTGCGGTTACCGGCATAGCGGCAGCAGCCCTGCTCCCCGTCTGGACAGGAGAGGAGATTCTTCTCTTTTCCGTCGGGAGTGTGCTCATCGACGTGGACCACTATCTCCTCTACATCCGTCGGACCGGGCGGTTCGATATCCGGGGAATGTTCCGCTATTTCGAGGAGCTCTGGAAGATCGAGAAGAACATCCCCTACGTGGGGCTCTGCCTGTTCCATACCTTCGACTTCTTCCTGGCCGTAGGAGTTCTCTCCCTGCATTACCCCGCCCTGCAGCCCCTTCTCGCCGGGCTCCTCTTCCATTTCGCCGTCGACATGATCGATCTGGTGCGCAAAGGAGTCCCCTTTATCCGGGCCTACTTTCTCCTGGAACACCTCATTAGGCGGAAGGGAAAGGGGTATCCATACTACTGACCTTTTCCTCCGCTGAGAAAGGAACGGCGCAGAACAAGATACCCTTTCGTGACAGGGAAGGATTAGCTGTTATATTAATAATCAGGAAAAGCTGAGAAGGAGGGATGGCAATGGCCTGGGAATACAAGATCGTATACAGCGGCATGGAAGTCCCGGATGAAGAGAAATACGAGCAGCGCCTTCACGACAGCGTGCGCATGCTTAACGACCTCGGCGGCGAAGGGTGGGAACTGGTCGCCTTTCTGCCGCACCGCACTGCAGCCAACCTCACCAAGTACCACGCCGTGCTGAAGCGGCATAAAAACCTATAGGGAGACCGAGATGAAGAAGGAGATAGAAGAATTTCTCAAGGCGAGCGCCTTCGGCGTGGTCGGCGCATCCTCCGACCGCTCAAAGTACGGCAACAGGGTATTGCGCTGTTACCAGCAGCACGGTCTCAAGGCGGTCCCGGTGAACCCGAAGGCGACGGAGATCGAGGGAGCGGCGTGCGTCGCCTCGGTGGCCAACCTTCCAGATGAGGTGACGAGCATCTCGGTCATCACCCCACCGGCGATTACCGAGCAGGTGGTGGAGCAGGCGGCCAAAAAAGGGATCAGGAACGTCTGGATGCAGCCGGGAGCGGAAAGCCCGCGGGCGGTGGACTTTTGCCGCGCGCGCGGCATCAACGTCATCGCCGACGGGAGCTGCATACTCGTGGTACTCGGCTACAGGGAGCACTGAAGGACGCCGGATGCTGGTCAGAGCTTGAAATTCCCCATCTCCCTTTGGAGGGAGTCGGCGTTGGCGCCCAGCTTGGACACGCCGTTGTCCACCACCCTGGTTCCCTGCAGGACGGTCGTGGTCGAACGCTGGATGCTCTCCACCACCTGCTGTATCTTCAGGCTGCCATTGGTCTGATCCACGCACGCCTCCCGAATGCGGCCGCTCGATTCCGAGACGTGGAGGGTCATGCGGCTGATCGATTCGCCCACCATTGTCTGCTCCCTCATGAAGCGCATCACCATAGAGGAAAACTCCCGCACCCTCCCGACCTCGTTATGGATCAGGTCGCTTCCCTTGCGCTGCTGGCGGGTAGTGTCGGCAATGTTGTTCGCCATGGTGGCGACCTGCTCCATGGCTGAGCGGATCATCTCGCTCCCCTTTGCCTGTTCCCGCGTGGCCCTCGCGATTTCTGCCATCTGCACGGCCGTCCGCTCGACCCCCTCCACGATTTTCCCAAGGGTATTTCCCGCCTGCTGGGAGAGTTGCTCGCCTGATTTGATGCTTTCCCCGGCAACGGCTATGGCGCTTACCGCACGGCTTGTCTCACCCTGGACTCCGGTAATCGCCTCGGCGATCTCGCGGGTCGAACGGGTTGTCCGCTCCGCAAGCTGTTTGATCTCGGCGGCAACGACTCCGAACCCCTTGCCGTGCGCGCCGGTCTGGGCTGCGATGATGGAGGCGTTGAGGGCAAGGAGGTTGGTCTGCCGGGCAATGTCGTCGATGACGGTGACGATGGAGCCGATGCTATGCGCCTTATCCGAGAGGGAGGCGATCGCCTCGGCGGCGACCCGGGACGACTGCATGATCCCGTCAATCCCGACTATGGTTTCCTTCACCGCCTTTCTCCCGGTCTCGGCATCGCTGCGCACCTCGTCAGAGATCGCGGCGCTCTCCTTGGCATACGCCTCGATCTGGCGGATCGACATATCAAACTCGAGTACTGATGCAGCCGTGCTGGACGAGGTGTCGGTCAGCGCCTGGACCCCCGCATCGATCTGCTTGATGGATTCGGCCATCTGATCAATGGAAACGCTGATTCCATCCACGGAAGCCGCCAGGTTCTCCATGTTGCGAGCCACCGCCTCGATGCTTGCAGCCATTTCCAGGACGGAGGAGGAGCTTTCGGTGGCCGAGACGGTGAGGCCTTCCACGCCGCGGGCGACATTGCCGACCAGATGGTGGATCTCACGGGAGGCAACCGAGGTTTCCGCCACGTCCGCCACCTGCTGCTCCGCTGACAGAATCATGGTGCGCGAGGCCCGGCCGATCTCAGAAGAGGTGGCGCCAAGCTCGCAGACGATGCCGGTAATTCTTCCGATCATCGACCTGAGATCTGCGACCATGCCATTGAGCGAGTTTCCGAGATCACCGATTTCATCCTTGCGGGTAACGGCAAGCGTCCTCGTCAAGTCTCCCGATGCCACGGCCGCGGCAAAGGCGCGGCCCTGGTCGATGGAGTTTTTGATTCCACGGCCGACCGACCAGGCGAGCACGAGCAGGGCAAGGGAAAAGAAGAGCGACACCGCAAGGATGAACTGATGAAGCGTTTCGATTTTTTTCTTGAAGGCGTCTATGTACAGGCCGCTGCCGACAATCCAGCCCCAGGGCTTGTACAGCTTCACATAGGAAATCTTCGGCGCCGGCTGCGTCTCCCCGGGTTTCGGCCACATATAGGCGACAAACCCCTCTCCCTTGGCCTCGCAGACCTTTACGAACTCCCTGAAAAGTCGCTTGCCGTTGGGGTCCTTGTACTCGGACAGATCCTTGCCGTCAAGCTCCGGCTTGGTCGGATGCATCACCATGTGCGGGGCAAGGTCGTTTATCCAGAAATATTCCATCCCCCCATAACGCAGCTGTTTGATTTTCCCCATGACATCCTGCTGGGCCACTCCAAGGGGAACACGCCCCTCCTCTGCTGCCCGCGCCCCTTGGGCGATCTGCTGATAGGCGATCTCAACCACGTTGCGGACTTTCAGCTTTTCCTGCTCCATCAGCCACGCCTCGATCTTCGGCAGGACTACCAGCTCCGTCCCCAGGAGGACCAGAATGAGACTGATGAGCGGGATCATCATGATTTTCCAGAGAATGGACCAGTTTTTGTAGCGTTTCAATCGCACGGATCTCCTTTTTCAAAACAAGAAACAACCATTTATTTATGTCTGATATCGGTAAGATAGGAATACCGGATTAATGAACAGCCCGACATATAACACAGATTTATAACAATGTTTACAAAATAAAGGTGTAAAATTTTTAAGGTTTTGCGGCATGGCCAAGCCCCGATCTTTTTCTCGTACGATGCGAATACCGACTCAGCCGCTTGACATTGCCGGCGGAACCGTTATCATTTGATAATACTAATCATTATTTCTGGGTGAAAAATTTTAACGCGTCAGGAGAATGAACGTAATGGAAAAAGGCACAGTGAAATGGTTCAATGAAAGCAAGGGGTTTGGTTTTATCGCGCGAGAAAGCGGCGAAGACGTATTCGTCCACTTCTCAGCCATCACGGGCGAAGGTTTCAAAACCCTCGCCGAAGGCGATAAGGTTACGTTCGATGTGGTCAAGGGACCAAAGGGACTGCAAGCCGCCAACGTAAAAAAGGAATGAAAAAGAAACTGGAGGATTGATTTCAGCAGAGTGCGGCAGGGGATAAGGAAAGACGTCGTTCAATATCGGTACAGTGTAACTGACAACAATAAAAAAAGCCCCGGATTTCTCCGGGGCTCTTCGTGTCGAATCGGGTTTTGTTTAAACCCTGCTTACGTTGGCGGCCTGCAGCCCCTTTGGCCCCTTGACCACATCGAACGTTACTCTATCACCTTCAGTAAGGGATTTGAAACCGTCGCCCGTGATGGCTGAGAAGTGGACGAATACGTCTTCGCCATTCTCCTGCTCAAGAAAACCAAACCCCTTGCTGTCGTTGAACCACTTTACTGTGCCGTTTGCCATTTGCTTACTTCTCCTAATGCTTCTTGTTGATTTTATCCGGGGAGATCCGCGGACGGTAAAAAACCGTAACAGCTTTGTCTGAATATTGTCAAGCAATTTAATCCGTTACATTAAATTTATTTCGCAGCCTGATCCCTTCTTCCGCCAACTCTATGAGACCATCCTTGTAAAGGCCGCCTATCGCTTTTTTAAAGCTCTTTTTGCTCATCTGCAGGACTTCTCCTATCAGCGACGGCGAGCTTTTGTCACCGAGCGGGAGATACCCGCCAGATTCCTCCAGGGCTGCCACGACCCGCTCCTTATCGCCACCTATGCCGCTGTGACCGCCCTTCCTCAGGGTTACATCGATCTTTTTGTCGTCTCGGACTTTGCTCACATAACCCTTAAGCCTGGTCCCCGGTGTTGGCTTGCCGTAAAGCTCGTTTTTGAACAAAAGCCCGGCATAGCGGTCGTTGATGATGACCTTTGCCCCCAGATCGGTGAGTTCCCAAATCGTCAGCTCCACCCCTTCGCCAATCTTGAGAGGGATCACCCCGGATTCAAGGAATTTGCCGATCCTTGCCGAAGCGGCGATCCGCCCAGATTTGTCCAGATACACCCTGACGAGGTATTTCTCCCGCTTCCGCATCGGTACCGTCTGTTCGCTGAACGGTACGAACAGGTCCTTCTCCGGCCCCCACTCGAGAAAAGCGCCGTTCGGACCATTGTCCTTAACCTCCAGGACGGCAAATTCGCCGACCTGGGCTTTCGGCGTCCGGGTCGTGGCGGTCAGCCTGCCGTCCGAATCCAGGTAGACAAACACCTTGATCGCGTCGCCCACCTTTAATCCGTCAGGGGCGTATTTCTGCGGCAAGAGGATCTCGCCCGGCTCAGAAGCGAGATACGCTCCGAAGGTGGATATTTTTTTCACTTCCAGATAGTTAAACCTGCCGATTTCAAGCATGCCTTTTTCATTTCCTCAAGTCTATTTCGCCGCCGGTCAATTTCATTAATTTGTTATTGTAGCATTTGCCTTCCCGGTTGTAGAGCACTTTCATATACCCACCTTCACCAGAAAAGCAAAAAGCCCGCAAAGCGGGCTTCGGCTCGGGAGGTCCCGGTGTAACTGCAACCGTCATCTATTGCCACAATTGCATGATTTGGCACTGCACGAGGTGCGGCACCCTCCCGAAGGCTGGAGCTCAGCGCCATTTTCCAGGAAGTGCTCAAGAGACGCCCGATCAACGTACCATTCGCCGTCGATCATGTCACCCGTGAGCGCTTTCTGCTTGAGCAGCATGAGCACCTTCAGATGGGTGGTCTTCAGTTCCTCTGCCGCCGCCGGCAGCGGCAGGCGTGCGTTAGTTTCCATCATCTCCTCCTCGCCGGTTCTTCCCGGTCACCTGTGCAGTTCCGCATTGGTTCGCGGTCCCGCAACACATCTTTCACGGTACATGCCAAGATGGAGAGACAGCGCCAATGGCTGTTTCAGGCTGTCCAGGCGAGCTCCGTTCCGGCAGGTCACGGCCTGTTGTGCCAGAAAAGCGGGCAATGGTGCAGCGGTTTGCGGCAGTGAAACATCCCATAAACGGGCGCCGGCACCAACTACGTCGCTGGTGCCCCTCAAACTGAACAAATCATAATCATAAAGATATTGACATTTTTCAGCAGAGGCATTATTTAAAATGCGGCTTATAAATGCGAATATGAATATATAGATTTATTCCATCCCCGTTTCATTCCGAAACCGGGAGATGTCCCTTCATCCTGAAGCGTGCGGAAAATGACCCCAGAACAGGCAAAATCATTTGCAACCAAGTGGATCGAATCGTGGAACAGCTGTAACCTGGACGCGATTCTCTACCATTATGACGAAGACGTGGAATGGTCTGCCGCTTGCGCATCCGGGCACGACAAGCTGCACGATACGCTGCGCGGGAAGAACGAGCTCCGGGCACACTGGGAAAAAAACCTCGTGGAAAAATCCGCCACCCGCTTCGAACTCGTCGAGGTCGTGACCGGCGATTCAAGCGTCACCATCTGCTACCGGGCGCCGGAGGACAAGTTTGTCGCGGACGTGCTTTTTTTCAATAAAAACGGCAAGGTGCTGAAGGCGGTCACCATGTCCAACGAAACCGCGTAACCCTCCCCTCTTCTCCCCCTCCCTCGCAAAACCTTATCCTGGCAGCATCATGCCCGCTTATCCGTCTGGGACTTGGCGAGATAATAACCGTAATCCCCTTCGTAGACCCGCATCTCGCCGTGATCGATCTCGAAAACCCGGTCCACCAGCATGCGGAGAAAATGACGGTCATGACTGACCAAAATGACCGTGCCGACAAAGCCCTTCAGCGCATCGAGGAGGATTTCCCGCGATTTTATGTCCAGGTGGTTGGTCGGCTCGTCCAGGACGAGAAGGTTGACCGGTCGCGCCAGGAGCGTTGCCAGCACGACGCGGCTCTTTTCACCGCCGGATAGGTTCTCTATCCTCTTGTCAACCGCGTCCCCCGGGAACAGAAACGCGCCGAGCAGGTTCCTGATGACGCCGATATTGGCAAGGGGCATCGCCTCCTGTACCGTCTCGAAGACCGTTTTCTTCGGTTCGAGCAGCTCCATGGCGTGCTGGCTGAAGTAGCCGAGTTCCACATTTGCCCCCAGGGTCACGCTGCCGGAGGTGGGCGAGGTCTGTCCGGCCAGGACCTTGAGGAAGGTCGATTTTCCCGCACCATTCACCCCGACAACGGCAATCTTGTTCTGCCGGCGGACGATGCCGGAGACACCGCCGAACACCGGAACCGTCCCCCCCGCTTCAGACCACTGCTTCCCCAGGTTTTCCATCAGGATCACATCTTCGCCGCTCCTCGGCGGTTCATTGAACTCGAAGCGGACTGTCCGCTCCTCCGGCGGGATCTCGATCCGGTCGATCTTGTCCAGCTTTTTTACCCGGGACTGGACCTGGGCCGCATGGGAGGCGCGGGCGGCGAAACGGGCGATGAAATCCTCTTCCTTGGCAAGCATATCCTGCTGCCGCTTGTGGCTGGCAAGGAGCTGCTCGCGGCGGATGTCGCGCTCCCGCTCGTAGAAGTCGTAGTTGCCGCCATAGGTGGTGACCGTCTTGTTGGCAACCTCGACGATACGCGTGACGATGCGGTTCATGAAATCGCGGTCATGGCTCGTCATCAGCAGCGCCCCCTTGAACTCCGTCGCCAGCCACTCCTCCAGCCAGATGATCGACTCCACGTCCAGGTGGTTGGTCGGTTCGTCGAGTAAAAGCACATCAGGCTTCAAGGTCAGGATCTTTGCCAGGGCGATGCGCATCTTCCAGCCGCCGCTGAACGACTCCACCGGGTTGTTGAACCGGGTCGGGCCGATACCGAGTCCGGTGAGCACGGCCTGGGCGCGGGAGTCCAGGTCGTAGCCGCCCTTGTGCTCGAACTCCTCCAGGGCTGCGCCGTAACGTTCGAGAAGCCCCGCCATCTCGTCGTCGGGCATCGGCCGGCACATGGCCTCTTCCATTTTCTTCAGTTCGGACGCAAGCTGCACAGTATCCCCTGCGCCAGCCATCACCTCCTCCAGCGCAGACCGCCCCGCCATATCCCCCACATCCTGGGAAAAGTAGCCGACGGTGGTCGCCTTGGCTAGCGTGATCTCCCCTGCATCCAACTCCTCCTCTCCGGTGATGATGCGAAAAATCGTGGTCTTGCCCGCGCCGTTGGGGCCGACCAGTCCGGTCCGCGTACCGGGGAGTATCTGAAAGCCGGCTTCGCGAAAGAGGATTTGCGAGCCGTGCTGCTTCGTAATGTTTGTAAGATGGATCATCGGGTGGTGTCTCCATGCATTGAAATAGGATCTGAATTTTGTTAGCACGCCGGCTGGACGGGTGACAACTTAAATTTTACCAAGGAAAGAAGACGCAAAAAAAGCCCGCGGTTGCGGGCTTTTTTCAGCGGACTCCGTTCAGATATTGCTACGGCTTCGGCCCTTTCTCGTTCACCAGCTTTAAAATCGCCTCCGTCACGTCCTGCACATCCACCCCGCTGCCTAGATAGAGGACATCCTTCTTCACCAGGATGGCGGTGAACCCGTTGGCTTTGCCGTAGGCAACAGCAGCCTGCTCGATATCGTTGTAGAGCTTCCGGGTAATCTCCTCCTGAAAGGCCTGCATCTCCTTTTCAGCCTTCTGTACGAATTTCTGGTATTCGTCAACCTTCCGTTCAAACCCCTTCGCCTTTGCCGCGCGCTGCTCCTGGGTGAGGGTCGAAAGCTTGGCCTGGATCGCCTCCTTCTCCTTTTCCAGTTTCTTCTGCCTTGCGGCTATCTGGGCCTTGTAGCTGTCCGTTTTTTTCTCGAATCGGGCCTTGGCCGCCTTCCCCTGGACTGATTCGCTACCCAGCTTGAGCATATCCGCGTAGCCGAACTTTACGGTCCGTTCCGTCTTGCCAGATTCAGCCCCCTTCGCTCCAGGAGCCGGCAAAGCAGGCGAAGTCGGTTGCACCGATTCGACCTTCTTTTCGGGAACGGTCTTGGCCTCCTCCGCCCCCACCAGGACAGGAACAGCAACGAGAAGGAAGGCGACAAAGATTTTCCCCAACGGTTTAAACATGAAGCACCTCATTCCGGCAGGATTCACCCGGCCATTGATTTGTCTCAACGCGGAAAGAATAGCGCGTTTCCCCCCGTTAGGCAAACAAAGAACGCGCCGCGCGGTTGCATGATATTTTTCTCATGCCTGCAGCCTCCCCCGCCGATAAGGTTTACGGGACGAGTTGCTGCAATTTGAATGCGGACAGGGGTTGCCATGCAGGAATCCATATTGTTTGTCGACGACGAGAAAGTCTACCTCGATTACACCAGAAGCCTTTTCGAGAACAAGGGGCTGACCATCTTCACTGCCGGCTCCGGCGCAGAAGCATTGGAAGTCATCAACCGGAACATAATAGCCTTGATAGTGGCCGACAACCAAATGCCCGGCATGTGCGGCCTGGATCTCCTCGCAAAGGTCAAGGAGATTTCCCCCCACACCGTGAAGATCATGATGACGGGGAGCGCGGACCTTGCCACTGCACTTTCCGCCATCAACAACGGCGAGGTCTTCCGCTTTGTCGTCAAGCCGTGGAAGAACTCGGAGATGGTCAAGGCGGTAAAGGACGGGATCCGGAGGTTCCGCATCCTGCAATCCATAAAGAGAGAGGACGAATTCGTCCTGCACTCACTCGCCCAGACCATCGAGCTTAAAGATGCCTCAACCAAGGGGCACTGCGACCGTGTCGCCACATTGGCCCTGCAAATCGCCAGGGATCTGGGAATCGGCGAGACCATCCAGGAGGAGATCAAGTTCGGCAGCTGGCTCCATGACTGCGGCAAGATCGGGGTGCCGGAAGCGATTCTCAATGCCAGCCGCAAGCTGACCGACGAGGAGTTCGAACTGGTGAAAAAGCACTCTGCGTGGGGGTGCAGCGTTGTGCGCAAGGCAAATCTATCCATCACGGTGCAAAACATCGTGCTTTACCATCACGAGCGGTACGATGGCAAGGGATATCCTTCCGGCCTCAGCGGCGGCAACATCCCCCTCGAGGCACGGATCGTAGCGGTTGCGGATGTTTACGATGCGCTATCCGTGGACAGGCCTTACCGCAGGAAATTGTCGCGGGAAGATATCATGAAAACCATGACGGCAATGCGGGGGACCAACCTCGACCCTACCATAGTCGATGCACTGTTTGCGTTCCTCAATGAGAATTCACGGCAGTAATCCAAGGCTTTCAAACCGGCATTCCGCAGAAAATCCCCGGATCGTCAGAGCAGCGCATCTATGCCTTCGAAATCGATGACGGACTCCGCCATGGAGGTAATGAGTGAGAGTTTTTCCTCGTCTTGCGCCGAGATCTTCGACACATGGTCTGAGAGGCGGGTAAAGGCGTCGGCAGTTCTCTGCTCGGTTCGGATATAGGGTATCCGGCTGTCGTCCAGGATCTTCTGGCTGATGGCGGAAATGGGGGCATAGCCCGGGATGACGAGCCCGGCAAGCTTCTTCCGAAAGTCGGGGATCTGATAGAGGGAGGAGGCGGTAACAATCAGCTCATCCCTGGAACTCGTAGTGATGAGGAGGGTAGAATCCAGCAGACCGTCGATTACCTTCTGGGAAGAGGCTGCGCCGAGCTGCACATGATGCACGATGCGCCCCTTTGCCGCAGGGTCCCCATGGAGCGGGAGTCCGAACAACCGGGAGATATTCTGGAGGGTCGGGTTGGCGAGGACCGGTGAATAGTCGAACGCACCGGCAACGCCCAGCCCGTGCCCGTCAAATACCCGGCGCAGATATTTCAGCGAGCAGTCGCGTTTTTCGGCAAGGAGCTTGTTCACCAGTATCTGCCGGACATCCACACCGTCCTGCCTGTACAGGGCCAGGTTCAGCTGCACGGAGTCGATGACGTTTCCGATGCCGCCGCCGGTCACCATCACCACCGGGGCATTGAGCAGTTTCGCGACCCTGGCATTGTTCAGGCCGATGACCGACCCGACTCCGCCGTGCCCCGCCCCTTCGATGATGAGAAAATCATGCTTTTTTTCCAGCTCCGCACAGGAACGGACGATGGCCTCTTCATGAAAAGAATGGGGTATTTCGCCGTCCAGAAATCTCTTGGTCGAGCCCTTCCCCAGCACGACCGGCGACATGAAGGGGGCATCCGCCTCAAGGCCGTAGATTTTTGCCATGAGCGCCGCATCCTTGTCCATGGTGATGCCGTTGAACTCGGTACATTTGGGACCGATCGGCTTGATGAAGCCGACCCGTCCGTACTTCTTCCTGGCGAGGTGCATCAGCGAAACACTGATGGTGGTTTTACCGCAATGCTGCCCCGTTGCCGCGACAAAGATCTTCCTGCACATTTGCTGATCCCCTACCGCACCCGTTGATTGTAGAAATCTTCCCGTATGGATAAATATAATTGGATGCATACGGGCGGGACAAGAACGTATACCGTATGTGCGGTATACGTTTTTTGAAAGGAGGGAAAGTGCGGAAATTCGGCGTCTGAGAATGGTTACGCCATGGCGGATGCAGGGGCAGTTGGCCTTTTTCTACACAAAAAAAAGCCCCGTGGATCAGCCACGGGGCTTTTGCATTGCATCGCATCATAATCGATATCGGTTATTCGCAGAGGTCTACCTTGATGTCCCAGTTTTTGACCTTCATGGTGCCGTTCTGGGCCAGGTTGAGGTGCATCTTGAAGGCGCGGTCCCAAAGCTGCGGCTCATGGCCGACCTTCTTGGACAGACATTCCTTGGCAGCCATCTCGTAGTACTCGCTGAGAATCGGCTTGTAATCCGGGTGGGCGCACTTCTGGATGATGACCTTGGCGCGATCTCTCGGGCAAAGGCCACGCAGGTCGGCCAGACCCTGCTCGGTGACAACACAGTCAAGATCATGCTCGGTGTGGTCGATATGCGAGCAGTGCGGCACCACGCAGGAGATGCCGGTCGGGTCGGTCTTGGACGGCCGGGACGACGGCGTGTGCATGATTTTCAGGTAACCGTTCCTCAGGAAGTCGCCGGAACCGCCAAGACCGTTGATCATCCTGGTGCCGCCGACCAGCGTTGAGTTGGCGTGGGCATAGATGTCGATTTCCACCGGCGTGTTCATGGCGATGCACCCCAGACGGCGGATCGGCTCCGGTGCGTTGGCAATGGAGAGCGGACGGAGGGTTATCTTGTCGAAATATTTCTCCATGTTTTCGAAGAAGCGCGGGAAGCCCGGAGTCTCCGAGAGTGAGAGGGAGCAGGAGGAAGCGAAGTCGAGACGGCCCGAGTCGAACAGGTCGAGCATGGTGTCCTGGAGCACTTCGGTATAGACGCTGAGGTTGTAGAACGGACCCTTGGCGAGGCCGCCGACAACGGCGTTGGCGATGGAACCGACGCCCGACTGAAGCGGCAGCAGGTTTTTGGGCAGACGACCTGCCTTCACCTCCTGGGTGAAGAAGTCGATGACGTGACCGGCAATGGCCTCGGAGGTGTCGTCCTGCTCGGCAAAGGCGCGCCCTTTGTCACGGTGCTTGGACTCTACCACGGCAATGATCTTGTCCGGATCGCACGGAATGGAGGTGCTGCCGATGCGGTCATTGGCCTTGACGATGTTGAACGGCTGACGCTTGGGGGGTTTCGCCGGGGTAAAGAGGTCGTGCATCCCCTCGAAGGAGGGCTGGCCGGTGTTTACCTCAAGGATGATCCTGTCGGCGATCATCAGGATCTCGGGGATGACGCCGCAGGAGGATGTGGGGACCAGTCCGCAATCTTCGGTGACGGCGGAGACTTCGATGATAGCGATGTCGATCCTGCCGCTCTCGGAATCCTTGGTGTAGAAACCGTAACCCAGGTCCTGGGCGAAGAGGGAGAGATGCTTGTCGCCCATCCGGATGCGCCCTTCGTTGATGCCGGCAGCTATATTTTTGCCGGTCTGGTAAGGCCAGCGGCGGTCGATCATGTCAAGGGTTGCCCAGCGATCTTCGGTCTCGGCACCAACGGAAGCACCGATGAACAGGTTGAACTTCATCTTCCCCTGGAGGTTGTTTTTCTCAACGTGGTCAGCCAAGGCGATGGGTACTGCCTTCGGGTAACCGGCGGGGGTGAAGCCGGACCAGCCAAGGTTCATCCCGGCCTTGAAGAACTGAACGGTCTCCTCAGCCTTCATCACCTTGTTCAAAAGGGACTTGCGGCGTACGCGGTCTTGCAATGTGCCGTACTCAGACATTTTCTTCCTCCTGTTTTGTTTTGATGTTTACAAACAAGATCGGCAAAGATCCTGAATTTGCCTTG
>DAIEGL010000001.1 GCA_027356255.1 Geobacter sp. | reverse complement strand
GACATCGTATCGCTCCTGGCGCTCGTCGCCATCCTTTTCTCCTACGGCCGCCGGCTCTTCGCCAAGCCCCCCTACCTGGACAGCGCCTACGTCAAGGCGAGAAGCTTCGAGGCCTTCCTCATCCTGGGCTTCATCGCCGTCCTGATGCTCGCCTATTTCGGCCTGCACGGCGCCGAAATCGCCCAGGGCGGTGAAGATGCCGCAGGCTACATGCCCGTATCCGCCTTCGTCGCCAAGCTTCTCCTTGCCTCGCCCCTGGCCGCGAGCCTCGCGCCTTTCGCCGCCTTTGCCTGGTGGGTCCATGCCCTGGTGCTCCTGGCCTTCATGTGCTTCCTCCCGCTCTCCAAGCACATGCATATCCTGACCGCCATTCCCAACTGCTTCTTCCAGAGCCTGGACAAGCCCAACACCCAGCCCAGGGAGGAATTCAAAAAAGGAGAGCGGTTCGGCGTCGCAGCTGTTGACCAGTTCACCTGGAAAGACCTGTTCGACGGCTATGCCTGCACCGAATGCGGCCGCTGCCAGAACGCCTGCCCGGCCACCAACACCTCCAAGCCGCTGAACCCGCGCCAGGTGATCCACGCCATCAAGACCAACCTCCTCGCCAACGGCCCGTACCTGCAAAAAGGAGAAAAGCCGGTCATACCGCTCATCGGCGAGGAATCCGAGGGGAGCAACACGGAAGAAACCATCTGGTCCTGCACCACCTGCGGCGCCTGCATCGCCGCCTGCCCGGTCATGATCGAGCAGATGCCGAAGATCATCAAGATGCGCCGGCACCTGGTGGAGAACGAGAGCAAATTCCCCGAAGAGCTCCTGAACCTCTTCGAGAACATGGAACAGAGAAGCAACCCGTGGGGGATCGCCCCCAGCGAGCGGACCAAGTGGAGCTCCACCATGGAGGTGAAGCCGTTCGAGCAGGGGAAGACCGAATACCTCTTCTACATCGGCTGCGCCGGCTCCTTCGACTCCCGGGCCAAGCACGTAACGGTAGCGCTCGCCACCGTCCTGAACGCCGCCGGCATCTCCTGGGGGATCCTCGGCAAGGAAGAGAAATGTTGCGGCGACTCCTTGCGGAGGCTCGGCAACGAATACGTATTCGACCGGATGGCGAAGGAAAACGTCCAGCTCTTCAAGGAAAAGGGGATCACCAAGGTCATCACCCAGTGCCCCCACTGCTTCACAACACTCAAAAACGACTACAAACAGTACGGCATCGAGCTTGAAGTCATCCACCACTCCGAGCTGATCGACCGGCTCCTCAAGGAAGGCAAGCTGAAGCTGAACAAGCAGGTGAAGGAGCTGGGGAACATCGTCTTCCACGACTCCTGCTACCTGGGGCGGCACAACGACGTCTATGAAGCCCCGCGAAGCGTCATCGAAACCACAACCGGCACGGCCCCGACGGAGCTGGAAAGAAACAGGGACAACTCCTTCTGCTGCGGTGCAGGGGGCGGCAGGATGTGGATGGAGGAGTTCATCGGTGAAAGGATCAACCTGAACCGGGTAGGGGAGGCGCTGGAGAAGCAGCCGGACACCATCTGCGTCACCTGCCCCTACTGCATGACCATGTTCGAGGACGGTCTCAAGGACAAGCAGGCCGGGGAGACCAGGGTGAGGGATATAGCGGAGCTCGTGGCGGAAGGGTTGAGATAAGTTCACGGTTCGAGGTTCGAGGTTGAACATCGAACCTTGAACAAAGGTTATACCATGCTGATCGTCATTCAGAATGATCCTGAAGTACCGCTCGGTGCCTATGCCGATTACCTTGCGGAGCTCGACCTGCCGTACCGGCTGTTTCGTCCGTACGACGGGGAGATGCTGCCGGAGGCGGGGGAGGTGAGCGCCGCCATCGTCCTCGGCGGGGCCATGGGGGTGCGCGACACGGACATCCACCCCTTCCTCCGCGACGTGAACTGTTTCATCGGCGGCGCCATAACCCAGGATCTGCCGTTTCTCGGCATCTGCCTCGGCGGGCAGCTTCTGGCCAATCTCCTGGGGGCGCCGGTCACCAGCAATTCCCCCTTCGGCGAGAAGGGGACCCTGACGGTCACCCTGACCGAAGACGGGGAGGCCGATCCACTCTTCGACGGGATCGATCGGGAGTTCGTCACCTTCCAGTGGCACAACGACAGTTTCGTCGTCCCCGAAGGGGGAGTGCTCCTCGCCTCCTCCCCAGCCTGCCCGAACCAGGCGTTTCGCTATGGCTCATGCGCCTACGGAATCCAGTTCCACCCCGAAGTGAACCGGGAGATCGTCGCCAACTGGAGCAGCTGGACCGAGGAGACCGCCTCTCGTACCGGCCAGTTCCTGGCCGAGTTCGACCGCCATGCAGAGGCTTACAAAGCCGCATCCCGCCAATTGCTTGTCAATTTTCTCCGCATTGCCCGCCTCGACTGATTTCGAGCACCCTTATATCTCCTCTTAATCCTTACCTTTTTCCGGAAGTGTAAAAAAATTTACACTTATCTTTTGTCTAACATGGAGGAAGCTTTAGGGGACGCCCTTCATATATTTACATTTACCCGATTACGCAATCATGATACAAACCACCTATGCCAAGACAAGCCAGAGTAGATGTGCCTTGCGCCCTTCACCACATCGTTGCCAGAGGGATAGAGCGGGGTAAGATATTTCGAGAAGAAGAGGATTATGCCGACTTTCTCCGCAGACTCGGTAATCTTCTGTTGCAAACAGAAACCAAGTGCTTTGCCTGGGCGTTGATCCCCAATCATTTTCACTTGTTGCTTAAAACCGGAAACGTGCCGATTGCCACAGTCATGCGCCGACTGCTAACCGGTTTTGCAATCGGATTCAACCGACGTCATCAGCGTAGCGGCCATCTATTCCAGAATCGCTATAAATCCATACTGTGCCAGGAAGACGCGTACTTGAAAGAACTGGTGCGCTACATCCATCTGAACCCGCTGCGGGCAAGGCTCGTCAGGGACGTGAACGACCTGGGAGACTATCCATATGCAGGGCATAGCGCCATCATGGGGAAGCGAACCAATGAGTGGCAAACAATAGACACGATTTTGGCGTTGTTCGGCAACAACCTCTCGCAAGCCAGGCATAACTATCATGAATATGTGGCAACCGGTGCAGAGCTTGGCAGGCAACCTGGCTTGACCGGCGGCGGTCTCATCCGCAGTGCTGGTGGCTGGACTGGCGTACAACTGCTGCGTAAGGCTGGAAGCTTTCAAAAGAGCGATGAGCGAATCTTGGGGGACGGCGACTTTGTCGAAAGCGTACTGGCCGAGGCGGACGAGAAAATGACGCGTCGTTTTTCCTTCTTAACAAAAGGGATAAGCCTGGATCAGCTACAGCAAACGGTTGCCGCTCTGGTCGGCATAAATCCCGAAGAGCTGGTGGGCGCTTCAAAGGCGCGCAAGGTAGTAAAGGCGCGCATCCTATTCAGCTATTGGGCCGTGCGGGAGCTAGGGGTGTCGATGACGGAAATTGCGCAGCGATTAAAGATAGGCTTGCCGACAGTAAGCGTAGCTGTCCAAAAAGGGGAGCAAATCGTCAGGTCTGAGAGCTTGAATCTTGAAAATCTACTAAATGTAAATATATGAAGGGCGTCCCCTAAAACGTCCCCTAAATGTAAATATATGAAGGGCGTCCCCTAAAACGTCCCCTAAAATCGGCTAAAATCGACCCATTGGAAGATAATGCGGAGGACAAGTGCCAAATAAGAAACAAGTAACTGTCCTCCGCTGTCCGTTGTTAAGCTACCACGTTTGAATAACAGAATCGGGCGTAACCGCCAATGTGGCGCGCAGCCAATCAAACTTTGACTTCAGTAGGTCAAAATCCGGCCCGGACGTTATGAACTCTGCCTTGCCTTTGATCAGAAAACCGGCGCCCGGGCCATGCAACCCCTGAACCTTGCTACTACCCAGGGTAATCAGGACTTCGGGGTTAAACGTAATGTTCGTCTCGGTCCGGTGCATGTAACCGGCAGGAATCAACAAACGGCCATCGGCGGATACACGGATGTAACTGTTCCAGGTGTTGACCATATGCGGCCCGTCCTGGCCCAAGGTTGCGATGGCAACGATGCCGTCCTGTTTCAGAATTTCCAGCAGTTTTTCGGGAATCATGAGTACTACCTCCTGTAAGTCGATTGTTGTACAGCTATACGCTGTGATTGGAAGAGCTTATGTTCATTCTGGACCATAACGACCAAGAGCCTTTATACAAGCAACTCTACAAACAGATCCGGGCACATGTGCTGTCGGGAAAAATGCCTGCCCACGCCAAACTCCCGTCCGTCAGGGACCTTGCAGCCGAACTGTCGACCAGTCGCAACACGGTTGATTGCGCCTACCAGGAACTGTATGCAGAGGGCTATATTTACAGCAAGCAACGCAGCGGCTATTTCGTGTCGGTACTTGATCATAATATCACACCATTGTCACTGAACCACGAACCTCGCAAACAGCGCCGTCCTCCACAACCTTCGCCAGGCTTCGCATACGATTTTCATCCTGCTCGTCTCGACCCAGCCAGTTTCCCAGCGGCACAATGGCGCACATGCTTTCTGGAGTGTCTGCGTGAGAGTTCCCGTGAATTTTCCCAGTACGGCGATCCTCAGGGGGACTGGGGATTACGTAGCAACATTCAACAGTACCTGGAGCGTTCTCGAGGCGTCGTCGGTGAGCCTGATCAGATTGTCATTTGTGCCGGCCTCCAGCACGGCCTGGACCTCGTGGCCCACTTGCTGAAAGAAAGTCACTCGACGGTGGCAGTGGAGAATCCCGGCTACCACCTGCCGCGCGCAGTCTTTCGGAATAATAGGTTCAACATTCTTCCGGTTTCCGTCGGATTGGGCGGAATCGATCTGGAAACCCTTAGAGCAAGTAACGGCACAATCGCCTATGTCACCCCTTCCCACCAGTTGCCAATGGGCTATGTAATGCCTGTCGCCAATCGGTTGAACTTGATTGACTGGGCTGAATCAGGTGGAAACGTGATCATCGAAGACGATTATGACAGCGAACTTCGCTATCACGGCAAACCGATCCCGTCCTTGCAAGGGTTGCGACCGGACGGGAACATCATCTACATGGGGACATTTTCCAAAATACTCTCACCGGCGCTGCGCCTGAGTTACATGGTGCTTCCACGCTCACTCCTTGCCTCGTTCCGCGATCTTTACCAGGATTATTTTTCCTCTGTCTCGTTACTGGAACAGAAAACCATGACAAAGTTCATGGAGCAGGGACACTGGGTGCGTCATGTTCGGCGCATGCGCATTACATATCAGAAAAAGCACGATGCCATGCTCAACGCCATCGAGCAGTATTTCGGCGACAGGGCTACGGTGGTCGGCCAGGGTGCCGGACTGCATGTGGTCATGCAGTTGCAGGACGAAAACCCCGGCGAAACCGAGATCATCCGCCGCGCCGCGCAAAACAGGATCAATTTGTTTCCGATCAGCGCGACCTACACCACCAGCGCACCTTCCACAACCAGCCTTCTTCTCGGGTTCGGCGGGATGTCTGCTGCCGAGATCGGGCAGGGTATTGAGAGATTGTCCCGCATTACGCTTATTATTTAGCGTAATGCGAGTGATGCAACTTTGGAATCAGGATAGTATAAATGTTGGTCTCGTGGGCAGGTGCAGAATTGAATATTATTATGAGAGAGGGCGCGGGGTCAGAGAGGGCGCGGGGTCAGGCTTCCAAGATGCCAAGATGAAGTGTAGAAGGCGGCCAAACGGCCGCCTTTACTGTTTACGGTGTCCTGCGTAAAATGATTTTGCTTTATCTCCAGGATGTGCGATTCTAACCCCGGCTGGTTGAGAGTGGAATTCGCCGGGGATTACCCGCGTCGGGAGAGAATGTGAACGCAGCGCCGCAGCTCTATGTACTGGACGGGTCCAGTTACATCTACCGTGCCTATTATGGCGTCCGGGATCTTGCTACCTCTGGCGGGATGCCGACCAATGCCGTATTCGGTTTCACCCGGATGCTCCTCAGCCTCCTACAGGAGAACCGCCCCGATTACCTCGCCGTCGTATTCGATCCCCCCCGGGAAGAGACCTTTCGCCGGGAGCTCTATCCCCCCTACAAGGCGCATCGGGACGCCATGCCCGCGGATCTTTTGCCCCAGCTGCCGTACATAAGGCAAATCTTGCAGGCCCTCAATATCCCGGCACTGGAAGCCCCCGGTTTTGAGGCCGACGATGTCATTGCCACCCTGGCCCGCCGCTATGCCGCGGAAGGCGTTCAGGTCACGGTCGTCACCGGCGACAAGGATCTGATGCAGATTGTCGGCGACGGGATCGGGCTGCTGGATACCATGAAGGATCTGCGTTCCGGGCCGCAAGAGGTCCTCGACCGCTTCGGTGTCCCGCCGGAGCTGGTGCCGGATGTTCTGGGGCTGGCCGGCGATACCTCGGACAATATCCCGGGAGTTCCCGGGATCGGCGAGAAAACCGCTAGCGACCTGGTCCGGCGGTTCGGTTCCCTGGAAGGGGTTCTCCAGTGGAAAAGTCTGGTGAATGGCAAGCAACGCCGGGAAAATCTGCACGCCCATGCCGACCAGGCCCGGCTCTCGAAAACCCTGGCCACCGTCCGCTATGACGTCCCCCTGGATCTGTCCCTGGCCGAACTGGAGCGCCGGACGCCGAACCTCTCCGCCCTGATTCCGCTTTTGCGGGAGCTTGAATTTGGGGCTCTGGAGGTCGCCTTCACCCCGCCGTCGCCCGGCGTGGTCGAGATCTACTGCGATGGCTCGGGCAGAGACTCCGGGCCCGGTGGCTATGGGGTGATCCTGCGCTATGGGGAGTTCGAGAAGGAGTTGAGCGGTTTCGAGCCTGCCTCCACCTCGCAGCGGATGGAACTGACTGCGGCGATCAGGGGGCTGGAAGCGCTGCAAAAGCCAAAGAGGGTGCACGTTTTCAGCGATTCACAGTACCTGGTCCGGGGGATGAGCGAATGGCTGCCGGGATGGAATCGCACCGGGCGCCTGGAGACCCCGGACGCCCTCAAGAATCAGGACCTCTGGCAAAAGCTGGCTCTCCTGTCCGCCAACCACGAGATCCGCTGGGAATGGGTGCGCGGCCATGACGGGCATCCGTTCAACGAGCGCTGCGACAGGCTTGCAAAGCGGGCGGCTGAGGCGGGGATGCGGGTGACAGAGGAGAGGCTGCGGGCGGCACAACAAGCCGGGGAACGCGAAAGGAAAGAGGAAGCTATCCCGTTACCGGCCGCCCCTGCCGGGCCGGCGCCGGTCCGGGACCGGGAGGAGACGGCATACGATGCCGATGCCGACGGACAGCTGCTGCTCTGTTGAATCAACCGCATCTCCATCATGCCACCGGCAGGGAGACAAAAAACGTGCTTCCCCGGTCAAGAGCGCTTTCCACCCATACTTTCCCCCCATGAGCCGTGACGATCTCCCGCACGAGGGCAAGGCCCAGGCCGGTTCCGCCGAATACGCGGCGGGCGGTGTTGTTGACGCGATAAAATCTCTCGAAGATCCTCTCAAGATCCTGCGGCGAAATGCCGATCCCTTCGTCTCTCACGGTGATGACAACCGAGTCTTTTTCCCGGCGTGCCGCCACACTGACGGCTCCACCCTTCGGGGAGTACTTAACGGCATTGGAGACGAGGTGGTTGAAGACCTGACGGAGCTGCCTGTAGTCACCACATATCCGGGGGAGATCGGACGGGCAGTCCAGGATTATCTGATGCCGTTCCGACACCCGTGTGAAGAGGGCGACGGTTTCCTCCAGAAGCGGTTGCAGGGGGAGTGGCCGCCACGTGAAGGTCTCCTTCCGGGATTTCAACCGCTGCAGGTCGAGGAAATTGCCGATCAGTTCGTTCAGTCTCTCTGATTCGTGCAGGATGATCTGGAGGTATTCCCTCTGTTGGTCCGCCGGGACCTCATTATCCAGCATGAATTCGGTGTAGCCCAGCAGTGCGGTAAGGGGGGTGCGCATTTCATGGCTGACGGCGGAAATCATCTCGTCCTTCATCTGTTCCATCTCTTTCCGCTCGGTGATGTCGCGCCCTATGGTTGACACGGCGACGACTCTTCCCTGCGCATCTCTGATAGGGGAGTAGGAAAACGACATGTGAATCACTTGCCCATCCTTCCTCCTGCGCACGGTTTCGAAATGTTCGATGTGTTCTCCATGCCTGAGCCTTTCGTGTATCAGAAGCTCTTCATCTACATTTTCAGGCGGAATCAGCGTTGTTATCGGCTTGCCGAGCACTTCGTCCTCGCTGTAACCCAATATTTTTTCAGCACCTCTATTCCAACTGGTGATTATCCCATCAAGCGTCTTCCCGACGATCGCGTCATCGGAAGACTCCACCATGACCGCCAGCCGCAGGTTTTTTTCCTCGGCCTGTTTGCGTGCCGTGATGTCCAAGAAGCTGCCCCGCGTGCCGAGATGATTGCCGTTGTCGTCGAAAACAGGGAGGCAGACATGGTGGAGCCAGCGAATGTCGCCGTCGGGGCGGACGATGCGGAATTCGAGCTCGCACAGGGCCTTGGTCTGGGTGGTGTCGTGCCGGTGGTCAGTCCAAAGTTGCCGGTCATCCGGGTGGATGATGCTCAGGAGCAAACCGGGATCGGCATTGAACTCTTCGGCCCCGTGACCACTGATGCGCAGGCAGGAAGGCGACGTGTAAATGAAGCTCTGTGCCGGGCTCAGCCAGAATTCCCAGTTGTAGGTGTTGTCGGCGACGATCCGGTATTTGACCGCGACCTCCCGCAGAGCCTCTTCTGCCTGTCTGCGCTTGGTGTCTCGCATTTTCCTTAAAAAATGCTTCAGCTTTGCCCGCATAAGCTTAGCCTTCTTTCGAGGGGCTCCGATTGTCTTAATAGACATTATAGCAGGCTAATGGGGTGGTGGCCATCGGCGGTGTTTTCCGTTACCCGAGGGATAAGGGTTGAAGATACGCATGGCGGGTGACAGGCGGGGGATCAGCGGGATGGAGAGGTCGTGACACGGTCAAACCTTATGGCGTATCCCTCAGACGATAGCCCACTCCAGGCTCTGTCAGGATCTAGCGGGGGCGTGCGGGGTCTGTCTCGATCTTGTGGCGCAGGTTGCTGATGTTGACGCGCAGCACGTGGGGCTGCTCAATATAGGCGACACCCCAGATCTGCCGGAGGATCTGGCTGTGGGGCAGCACCTTCCCCGCATGGGTCACGAGCAGGCGCAAGAGTTCGTATTCGGTGGGGGTCAGCTGCACCTCCGCACCGCGGACAGTTACCCTGCGGCGGGGGAGGTCCACTTCCAGCTCATTGATACGGTAGACCGGTTCCGGGACCTGCTGCAGGGAGCGGCGCAGCGTCACCCTGATCCGGGCGGTCAGTTCTCCGATGCCGAACGGCTTGGTCAGGTAATCGTCGGCGCCGGCGTCCAGGGCCTTCACCTTGTCGTCTTCCCGCTCCCGCACCGACAGGACGAGGATC
>DAIEGL010000301.1 GCA_027356255.1 Geobacter sp. | reverse complement strand
CGTGACTTTCTCCGTGTCTCCGTGGTGAATGTGCCGCTTTGAGGTGAAGCCATTTTAGCGGACTTTCACGTTTTGACAACCCCTCATTTCTTCTTGATTATCACCCCGTCGCCGGTCATGGCGAGGTCCACCAGCACCGTGTCCCCCACCTCGAATTTCCCCTGCAGGAGCATCAGCGCCAGCGGGTCCTGGACCTTTTTCTGCAGGGTCCGTTTCAGCGGCCGGGCGCCGTAGGCCGGGTCGTAACCCTCATGTGCAAGGAATTCGCGGGCCTTGTCGGTTACCTCCAGCGTCAGGTGCCGCTCCGCAAGGCGGTCCTGCAGCGCCTTGATCTGGATCGCGACGATGTGCTTGATCTGCTCAAGGGGGAGGGCGTGGTAGATGACGATCTCGTCCAGCCGGTTGAGGAACTCCGGCTTGAAGTTCTCCTTGAGGGTCTCCATGACCATGGTCCGCATCCTGGCGTAGTCCGTGGCGCCGTACTGCTGGATCCACTGGGAGCCCAGGTTGCTGGTCATGATGATCACCGTGTTGCGGAAATCCACGGTCCGCCCCTGGCCGTCGGTGAGCCGGCCGTCGTCCAGCACCTGGAGGAGGATGTTGAAGACCTCCGGGTGCGCCTTCTCGATTTCGTCGAAAAGGATGATGCTGTAAGGGCGGCGGCGCACCGCTTCGGTGAGCTGACCCCCCTCCTCGTAACCCACGTAGCCGGGGGGGGCGCCGATGAGACGCGCAACCGTGTGCTTTTCCTGGTATTCGCTCATGTCTATGCGGACGATGGACTGGTCGTCGTCGAAGAGAAACGCGGCCAAAGCCCGGGCGGTCTCGGTCTTGCCCACCCCGGTGGGGCCGAGGAAGATGAATGATCCGATGGGACGGTTCGGGTCGGAGAGCCCGGAGCGCGCCCGCCGCACCGCATTGGCGACCAGGGTGAGGGCGTCGTCCTGCCCGACCACCCGGCTTTTGAGCCGTTCCTCCATCTGGACCAGCTTCTCCGATTCGGTCTCCAGCATGCGGCTGACCGGGATGCCGGTCCACTTGGCGACGATCTCCGCCACCATGTCGCCGTCCACCTCTTCGGGGAGCATCTTCCCTTCCTCCTGGCGCCGGGTCAGTTCCTCCTTCTTTTCGGCGATCTCCTTCTCTATGGCGGGAATCCCGCCGTAGCGGAGCTCGGCGGTTCGGGCCAGGTTACCCTCCCGCTCGCTCTTCTTCGCCTCTTCCTTCTTCGCCTCCAGCCTTTTGTTCAGCTCGCTGATGGCGGAGAGGAGCACCTTTTCCTGCTGCCAGTGGGTCTTGAGGGTTGCCGACTGTCCTTTCAGCTCTTCCAGCTCGTCGGAGAGCTTTTTCAGCCGCTCCTGGGCATGGGGGTCCTGCTCGCGGAGGAGGGCCTGTTTCTCTATCTCCAGCTGGATGATCCGCCTTTCCACCTCGTCGATCTCGGTCGGCATGGAATCGATCTCGATCCGGAGCCTGGAGGCCGCCTCGTCGATCAGGTCGATCGCCTTGTCCGGGAGGAAGCGATCGGTGATGTACCGGTCGGAAAGGGTGGCTGCGGCGATGATGGCGCTGTCCTTGATGCGGATACCGTGGAAGTTCTCGTATTTTTCCTTCAGGCCGCGCAGGATGGCGATGGTGTCCTCAACGGAAGGCTCTCCTGTGAAGACCTGCTGGAATCGGCGCTCCAGGGCCGCATCCTTTTCGATGTACTTGCGGTATTCGTTGAGGGTGGTGGCGCCGATGCAGTGCAGCTCCCCCCTTGCCAGGGCGGGTTTGAGCATGTTGGAGGCGTCCATCGCCCCCTCGGCGGCTCCGGCGCCGACCAGGGTGTGGAGCTCGTCGATGAAGAGGATGATCTTCCCTTCGGATTTTTCCACCTCCTTGATCACCGCCTTGAGCCGGTCTTCGAATTCCCCCCGGTACTTGGCCCCGGCGATGAGGGCCCCCATGTCGAGGGCCACCAGCCGCTTGTCCTTCAACGTTTCCGGGACGTCGCCGGAGATGATCCGCTGGGCCAGCCCTTCGACGATGGCGGTCTTTCCCACCCCCGGTTCGCCGATCAGGACCGGGTTGTTCTTGGTCCGCCGGGAAAGGACCTGGATCACCCGGCGGATTTCGTCGTCCCTGCCGATGACCGGATCGAGCTTCCCCCGTCGCGCCAGGTCGGTCAGGTCCCGGGCATATTTGGCCAGGGCCTGGTACTTGTCCTCCGGGTTCTGGTCGGTGATCCGCTCCTCCCCCCGGACATCCCGCAATGCGGCGAGGATGCCCTCCCTGGTCACGCCGCTCTCCATGAGGATTCGCGCGGCAGCTCCCCCTTTGACCGCCACCATGGCCAGGAGGAGGTGCTCGGTGGAGACGAAGGCGTCCTTCATGGTGTCGGCCTCTTTCTGGGCCGCATCCAGTAGCTGGTTGAGAGCGGCCGACAGGTACACCTGCATGGTGGCGCCGGTTGCCTGGGGGAGTTTTTTCAGCGCCTCCTCCGTCTTGTTCTTCACAAAGGCGGGATCGGCCCCGAGTTTTTGCAGGATCGCGCCGACCAGCCCCCCCTCCTGCTCCAGCAGGGCGAGCAGCAGGTGTTCCGGCTCGATGGAGCTGTTACTCCGCTGCGTCGCCGTTTCCTGGGCGAGGGTCAGGGCTTCCTGGGTCTTGATGGTCATTTTTTCCGGTCTGATCATGGTGTGGCTCCTTTTTTGACTCTGTACGGAAATAATAGGTACGCCCCCGCTCACTGTCAAGGCAGCCCCCCCTTCATCTGTTCATCCTTTGCATACCTGTTCAATATCTGCCAAAGGCACTGCTGCGGGCAGTTTACGCCGCTCGCATCCCACCATGTTCATGCGGTGCACAAGCCGGAGAATTCTGACGCAGGATAAAACCTAGATAATTCAGGTGGTTGCGGCTCTTTTGCGGTGGCACGCATCTCGAAAAGGAATGGGTGAAGGCTGACGAAACCAGGGGGTGTACCATGAAATGCCTACTTTCGCTTGTATTCTTGATGGGGTGCCTGACCGGTTGCAGTGAATTGGGGGTCATTGGCGGGGCAGCGGTGCATGAGCTGCAGGCCGAAGCAATAAACGTCGAATTTGCCTCCGGCGGGGATCTGCCGGCGATCCATGACAAGGCGCCGGAAAAGCCGATAATGGTTGCGAAGGCGGAGCCCAGGGAAACCGTGCGGAAGCCGGTCCGGAAAGGGGCCTGGGAACGGTATTGACCAAGTGGTCACCGCCAACTGACGGTTAACCGGTCATGGCCGAATGCGGGCAGTGATCGAGGCAGTCGCCGCAGCACTCGCAGCGCTCCTGTCCTAAACGGACGGCATGCTTCCTGTACCCGGAGGGTTCGAGGGTGATGAGCTTTTTCGTGCACGCGGCGACACAGCGGCCGCAGCCGGTGCATCTGCTCGGATCTATTTCGGGAGGTGATATGCGGGGCATGAACGGGGTGACTAGAGGGCTAGTTCCAGCTGCTTCCAGGTGCAGCGCTTGATCTTGGGACCGGCGTAATAGCGCGGGCAAACGGCGATCAGCACCGTTGCCGGCTGTTTGCAGGTGCGGCGGCAGGAGAGGCATAGGGTATTGGCGACTGTCTGCTCTTTCATGGTCCCACCAGATGGTGAATATCCCGCAGGGCCGGGTGTGCCCTGCGGGATCGGCAAATCTAAGCGATCTTTTTTATCCAGCCGAATGGGTCTGCAATCTTTCCGTACTGTATGCCGGTCAGTGTGTCGTAAAGCTTCTGCGTCAGTGCCCCGACCTTGCCGTTGTCGACGGTCAGGCAATCATCCTTGTAGCCGAGGGTGCCGACCGGGGTGATCACCGCGGCAGTGCCGCTGCCGAAGGCTTCCTTGACCTTGCCCGAGCGGATGTCGTTCATCAGCTCGACCACGTCGATCTTCCGCTCTTCCACCTTGAGACCGAAGGATTCAACCAGCTTCAGCACAGAATCGCGCGTGATGCCGTGGAGGATGGA
Source organism: Geobacter sp. (assembly GCA_027356255.1). Taxonomy (GTDB): domain Bacteria; phylum Desulfobacterota; class Desulfuromonadia; order Geobacterales; family Geobacteraceae; genus Geotalea. The sequence continues at coordinate 1,873 of DAIEGL010000301.1, read as the reverse complement.
GCCTTCCAGGGGGGCGGTCACCACCCGGTCTTCGTAGGCGAAAAACATGTTCATGGCGCCGACTTCTTCGATGTAGCGCTTGTGGACGCCGTCGAGCCAGAGGACCTGATCGAACCCCTTCTTCTTCGCTTCAAGCCCGGCCTTGAGGGAGCTGGCGTAGTTGCCGCCGGTTTTAGCCTCGCCGGTGCCGCCGGGGGTCGCGCGCACGTATGTGTCCTCAACCAGTATCTTCACCGGATTGAAGCCTGACGCATAGTAGGCGCCGACCGGCGACATGATCACGTAGAAATAGTAGTGGTCGGATGGCTTGACGCCGAGTACCGGCTCCACGGCAATCATCGCCGGGCGGATGTAGAGGGAGGTCCCTTCCGTACATGGTACCCAGTCCTTTTCCAGCTGCACCAGCTCTTCGATCCCCTTGAGGAAGAGCTCCTCGGGCACGGCCGGCATGCAGAGACGTTCTGCGGAAAGGTTGAAGCGGCGGGCGTTTGCTTCCGGCCGGAACAGGGCAACGGTGCCGTCGGCCCATCTATAGGCCTTCAGCCCTTCGAATATCTCCTGGGCATAATGAAAAACCAGGCAGGCCGGGTCAAGGACGAACGGGGCATAAGGTTCGATCCGGGCGTCAACCCATCCCTTGCCCGCCTTCCATTCCACCATCAGCATACGGTCGGTGAATAGCCGGCCGAAACTGAGCTGCGTTTCATCGGTAAACTTCGCCTTTTTTTTCCCGTCAGGGATAGGAACTTTCTTGATTTCCATCTGCTAACCTCCGGTTTATCCGGCGCAGAGCGTCGTTGTTTACGTTTTATTGGTATCATATTAGTTGTGGGCGGGCAAGGAGTTTTTGCTTGAAAAACCGCGCTTCGCCCGGCGTTTTCCGGCCAGGGGAGCCGTCTTTTGAACGAAATATTTTGCCTATTGATTTTTTTGTCGCCAGTTGTTAAATTTTTAGCACTCGCTACTTGAGAGTGCTAAGAAGTCTGTTATCATTTCCAGGTTCGTAACAACCAAGGTGTGCAGGAGGTTTCCGTGACCCATACAATGCCGGCAGTAGTCGATAATCTGAGCCTGTACCTGGCGGAGATAAGGCGCTTCCCGGTTCTTTCCGCGGAGGAGGAGCACGGCCTTGCCGTCAGGCTCTATGAAGAAAAGGACCTGGAGGCGGCCCAGAGGCTCATCACATCCAACCTCCGCTTCGTGGTCAAGATTGCCGGGGAGTATCGTTCCTACGGCATGAAGATGCTCGACCTGATCCAGGAGGGGAACATCGGGCTGATGATGGCGGTGCGCAAGTTCAACCCGCACAAGGGGTTTCGCCTCATTTCCTATGCGGTCTGGTGGATAAGGGCCTATATCCAGAACCACATCGTCTCCAGCTGGAGCCTCCTGAAGATAGGGACCACCCAGGCGCAGCGGAAACTTTTCTTCAAGCTGAACCAGGCCAAGAATGCGATCAGGAGCATGGGCGGAGGGGGGGATGACCTCCAGGCCGCGGCGCTTTCCCTCGATGTGAAGGAATCCGAAGCGGTGGAGATGGACCAGCGCATGCGCGGCGACTTTTTCCTCGATGCCGAGGTTGCTTCCGGCGAAGGCCTGACCATGCTGGAGAGTCTCCCGGATGAGCGGCAGAACCAGGAGGAACTCCTGGCCGAGGCCGAGGAAGGCGCCATATTGGAGAGGGAGGTGGCTGCGGCGTTGACCAGCCTCAATGAAAAGGAACGTTATGTGATCGAACGGCGGGTCTCCTCGGATGAACCCCTGACGCTCCAGGAGATCGCCGACCATTTTTCCATCTCCCGCGAGCGGGTGCGGCAGATCGAGGAGGGCGCGCTGAAAAAGATGAAGCGGGCGCTTACGCCGCTCGTCGCAT
>DAIEGL010000298.1 GCA_027356255.1 Geobacter sp. | reverse complement strand
CAAGGGGTACGAGATGCCTGCCGTGGCCATCACCGACCACGGCAACATGTTCGGCGCCATCGAGTTCTACACCAAGTGCAAGGACAAGGGGATCAAGCCGATCATCGGCAGCGAGGTCTACATCGCTCCGGGGTCGCGTTTAAGCAAGGAGAGCGGCGGGAACGAGTCGACGTCAAGTTACCATCTGGTCCTTCTCTGCGAAAATCTACAGGGTTACAAGAACCTCTCCTGGCTGGTTTCTGCCGGCTACAAGGAGGGGTTCTACTATAAGCCCCGCATCGATAAAGAGATCCTTGCCGCGCACAGCGAGGGGCTGATAGCCCTTTCCGCCTGCCTCAAGGGTGAGGTGGCCTATCAGTGCGGCCGCAACCGAATCGAAGATGCCGTTGCGACTGCCCGCTGGTATTCGGAGATATTCCCCGACCGCTACTACATAGAGTTGCAGGAAAATACCCTGCCGGAACAGGACCTGGTCAACAAGCGCCTCCTGGAGCTGGCGACGGAACTTTCCCTGCCGCTGGTGGCGACCAACGACTGCCACTACCTCAACCGGGAAGACGCCAAGGCCCACGAGGTGCTCCTCTGCATCCAGACCGGCAAGACCATGAACGATCCGAACCGGATGCACTTTTCCGCGGAGGAGTTCTACTTCAAGTCCCCCCAGGAGATGGCGGCGGCCTTCCATTATGCGCCGGAGGCGATCGCCAATACGGCGCGGATCGCCGAGCGCTGCCACCTGGAACTGGACTTCAAGACCTACCATTTTCCCCAGTACATCAAGCCCGCCGACAAGTCCCTGGACGACGTTCTGGAGGAACAGGCCTATGACGGCCTCAAGGAACGGCTGGTGGCGGTCCGGGCCAAATATCCGGACATCACCCAGAAGCAGGAACAGCACTACTACGAGCGGCTCCGCATAGAACTCGACTGCATCAAGCAGATGGGGTTTCCCGGATATTTCCTCATCGTCGCCGACTTCATCAACTGGGCCAAGGACCACGGCATTCCGGTCGGCCCCGGCCGCGGTTCGGCGGCCGGCTCGCTGGTCGCCTATTCCATCCGCATCACCGACCTGGACCCGATCCCCTATAACCTCCTTTTCGAGCGGTTTCTCAACCCGGAACGTATCTCCATGCCTGATATCGACGTGGACTTCTGCCAGGACCGCCGCGAGGAGGTGATCCAGTACGTTACCGAGAAGTACGGGCGGGACAAGGTCTGCCAGATCATCACCTTCGGCACCATGGCGGCCCGCGGCGTGTTGCGCGATGTGGGACGGGCGCTGGACATGACTTACGGCGAAGTGGACAAGATTGCCAAGCTGGTCCCCGAGGTGCTGGGGATCACCCTGGAGAAGGCGCTGGAGCAGGAGCCGAAGCTGAATGAGCTGGCCGCCGCCGATCCGCGGGTGAAGGAGCTTCTGGACGTGGCCCTCTGCCTTGAAGGCCTTGCGCGCCATGCCTCGACCCATGCGGCGGGCGTGGTCGTCGCACCGGACGTCCTCGAGGCGTTCTGCCCGGTCTACAAGGACCAGAAGAACGGTTCCATCACCACCCAGTATTCCATGAAGTACGTGGAAAAGATCGGTCTGGTCAAGTTCGACTTCCTGGGACTCAAGAACCTTACGGTCATTCACAACGCGGTGAAGATTATCCGGGGAGGGAAGAATCCGGAATTCGACATCACCACCCTGCGCGACGACGACGAGGAGAGCTACCGGCTCCTCCAGTCGGGGAACACCACTGGCGTCTTCCAGTTGGAGTCTTCGGGCATGCAGGGGCTCCTGGTGAAACTCAAGCCGTCCTGTTTCGAGGACATCATTGCGGTCTGCGCCCTCTACCGTCCCGGCCCTCTGGGTAGCGGCATGGTGGACGACTTCATCGACCGCAAACACGGCAAGAAAAAGGTGGTCTACGACTTGCCGCAACTGGAACCGATCCTCAAGGACACCTACGGGGTCATCGTCTACCAGGAGCAGGTCATGCAGATCTCCCGGACCCTGGCCGGATATTCACTGGGGCAGGCCGACCTGCTCCGGCGGGCAATGGGGAAGAAAGACCCGGAGGTCATGGCCAAGGAGAAAATCCCGTTCCTCGCCGGTGCAAATGAGCAGGGGGTCGACCCGAAAAAGGCGGAGGCGATCTTCGACCTGATGGCCAAGTTCGCCGAGTACGGCTTCAACAAGTCCCACTCCGCGGCTTACGCCCTGGTCGCCTACCAGACCGCCTATCTCAAGGCCCACTACCCGGTGGAGTTCATGGCGGCGCTCCTCACCGAGGACATGGGGAACACGGACAAGGTCATCAAGAACATAGCCGACTGCCGGGAGATGGGGATCGAGGTGCTGCCGCCCGACATCAACGCCTCGGACCACTCCTTCCGCGTCCTCGGGAAGTCCATCCGCTTCGGTCTCGGCGCGGTCAAGAACGTCGGCGATTCCGCCATCGAGGCGATACTCGATTCCCGCAAGTCGGGTGCGTTTGCGGACATCCACGATTTCTGCGAGCGGGTGGACCTGCGCCGGGTCAACAAGCGGGTAGTCGAATCCCTCATCAAGTGCGGCGCCTTCGATTCCACCGGTGCCAGGCGGGCTTCGCTCATGGCCGTCCTGGAAGATGCCATGGCGTTGGGGCAGAAGATACAGCAGGAGCGGGAGAGCGCCCAGGTGTCGCTGTTCGGTGTGTCGGAGATCGTCAAGACGAACGGCAACGGCAAGGGTGGGCTGCCGGACGTGCCGGAATGGGACGACAAGTTCCTTCTCAACCAGGAGAAGGAGGCGCTCGGCTTCTACATCACCGGCCATCCGCTCGATCGCTACGCTTCCCAGATCAAGCGGTTTGCCACCGTGCAGACCTCCGATTTCGGAGAAATCTCCGACAAGTCCGAGGTGAAGGTCTGCGGCATCGTTGTGGCGAAAAAGGAGTTCATTACGAAGAAGGGTGAGCGGATGGCCTTCGTCACCCTGGAAGACCTGCATGGTTCGGTGGAGGTGGTGGTTCTCGCAAAGGTGTACGCGAAGGTCACCCAGTTCCTGGAGGGGGATGATCCGCTCCTCGTCACGGGTAGCGTAGAGGTGGGGGAAAAGAACACCAAGGTCATTGCGAGCGATGTCGTTCTGCTCCGGGATCTGACCGAGCGCGAAACGCGGCGGGTCCACGTCACCGTCAAAGCCGCCGGCGTGCAGCGGCAGCATCTGGAGACCCTCAGGGGGATCATCAACCGCTACCCCGGCAACTGCAAATCGTTTCTGCATATCGTCATCCCCGATGAATTTAGGACGACCATAAATCTACCCGATGCGTACAAACTTGCCGCCAGTGAAGAATTATCGCTGGAAGTGAAAAACCTGCTGGGTTATAATGCCGTTTCATTCGAGTAGGGGTGGCTTTTGCCCGGCCGAACAGACGGGCGCCGCTCCCACATTCATGATATGTTGATGTGAAATTGCAGACAAAGGAGACCCGAATACATGGCGACGCAATACTATCTCGACTTTGAAAAGCCGCTTGCCGACCTGGAGCGCAAGATTGAAGAGCTGCATGAACTGTCCGGCGATACGCTGGATCTGAAGGCGGAGATTGCCAAGCTGGAGAAAAAGGCGGAAAAGGTTCAGGAAGAGATTTTTTCCAATCTCAGCCGTTGGCAGACCGCCCAGGTTGCGCGCCACATCAACCGCCCATTTACCCTTGATTACCTGAACCTCATCTTCACCGAATTCACCGAGCTGCACGGCGACCGCAATTTCGGCGACGACCACGCCATCGTTGGCGGCCTGGCCAGACTGGACGGCGAGCCGGTGATGGTGGTCGGCCACCAGAAGGGGCGTGACACCAAGGAGAAGGTCTACCGCAATTTCGGCATGCCGAACCCGGAGGGATATCGCAAGGCCTTAAGGCTCATGGAGATGGCCGAGCAGTTCAAGCTCCCGATCATCACCTTTGTCGACACCCCGGGTGCTTTCCCCGGTATCGGCGCCGAGGAACGGGGGCAGGCGGAGGCCATCGCCCGCAACCTTAGGGAGATGGCCCGGCTGACGGTCCCTATCATTGTCGTCATTACCGGCGAAGGGGGCTCCGGCGGCGCGCTGGCCATTGCGGTAGGGGACCGGGTCCTGATGCTCGAGCACTCCGTCTATGCGGTCATTTCTCCCGAAGGGTGCGCGGCCATCCTCTGGTCCGACGGTACCAAGGGGGAACAGGCGGCCGAGGCGTTGAAACTGACGGCAAAGGACATCAAGGAGCTTGAAGTAAGCGATGAAATAGTCAAAGAACCCTTGGGCGGCGCCCACCGAGATCATCAGACCATGGCGAAAAACCTCCACGAGGCCCTGAGCAGGAACCTAAAGGAGCTGAAGCAGTTGCCCGCGGACCAACTCGTCGAGGAGCGCTACCAGAAGTTCCGGAAGATGTCGCGGTTTGTGGAGTAACAGGCTGTAGTTAATAAAACCTGGGGCCGAGGGTTGGAGGCTGGATTCCATGTGTCCTCAACCCTTGGCCTTTTTTCTTATTGGAGCCTTATGCTGGAAAGACTGCAAAAAATACTGTCCCAGGCGGGGATCGCCTCGCGCCGGGAAGCGGAACGGATCATCACCGACGGCCGGGTAGCCGTGAACGGTGTGGTGGTCACCGAACTGGGGACGAAGGCTGATGCGGCAAAGGATCGGATAACGGTTGACGGCAAGCCGATCAAGATAGAATCGCATAAGCTCTACGTCCTTTTGTACAAGCCGGTCGGCTACATGACCACCATGAAGGACCCGGAAGGGCGTCCCATCGTCACCGATCTTTTGAAGGGGATCAGGGAGCGGGTCTATCCCGTCGGGCGGCTCGACTACAACACGGAAGGGCTCTTACTCCTGACCAATGACGGCGACTTGGCCAACAAGCTTGCCCACCCGAGCCACGAGGTGGACAAGGGGTATCTGGTTCGGGTCCGGGGACAGGTGACCCCGGCGCAGTTGAAACATCTCGCCGTGGGGGTGGACCTTGAGGATGGCAGGACCGCACCGGCCCAGGTTTCCATGGTGCGGGAGAGTGAGAACAACAGCTGGATCTCCATAACGATACACGAGGGGCGCTACCGGCAGGTGCGCCGCATGTGCGAGGCGGTGGGGCTGAACGTAGTCCGGCTGAAGCGGTCCCGCTACGGTTTCCTGGAGATCGGCGAACTGAAACCGGGTGAATACCGGCTGCTCTCCCCGGCAGAGGTGGAGCGACTGAAGAAGGGGGAGCGGAAGTAATCATCGAAAAATAACAGCTGAAAAGGCCACCCTGTCTGCAATGACGAGGTGGCCTTTTTTTTATTGTGATTCAGCTCAGGACGCGCGAACCTTGCTGCCGCAAGAGGTACACTCCCAGCCGTATTCATTTCTCGGAGGGTAGCCAAAATATTCCACACCGCCCCATGCTGACCATACGAAGGTCCGCTCTTCTTCACAGACGGTACAGTACAGAGATGTCATCTCACCCAGTTTTTCTTCATCTGCATCAGCCATGATGGCTCCTCCCGGTGTCCAACGTTCACGCCACCCGCTGTTGACATTATAGCTCGTTTCTTGGGCTTTTCCTTTTCCCGTTCGCCAGAGAATATCCTACCTTGGCATGGCTGGCCGAAGGGTCGTCGTCCGTTTTCCAAAAATGAAAAATCCCGTTCACGTTGGTGAACGGGATTTTTCATGAAGGTGATCCCTATGTCTTGAACCTTGTCAGTCTATCAGCTTGCCGATGTTTCTCCAGCGTACGCTGAAGTGTTCCTTGTCCCAAGACCAGTACTTGATGAAAGCCAGCCCCTTGATCTGATCGTTCCTGACGAACTTCCAGAAACGGCTGTCGTAAGAGCGGTCACGGTTGTCGCCCATGACGAAGTAGGAGTTGGCCGGGACCGTCACTGGGTCCATGTTGTCCCTGGGGTTCTGTTCCTTGGGGATGATGTCGCTTTCCTTGTGGACCTCATGCGGGTTTACGTAAAGCTTGCCGTTCACATAGACCTTCTTGTTGACGACCTGCACCGTGTCTCCGGGGGTACCGATCACCCGCTTGATGAAGTCCTTGCTCGGGTCTTCGGGGTATTCGAAGACGATCACGTCGCCGCGTCTCGGATCGCGGATTTTCAGAATACGGCTGCTGGTGAAGGGGATCTTCGTGCCGTAGATGAACTTGCTCACCAGGATATGGTCGCCTATGGCCAATGTGTCTTCCATTGATCCGGATGGTATCTTGAAGGCCTGGACGACGAAGGTGCGAATGACTAGCGCCAGTATGACGGCGATGATGATCGATTCTGCGTATTCACGCACGATGTGCTTTTTCTTGGTTTCTACGTGTGTCTGGGTCGCTTCTGAGGCCACATTTTTATAATCTTCCATTATGTATCCTTTTTGGGTTGGTTCTGCTGAAAAGTCGTTCCCGTGATCGTTAACCTTCCACCTTCAGTATGGCGAGGAACGCCTCCTGGGGAAGTTCCACGTTGCCAACGTTTTTCATCCGCTTCTTTCCCTCTTTCTGCTTTTCGAGGAGCTTGCGTTTGCGGGTGATGTCCCCGCCGTAACATTTTGCCAGCACGTCCTTGCGCATGGCCTTGACGGTTTCCCTGGCAATGACCTTGTTGCCGATGGCGGCCTGGATTGCGATCTCGAACATCTGCCGGGGGATCAGCTCTTTCATCTTGGACACCAGGTCCCTGCCGCGGAAATAGGCCTTGTCCTTGTGGATGATGAGCGACAGGGCATCGACCACCTCGCCGTTGATCATTATGTTGAGCCGTTCCAGGTTGCTCTGCCGGTAATCCAGTTGCTCGTAATCGAGCGAAGCATACCCTTTGGTGATGGACTTGAGCCGGTCGTAGAAGTCGAGAACCACTTCGTTGAGGGGTAGTTCATAGATAATCATCACCCTGGTGGGGGTCAGGTACTTGATTTCCCGCTGCACGCCGCGCTTTTCTTCGCACAGCGCCAGAATGCCGCCGACGAATTCGTTCGGCACGTGGATCGAGGCGAGGATGAACGGCTCCTCGACATACTGGATCTCCTGGGTGGGGGGGAGCTGGTTCGCGCTTTCGATGGTGATGACCGAGCCGTTCAGTTTGTGCACCTTGTAGACAACGGTCGGGGCGGTTGTGATCAGGTCGAGGTTGAATTCCCGCTCCAGACGCTCCTGGATTATTTCCATGTGGAGAAGGCCGAGAAATCCGCAACGGAAGCCGAAACCGAGCGCTAGGGAGGTTTCGGGCTCATAGGAGAATGAGGAGTCGTTCAGCTTCAGCTTGGCCAGTGCGTCCCGCAACTGTTCATACTGGGAGGTGTCGATGGGGTAGAGGCCGGAAAAAACCATCGGCTGTACCTCCTTGAAACCGGGGAGAGGCCCGTCGCAGGGGTTGTGCAGCATGGTGATCGTGTCGCCGACCTTGGCGTCCTGCACTTCCTTGATCCCGGCAATGATGAAACCGACCTCGCCGGCGGAAAGCGCGGCCACTTCGCACATGGCGGGGGAAAAGACCCCGACCTTCAACACCTCGTAGTTGCGCCGGTTGGAGAGGAGCTGGATCTTCTCCCCTTTCCTTACTACGCCGTCGATGATGCGGACGAGGACGATCACCCCCTGGTACTGGTCGTACCACGAGTCGAAGAGGAGCGCCTTGAGAGGCTTAGTCGCGTCCCCCTGCGGCGGCGGAATCTTGGTGACGATCTCTTCCAGTATTTCCCTGGTGCCGATCCCCTCCTTGGCGCTGGCAAGGACCGCGTCGTGGGCATCCAGGCCTATGATGTCTTCGATTTCCTGCTTGACCCGCTCCGGCTCGGCGGCAGGGAGATCGATCTTGTTCAGGACCGGAAAGACGTCCAGGTTGTTTTCCAGTGCCAGATAGACATTGGCCAGTGTCTGGGCTTCGACGCCCTGCGAGGCGTCGACCACCAGCAGGGCACCCTCGCAGGCGGAAAGGGAGCGGGATACCTCGTAGGTGAAGTCCACGTGACCGGGGGTGTCGATCAGGTTCAGTATATAGTCTTTTCCGTCGGCAGCGCGGTAGTTGAGGCGAACGGCCTGAGCCTTGATGGTGATGCCGCGCTCCCGTTCAAGGTCCATCTTGTCGAGAAACTGGTTCTGCATCTCCCGTTCGGAAAGTGCGCCGGTGTATTCCAACAGCCGGTCGGCCAGGGTCGATTTGCCGTGATCTATGTGTGCAATGATGGAAAAGTTGCGAATGTTTTCTAATGCCATAATTCCCTTTGGTTACGTGGTGTATAACCTATAAATGATAAATAACTATGCGTTCAATGTAAAGGGATTTCTACACGATGTTTCAGGGAGGGTGCGGGCTGAAAGGGGGCGGGTCAAGGATTTATTGTCTTGTTCAGGTCGTTCATGAGTCGGCCGATATCGACCTTGTGCACGGACGCACCGTGTTCCACCGCTTCGTAGTCGGCTATCTGGCACTCATGGCAGTCCAGGCCGTATTTTTCAAAAACGGGGAGGGTTTGAGGATACCTGCGGATAATTTCGCCGATGGTCATTTCCTTGCTTATCATGGACTTCCTCCTGCCGGCCGGCTGCAAAAAAGGCGGGAGCAACGCTCCCGCCTTCAGACTATCAGAACAGGCGGATTAATCAAACATATTTTTGTTACTTGAGGTTCTTGATCGCCTCTTCGATGCGGTCCATCCCCTTCTTGATGTTTTCCATGCTGATGGCGTAAGAAAGACGGGCATACTTGTCCGCGCCGAAGGCCACGCCCGGCACCAGGGCCACCTTGGCCTCTTCGAGCAGGTAGGCGGCGAAGTCGGTCGAATTGTTGATTACCTTGCCGTTGAAGCTCTTGCCGTAGACAGCGGAAAAGTTGGGGAAGACATAGAAGGCGCCGGTGGATCTGAAACAGGTCACACCCGGCATGGCGTTGAGCCGCTCGACGATGTAGGTCCGGCGTCTTTCGAACTCCACCTTCATTGCAGCCACGGCGTCCTGCGGGCCGTTGAGCGCCTCGACGGATGCCTTCTGGGCGATGGAGGTGGCGTTGGATGTGGACTGGGACTGCATTTTTGTCATGGCGCCTATCAGCTCTTTCGGGCC
>DAIEGL010000279.1 GCA_027356255.1 Geobacter sp. | reverse complement strand
GCAACAATCACTCCAGGGCCGCGGCCACCCTGGGGATAAGCCGCTCGACCCTTCTCGCCAAGCTGAAGAAAAAGATGCAGGTGTAGTGAAATCGTACATGTACGGTTTCCGTACAGGCTGCCCCGATCCCCTCCATTTACCCCCCTTTACACCATTTCCTTCCGATCAGTATGCCACACCACTGTCCGAAAATCGTACAGCAGTGGGTAAGCCGAAAATCATGCACCGCAGAGGACGCAGAGGAACGCAGAGAAAAACTAAGGTTAAAGAATCGTATTCAACTGGTTGTTTTCCCAGCGAAACTCTGCGTTCCCTGCGGTTCAATGGGGTCTTTAGCACGTTACTGGAACTTATTTGAACTTATTTCAATGGTTTCTTGAGCTTGGTTTGTTAACCCAATGTTTTTACAGTTTTTCGCTGTGATTTCCTCCGTGTCTCCGCGCCTCTGTGGCAGAACTGCCGTTCATATGTTCCAGCGCCGTGGCATGCCCTGTGCTTAGTCGATCTTAATAACGTTCTGAAGGAGGCGGAATGAGCAACAATCCGTTGAAAAAGATCCTGGTGGTGGACGACGAGCAGTCGATCCTTCTGAGCCTCTCCTACGCCCTGAGGACCGAAGGGGTTGAAGTGATAACCTGCAGCGAGATCGAACAGGCCGAGGAGGCGCTGGAAAACACCCGCTTCGACCTGGTGATTACCGACATACGCATGTCCGGGGTCAACGGCATCGAGGGGTTGGAACTCCTGAGCTATATCAAGGGGCGATACCGGACCGAGGTGATAATCATGACCGGTTACGGAACGGATGAGATAGAGGCCGAGGCCTACCGGCGGGGCGCGTTGCATTACTTCGAAAAGCCGATCGATATCCCCGAGCTGCTGAAGAAGGTGGCTGAAATCGGCGTGCCGGTGAAAAATGTCTGATTTTTCATTAACCAGAAAATTCTGCGATGCGAGGTTCATATGCTCAGTAAAATGCTAGTTGTGGATGATTCGGCGTTGATCCACCAGATGTACCGTCTCGTTATGACCCGCTACAAGTGCGAGATCGTCGATGCGATGAACGGCCAGGAGGCCCTGGATGTTCTGGGGTTGCAGAACGACATCCAGTTGATTCTCCTCGACATCAACATGCCGGTGATGAACGGCCTCCAGTTTCTGGAGAAGGCGTCGGCCCTGGGGATAGTCAAGAGGATACCTATCATAGTCATCAGCACGGAGGGGAAGGAGGAAGACACCATCCGCTGTCTGAAGCTGGGGGCGAAGGGGTATCTGAAAAAGCCGTTCAACCCGTCGGACCTCCACGAACTCATCGACAGGATCATGCCGGGCGCAGTCGCGGCCTGAACGGGGTGAACGTTGGAAACGACCATTGACATGTCGGTACTCCTGGACGAGTTCATCGAGGACGCGGCGGAACATCTGGAAGCGGCGGAAAACGCGCTTCTTCTGCTGGAAAAGAGGGTGAACGATGGCGGGGACGGTGAAGGAGGGGTGACGCTCCTGCTCGGCAACCTCCACACCCTCAAGGGTAATGCCGGGATGATGGGGCTCGTCCCGATCCAGCAGTATGTCCACAAGATGGAGAGCGTCCTCAAGCAGGTGGCGGACGGCTCCCTCACCATTGACCACACCCTCTTCGAATCGTTCTACTCGGCCATCAATACCTTGCGGGAATCCCTGGACAAGCTGGCGAAAAACCCCGCCGAACCCCTCGATTTCAGCGATGAACTGACCCTCCTGGAATACCTCGTCTCAGGCGGCGCGGAGAGAAACGGGGCGATTACCTACGGACGGGAGAACAGGGACGACATCGGTTACATCACCCAGAAGTCCAATACCCTGAAGGTCAACTTCGAAAAGCTGGACGACCTCCTGAACCTCGTTGGGGAACTGGTCATCCAGAGGACGACGCTCCTCGCTTTCGAGGCAAGGCTAAAGGAGACGGTCAAGGACAGGTCCGTCATCGAGGCGTTCACCGAATCGAGCCAGCTGATCGGCAAGAGCGCCGCCGACCTGCGCGAAGCGATCATGAAGGCGAGGATGCTGCCGGTGAAGGTCGTTTTCCAGCGCTTCAACCGCCTGGTGCGCGATCTCTCCCACAAACACGGCAAGGAGATAAGCCTCCTTTTCGAGGGGGAGGAGACGGAACTGGACAAGACCGTGGTCGATGAGCTTGGCGAGCCGCTCCTGCACCTGATAAGGAACGCCGTTGACCACGGCATCGAGAGTCCGGACGAGAGGAGGAGCGCCGGCAAGCCTCCGGTGGCAACCATCGCCCTGAGGGCGCGGCACGAGAACAGCCACATCGTCGTCTCCGTGGAAGACGACGGCCGCGGCATTTCGCCGGAAAAACTGAAGGAATCCGCCTTGGCCAGGGGGCTGATCGATCCCCGGCAGGCAGCGGCACTCACGGACCAGGAGGCGTTGCAGCTCGTCTTCATCCCCGGTTTTTCCACGAGCCGGGAGGTGACGGAGACTTCCGGCCGCGGCATCGGGCTGGATGTGGTCAAAAACGCCGTCGCTGCGTTCAACGGCATGATCGACATAGAGAGCGGGCCGGGAAAGGGGACGGCCTTCACCTTGAAGCTGCCGCTCACCCTGGCGATCATAGCGTCGCTGATGGTCGAGGTGTCGGGGGAAACATTTGCCGTGCCGCTCTCCGGGGTGCTGGAGAGCATAAAGATCGATAACGCCGATATCCACCAGGTGTCCGGGGGGGAGATAATAAACCTCCGCGACCGGATTCTCCCCATAGTCAGGCTGAACGAATTCTTCGGACTGAAAAAGACGCCGAACGAAGAGGGGATGGAGTATGTGGTCATCGTCGGCAGCGGCGAAAAACGGGGCGGCATAGTCGTTGACAGGCTCATCGGCCAGCAGGAGATCGTCATCAAGGCCATGGACGATTACCTGGGGCCGTTGCCGGGGATATCGGGAGGCACCGTGCTCGGTGACGGCAAGGTCGCCCTCGTCCTCGACATAGGATCGCTCATGGGAAAAACTGGAAGAGGAGGAGCAGATGGGGGAGAGTGAAGGGATAAGGCTTCCGTCTTCGGGTTTGGCGGAGGACATCCTGGCCCGGTTCATGGAAAAGGCACAGGAAGAGCTGAACGCGCAGGTTGTCGCCGCGGAAAAGATGAGGGGGGAAACCATGTTCCACCTGGTCGCGTTCACGCTGGGGCGTGAAGAGTACGGGGTGGAGATAAACAGCGTCCAGGAGATCATCCGCGCGGCAGACATCACCCCGGTGCCGGGCGCACCGGTTCATGTCACCGGGGTGATCAACCTGAGGGGAAAGATCATCCCGGTGGTCGATCTCAGGAGGCGTTTCGGCCTGCCGGAAATCGAGGCGAACGAGGAACAGAGGATCATCATTGTCGAGATAGGGGAAAAACGGCTGGGGATGCTGGTTGACGGCGTTTCCCAGGTGATCAGGATACCATCGGCGGTCATCGAGGAAATCCCGGAAGAGGCGACAACCCTCGACGAGAATTACATAAAGGGGATCGGCAAGCTGGAGGGGCGACTCATCGTCATCCTCGATCTCAACCGCTCTCTTTTGGTTTCATTACGTTAGAATAAAACAGTGGCGGAAGTGCCGTTTCCTGTTTAATTTCCGGCTGTTGCCGTTGAGGAGGTTTCATGCTTGCAGATATGAAGATCGGAATGCGTTTGGGATTGGGTTTCACCTTGCTGCTGCTTTTGCTGGTCATCGTCGGGGGCACGGGGTATTGGGGGGTCAGGAAGAGCACCGATACAACCATAAGGATGCTGAAAAGCGACGCCATGATCGCCCAGCATTCCGCCAGGGCCAGGGCCGACGTTCTTGGCCTGAGGCGCTTCGAGAAGGACATGTTCCTGAACATCAGGTCTAAGGATACTGTTGCCGAATATTTCGAGAAATGGCGGCAGGTGCAGGGGCTCCTGGCGGCCAGGCTCGCCGACCTGGAGAAGCTGGTGACGATCCCCAAGGAAGTCGAGGCGGTCAAGCGAATGAAGGGGAACATGGAGGACTACGACAAGGGGCTGGTCGAGGTCCACGGCATGATTTCCGACGGCAGGTTGACGACCCCGGAGTCCGGCAACGAGGCCATCATCCGGTACAAGGACGAAATCCACAGCCTGGAAAAGCTTTCAACGGAGCTGGCGGCCGCAGCCGTCGAACGGATGGAGTCGAAGGAGAAGATCATGTCGGATCTGGCCGCACAGACGATTCGGATCGTCTGGATCTGCATTGCGGCGGCGATATTCCTGAGTATCCTGATCGGGCTCTTCCTGACCAGAAGCATCACCGTTTCACTGGGAGCTGTCGTCAATGCCGCAAACAGGTTTTCATCCGGCGATCTTACCGCCAGCATAGACGTGAAATCGAAAGACGAGGTCGGTCAGTTGATGGCGGCCATGAACGCCATGGCGGACAACCTGCGCGCCATGATCGGCCGGATCCGTGACACCTCGGAACAGGTGGCGTCGGCGGCCAACCAGATATCGACGAGCTCGAACCAGCTGACCCGCTCTGCCCACAACCAGGCCTCAGCGGCCGACGAGACCTCCAGCACCATGGTGCAGATGGCGGCATCCATCCAGACCGTGGCCGCCAATGCCGACTCCCTGGCCGGCAATGCCGACGAAATCGCCTCGACCATCCAGGAACTGGGCGCCACCAGCGAACAGGTGGCCAAGGGTGCGGAGGTGATGTCCTCATCCGTGGCCGAGACATCCGCAACCATAGAGCAGATGACGGTCTCCATCGACCGGGTGGCGCAGAACACCGACGAACTGGCCTCCTCCGTCTCCGAGACATCATCCACCATAGAGCAGATGACCGTCTCCATCGAACAGGTGGCCGGCAACACCCAGGAACTGCAGCAGGTCGTCTCCGAAACGGCATCCATAGTCGCGCAGGTGGCAGGTTCCATCAGGGAAGTGGCGAAAAACGTGGAAGAAGCGGACGCCGTCGCCAAGTCCGCCGCCAAGGAAGGGTTCGCTGGGCGGCAGGCGGTACAGGAGGCCCTTGCCTCCATGAACAGGGTGGCCGGGGTGATAGAGAAGACGGCCGAATCGATCCTCAACCTGGACAAACGCTCCGAAGAGATCGGGAGCATCGTCAAGGTCATCAACGAGATAGCTGACCAGACGAACCTTTTGGCCCTGAACGCAGCCATCGAAGCGGCCCGGGCCGGAGACGCCGGGAGAGGGTTTGCCGTCGTGGCCGAAGAAGTGAGAAAGCTTGCGGAGCGGAGCGTCAACGCCACCAAGGAAATCGGGCTCGTGATAAAACAGGTGCAGGTGGATACGGGGAACTCGGTCAAATACGGCGAACTGGCCCTGAAAGAAGCGCAGGCATCCATGGAGCTGTCAGGAGTCGCCGGGAACGCTCTGGAAAACATCGTCAGGAGTATCGAATGCACCAGCGAGCTGATGTCGTCCATCACGACCACGACCTCCGAGCAGGCGAGCGCATCCACCCAGGTGATGCAGGCGGTGGAAAAGATGAACCGTTCCACGGCCATGGTTGCCAACGCCGCGAGAGAGCAGGCATTGGGTGGACGCCAGATCAGGATAGCCGTGGAGCGGATGAACAGCCTGACCCAGGAAGTGACCGGAGCCACCAGGGAGCAGGCGCAGGGGAGCCGCCAGATCAGGATAGCCGTAGAGAACATGAACAACGTGACCGGGCAAGTGACCATAGCCACGAGGGAACAGGCCCTGTCCGCCCGCCAGATAGCGGAAGCGGTGCTGGGGATGAACACCCTGACCCAGTCGGTGGCCAACGCCACCGCAGAGCAGAAGAAGGGTGGGGAGATGGTGGTGACCGCAGTGGAGAACATAAGCGACATCACGAGGGAGAACCTGACATCGGTGGAAGAGCTCTCCAAATCCGCCCAGAGCCTGTCAAGCCAGGCTATCGGCCTTGCGTCGCTCGTGACGGAGTTCAAGGTGGCGTAGTGCCGTTTCCGGGATGAAAGACCAAGCGTTCAACAGCATAGAAAATTTTATCCACGAACGGAGCATGCTCTGCTTTCAGGGGCACAAGCGGCAGGTCCTGAAGAGCAGGCTAAGGGAGCGTCTTGCCCGGCTGGACCTTCCGGACTTCGGCGCCTATCTCGAACTCTTGAAGATATCCCGCCGCGAGGAATCGGCGCTTCTGGACCTGGTCACGACCCACGAGACGTTTTTCTTCAGGAATCCTGCGCAGTTCCGTTTCCTGATGGAGAAAATCATCCCTGCCCTGGAGGAGGAAAGGGGGCAGGCGGTGGTCCGCTCCTGGGGTGGCCCTGTACCCGTCTCCCCCGGCTCCGTCATGAAGCTGCGGGTCCTTTGCGCCGGCTGTTCGACGGGGGAAGAACCGTATTCCGTGGCGATGTCCCTTCTGGAAACGCTCCGCTATCCGAAGGCTTGGGACATCGAGATCCTCGCGGGGGATCTGAGCAAGAGCTGCATCGAGAGCGCAGAGGCGGGCTATTACGAGGATGAGAGGCTGAAGGGGCTTCCGGCGGATTACCTGGACAGATACACGGAGCGGAGGACGGGGGGCGTTGTCGTGAACGACGAGGTCAAAAGGCTTGTCAGGTTTTGTCCGCTCAATCTCGGCAATATCGTCAACGGCGAAGATTTTCCCTGCACAGGCGATGGGGTTGCTTTCGATCTGATTTTCTGCCGGAACGTGATGATATATTTTTCCGTCGAGACCCAGCAGCGCCTGGTGGATGCCCTGTTTAACCACCTTGCGCCCGGCGGGTACCTGTTCACCGGGGATGCCGAAGCCCTGCACATCTACGATCATGATTTCCGGACAGTTCATGATGCGGGTTGTCTTATTTACAGAAAGATGGGGACGCGGGAACATGGCCAAGCCGTTTGACGAGAGGGGGGCGCTGGAAGGGAGATCGGTCGAGGACTTGCTCCACCTGGTCGGTGACGAGGACCAGGGGTACAAGCCGGAGGCCATGGACAGACTCCTTTTCATGGGGCTCGAAGCGAACTATCCCGTTTTGGAGAAAGCGGTCAGGAACGATGCGGATGCCGACCTGCGGAACGGGGCGATGGAGGTGCTGGTACGGTTCGGCAGGGAGGCTGTTCCCGGGCTGGTCAGGCTGTTACGCGATGAAAACGAGGAGGTGAGGAATTTCAGCGCGGTCATGCTGGGAGACATTTCCAGCAGGCAGGCGGTCGCCCCGCTGATCGAGGCGTTGCGCGACCGGGACATCAACGTGAGGCATGCCGCTGCCGAGGCTTTGGGCAAGATCGGAGAGCATGCTGCGCTCTTCCCCCTCATGGAGCTGCTCAACGAGGATTTCTGGCAGCAATACCCGGCGATAGTGGCCATGGGCGAGATGCGAGATAACCGGGCGGTGCCCCGGCTCCTTCAGCTCCTGGACAACGAAATGCTGAGGGAACCGGTAATCGAAGCCCTGGGGAGGATCGGCGATCCGCGCGCCATCTTTCCCCTGGCGGAGATACTCTGCGGGTCTCCGGGTAACCCTGTCGCCGCGGCTGCCAGGGCGCTTGCAGCGATCCAGCGCTCCCGCGACGAGGATGGAATCGCCCGGAAAAACAGCGGCGCCTGCGCCGGGAAGAAATTCCTCCCCTGCATCGTGACCGGGGATGGGGTGGTGAATCTCAGGGGGTTGCTGGGCCGGGGAAACGACCGGGAAACCCGCTGCGCCTCTGTTTTGCTTTTGGGGCTTCTGGGCGAGAAATCGGCAATTCCAGATTTCTTCTCCCTCCTGGAGGAGGGTGATTACCTGGCGGTCGTGACGGATGCGATAACGGCGATCGGCAAACCGGCTGTGCCGTTCCTTCTCGCCCGACTCTCTCATCCCCACGACAGCGTGCGGATTGCGGCGCTCCGTTCGCTGCGGCGGCTGGGGCGCTCCGCAGGCGTTTCAAGACTCTTGCGGCTTCTGGACGCAGGAACGGCCGATGTCCGGTTGGAGACGCTGAAATCGCTTGCCGGGACCACCCATGACGGTGCGCTCAGGGCAGTGGCCCCGCTACTCGGAGATGCTGCCGATGCGGTGAGGTTGCAGGCGGTTGAGGTCGTCTCCCATTACCTGCCGGACAGGATCGTCCCGATAGTCGCAGAGCTCCTTCATTCGGCGGAGCCCCGGAAAAGGGGAACCGCCGCCCTCCTCATCGGACATGCCCACGCAGAAATATTCATGGAACCTCTTGCAACGCTTTTCTGCGATGCGGACGCCGATGTGCGCAGGGAGGCTGCGGCTGCGGCTGGGCGGTGGAGATGCCGCGAGGCGATCCCTCTGCTTATGGCTGCATTGAACGATGAAGACGTGAGGGAAGAGGCGGTCGCGGCCTTGACCGGGTTTGAAGCAGCGCCGGTGGCGGAGATACTGCGTCTGTTGGGGAAGAAAGACGATCGGCTCGATTATGCGATCATCCGGGGGGTCGGCAGGACCGGGGCTACCGATGCCGAAGCCTCTCTCGTGCAATACCTGGCAACGAGCGGCGTGGCGAGGCATCTGGAGTTTGCCGTCATAGAAACCCTCGGCAGGCTCGGATGCGGCGGCGAGGGGAGACGCGCAGTTACCGGCTACCTGTCCCACCACGACCCGGACATCAGGCGCCTGGCGATACAGGCCCTGGCGAACCTGGCCGGGCCGGATTGCCTGGCGGAGCTTGCAACGGCCTGCCACGATCACCATTGGAGCGTGAGGGTGGCCGCTTTGCAGGCGCTGGGCAGAACAGGGGGGGGCAGGGTCGTTCCGGTCCTTTCAGCCGCGCTGTCTGACCCGGACTCACTGGTGAGGAAGAACGCCATCCTCTCTCTGGGGAGTTCCAGAAGCGGGTTGGCCGTTAATGAGCTGGTGATGCGTTTGACAGACCCGGAAATGGGTAAATACGCGGCAGAGGCGTTGCTGACCATAGGACGGGCCGGGTTGCCGCGGCTGCACCGCATGATGCGGGGAAGATTTGCTGACGAATTGAGGGAAAGGGTGATAGAATCTGTCGGCAGGATCGGTGACGGAAAGAGCGTAACCCCGCTGCTCGATCTTTTGGACGATCCCTCTGCTGCCGTGAGGCTTGCGGCCATAGACGCGCTCGTTTCCTGTTACGACAGCACCCCCCTGAAAAAGCTGGCGCAGGCTAAACGGTGCGACGTGGATGGTGCGGTGCGGGCCAGGGCTGCAATGGCGCTGAAGGGGCTCACCATGGAGAAGTGCCACTGATGGAGATGGACGGCAAAGCGGTCATGTCGCTCGAAGACTTCCGGTTGATCAAGGAATTTGTCGCCGAGAACTTCGGCCTCCTCGTGGAAAACGGCAAAGAGGGGTATCTTTCCTCCAGACTCCTCTCCCGCCTTGAAGAACTGAGACTCTCATCATTTGCCGAGTATTACGCCTATCTGAAATTCGCGCCGGGGGGGACGGAGGAACGGCTCCAGCTCGTTTCCCGGATCACCAACAATGAGACCTATTTCTTCCGCGAGGAGATCCAGTTGCGCGCATTTGCCGAGGTTGCGCTCCCGGCTCTGAAGGAAAGGAAGGTGAAAAACGGCGAGAGGGAAATACGGATACTCTCGGCCGGCTGTTCCAGCGGTGAAGAGGCTTACACCCTGGCGATGCTGGTCCTGGAATCGGGCTGTTTCGCCTGGGACTGGGACGTGAAGATCACCGGGGTGGATATCGATCCGAAGGTCATAGAGCGGGCTAAGGACGGGACTTACTCCGGCCGGGCCTTCCAGTCGCTGCCGGCGTTGTACCTGGACCGCTTCTTCAGGAAATGCGAGAGCGGGTTCCGGGTCAAGGATTCGATCCGCAGCATGTGCAGTTTCGCCCAGGGAAACCTGCTCGATCTTGACGGCATCGTGTCCGAAGCGGGGGTCGATATCATATTCTGCCGAAACGTCCTGATATACTTCGACGATGGGACGGTAAAGCGGATCGTTGAAAATTTCGCAAGATTTCTCCCGGATGACGGGCTCCTGTTTCTGGGACACTCGGAATCCCTTTCCAGGATCACTTCGCGTTACATTCCCATACGCTTCCCCGGCGCCATCGTATATCGGGTGAGAGGTTGACGCTGCGGCCATGACGGTTCATGAGCGTAACAAAATACGGGTTCTGGTCGTGGACGATTCGGCGTTCATCCGGCGTGCCGTCATCATGATGTTCAATGGAAACCCGGATATACAGGTGATCGACGTGGCCTCTAACGGAGAAATGGCCGTTGCGCTGGTCAAGGAACTTAGTCCCGACGTTGTCACCCTCGACGTAAAGATGCCGGTGCTGGACGGTCTGGCGGCCCTCGAAAGGATCATGAAGGAGTGTCCCACGCCGGTGATTATGCTCAGTTCCCTGACCGAGAGGGGTGATGACAATGCCCTCAGGGCGCTGGAACTGGGCGCCGTCGATTTCGTCGACAAGTCGTCGGTCGGCGGCCCGATGGACATCGCTGCGCTCGCCCGGGAGTTGACCGCAAAGATCCTGATCGCCGCGCGGGTGGACGTCGGCAAGCTGAAGGGGGGGGAGGAGGAACGGTCCACTGCTCCCGGAAGCCGGCTGTCGGCTGCGAAAGGCGAGACCGAAGTGGTCGTCATCGGCGCTTCCACAGGCGGCCCCCCCGCGTTGCAGGCCGTGCTGGGCAAGATTCCCGGGGACATCCCCGCTCCGATCCTCATCGTTCAACACATGCCGGTCGGCTTCACCGCTTCTCTGGCCGACAGGCTCGACAGGCTATCCGCCCTGACGGTTAAGGAAGCGGTAGATGGCGAACCGGTCAAGCCGGGGACCGCATATATCGCCCCGGCCGGGGTGCATTTAAAGCTCAGGCGCCGCGGCAGCAGTCTGCGCGTCCGGCTTGACCACTTGCCGGAGGAGACGCTTCACCGGCCGTCTGTTGACGTTCTGCTCGAGTCCGCCGCTGGGGTTTGCGGCAGCAAAGCCCTCGCCTTTGTCCTCACCGGGATGGGAAGGGACGGGGCGAACGGCGCCAAGGCGCTAAAGGCTGCCGGGGGGAGGGTCTTTGTGGAATCCGAGGAAACCTCCGTTGTTTTCGGAATGCCGAAAGCGGTCATGGACGCGGTCTGCGTGGACGGCGTAGTTCCCCTGGATGCTGTCGCCGATACCATGGCCAAAATGATTTAACAGTTGTCACGTTCCGGCTCGGGTTAAAGCAGTTGCGCTTTGACTTTGTGCTGTGCTATAAAATTCGATGGTGTGAAGAGCTGGTCTGGAAGGGGATTCATTATGGCCGATGAGAAGGTCCTGCCATTCATCGAACATCTGGTCGAATTGCGTAAAAGGCTGATCATTTCCATCGTCGCCATCGTCATCGGCATGGGGGTGTCGTGGAACTTCGCCAACGACCTGCTGGGTTTCGTGGAGAAGCCGCTGACCGGCAAGACCTATCTGACCGAGCTGAAGAAGCAGGCCTACGGTGAGGTGAAAAAAAGGTATCCGGAGATCTACAACCGCTACAAGCTGGAGCAGGAGGTGACCGCACCGGTCAAGGAGAGGATGCTGAACTACAGCGCTCCCCTGGAGCCGTTCTTCATCCAGTGCAAGATCTCGATTATTGCCGGTCTGATCCTCGTCCTGCCGGTGGTTTTCTATCAGGTATGGCAATTCATCGCCCCGGGGCTGACCCGAAAGGAAAAGAGGCTCGTCGTTCCCTTCGTCACGTTCAGCACCATCAGTTTCTGTATCGGGGCGCTCTTCTTTCTCATCGTCATTTGGCCAGTCATCATCAACTTCTCGCTATCTTACGAGGCGCAAGGGCTCCAGAGTTGGTTCAACCTGAGCGCGTATATAAATTTCTGCCTACGGCTGATCCTCATCTTCGGCCTCATCTTCGAGTTGCCGATCCTGGCGCTCCTGTTGTCCCGATTCGGCATAGTCAGCTACCGGCTTTTGGCCAGAAACCGCAAGTATGCGCTGCTTGCCAGCTCGATCATCGCCGCATTTCACGCCGATCTGATCACCATGTTCGTCATCATGCTCCCCCTGTACCTGATGTACGAGGTGAGCATCTGGGTGGCGCTGATTTTCGGCAAGAAGAAGCCGGCTGAGACGGCAGAGGCGTGAACTGGGAACTGGATTTTTTTCTGATCCCCGATCACCGGTCTCTGATCCCAGGTTCTCAATATAAAATCCATGATAATTTTTAAAGATTTATCCAACATAGTCGAAAAGCTCCCCAACGCCGTCGTCACCATAGGTAACTTCGACGGGGTCCATCTGGGGCACCGGGAGATATTCCGCCGGGTCAAAAAGTCGGCCGCTGAACTCGGCGGCGTGTCGGTGGTGGTGACCTTCGTTCCCCATCCGCTCAAGGTGCTTGCGCCGGAGAAGAGCCCGCTTTTGATCAATACCTACGAGGAAAAGGAAACTCTCATCGAGGCGTCGGGCATAGATTACCTGATCGAGATCCCTTTCAATATGAAGTTTGCCGCCTTGACCGCCGGAGAGTTCGTCAAAACGGTCCTGGTCGAAAAGATCGGCGTGAGGAAGCTGGTGATCGGCTATGATTACGCCTTCGGCCGCGACCGTGAAGGGGACGTGGCGCTGCTCAGCCGCCTGGGAGAGGAATTTTCCTATGAGGTCGAGGTGCTGGAGCCGATTCATGACGGGAAGATAGTTTTCAGCAGCACGTCGGTCCGCACCATGATCATGAACGGCGACGTAAAAGGGGTCATCCCGCTGCTCGGCCGCCATTTTTCCCTGGGTGGCACAGTCGTTCACGGCCACCATCGCGGCAAAGGGCTGGGTTTTCCAACGGCGAACATCGAGACGGACAAGGAACTCCTTCCGAAAGAGGGGGTTTACGCCGTCAAGGTGAAGATCGATGACGTCCTTTATGACGGCGCCTGCAACATCGGGAACAACCCCACCTTCAAGGATGAGAGACTGGCCGTCGAGGTCTTCCTCTTCGACTTCGATGGGGACCTTTACGGCCGGGAGGTCAGGCTTTATTTCATCGACAGGGTTCGCGGCGAGCAGACCTTTCCCGATATTCCGTCCCTGCAGAGGGCCATTGCCGAAGACATAGGGCGATGCCGCGAGATATTGGGCGATGCGGCCGTCATCGAATACCGCGAATATCTGCTGAAGGATTGAATGTGACGAAGAAGGGTTTTGACAAGAAGCTTTTAGTCGGTGTTGGGATCAGTCTCTTCTTTCTCTTTCTGCTCTTCCGCAAGATCGACTTTGACAAGCTGATCATGGCTTTCAGGGAGATGGACTACCTCTATCTCCTTCCCGCGATGGTCGTCACCTTTGTCAGCTACTATTTCCGTGCAGTGCGGTGGAAATATCTCCTCCTGCCGATCAAAAAGACCTCGATGGCCAATCTTTTCCCATCGACCATCATCGGCTATATGGCCAACAACCTCCTGCCGGCGAGGCTCGGGGAATTTGTCCGGGCTTACGTGCTCGGCCAGAAGGAGGGGATCGAGACGAGCGCGGTCTTTGCCACCCTGGTGGTTGACCGCCTCTTTGACGGCTTTACCGTGCTCCTCATCCTCCTGGTCACCTTCTTCACCGTCAGGCTTCCCGCCGGGATGGAGAGTGTGCAGCACGGGCTGGTCGTCGGCGGTTATGTAACCCTCGCCATCTACGCCCTGGTGGTGACCTTTCTGGTGGTTCTGAAGAAACGGACCGCCTGGACGATTCGCCTGGTCGGTGCCCTGCTGAAGCCCTTTCCCGCCAGGATATCGGAAAAGGTCGTCCCGCTCCTGGGCTCGTTCATTTCCGGTCTGCGCCTCTCCTCAAGACCCGCGGAACTCGTTGCCCTGTTCGGTACCTCCATCATCATCTGGGCCGCTGCAATCTGGCCGGTGGACATGCTGCTCCGCTCCTTCGGCATCATCCTACCCATTACCGCTTCCATGTTCATCATGGTCTTTCTGGTCTTTGCGGTGATGGTTCCCGCTTCACCCGGCTATGTGGGGACCTATCACGCGGCTTGCGTCTACGGCCTGATGGCATTCGCCGTTCAGAAGGAGCGGGCCTTGAGCGTTGCGCTCGTCATCCACGGCCTCAGTTTCTTTCCGGTCATCTGTGCCGGGCTCTATTACCTCTGGCGCGACAAGGTGTCTCTGAAAAAGATAAGCGAAACCTCGACCCAACAGGAGAAAATACTTGAGTAACGTAAAGCTTTGGCAAAGGGTGGATCCGTTTGCGGTCCTCTCCGTTTCGGTGCCGCTTTTGATTTATCTTCTGACCCTCGCGCCTTCCGTCACTTTTTTCGACAGCGGGGAGTTCATTACCGCCATAGCTTCTCTGGGCACCGCCCATTCTCCTGGCTATCCCCTGTTTGTGAACTATGCCAGGCCTTTTATCTACCTACCCTTCGGCAGCATCGCCTTCCGGGTGAACATAGCCACTGCCGTTTCCGCTTCCGTCGCCTGCTACGGCGTATACCTGATAACATCCCACATCCTGGCGACAGAAGTCCTGACCGAGGACCGGAGATTTTCCGAGTTATACAAAAGGGGAATCGCCTTCTGCGCGGCAATCACTTTTGCCTTTTCCGCCAGGCTTTGGCTTCAGTCCAATCACGACAAGCCGTATCCTCTCATCTCGTTTCTTTCGGCGATGATCGTCTATCTCCTCCTTCTCTGGCGCGACAGTTACCGCAAAGGTGAAGAACGCCCTGCCTACGTGTATCTGGGCGCTTTCCTCGCCGGCCTCGCTTTCGGCGCCCATCAGACGATAGTGCTGCTCCTGCCGTCCTTCGCCTTCCTCATACTCTCCATGAACTGGCGGCTCGTCTTCCGGGTGAAGGATCTGATAATCGCCGTTTTCTTCGCGGTTCTCGGTTTCTCCGTGCATCTCCACTTGCCGGTCAGGGCCACGCAGAATCCGCTCCTGAACTGGGGCGACCCGAAGGACCTGACGCAGTTCCTCTGGAACCTGTTGCGCAAGGGGTATCCGGTGGAAAAACCTGCCAGGGACCTTTCGCTGCTCTGGGCACAGATCAACGCCTTCAACGTTCCGTACGAATTCACCTGGTGCGGCTTTGCCCTGGTCCTGATCGGCATCGCCGCTTTCCTCAAAAAACGACGGGACGAGGTTCTGGCCTATCTGATCGGCATCCTGTTCTTTCTCCTGGTCATAGTCGGTTATTTCAATACCCCGGGGGACATGATCTTCCTCACCGAGGAGTTCTTTACCCCCCTTTATCTCCTGTCTGCCGTTTTCATCGGTCTGGGGCTCTTCGCCCTTTTGAAAAATGCGCTGGCGTTTCTCCCGCTGCGGACCGTCTCCACGCTGCCGGTGAAGGTTGCGGCAGGCTTTCTCCTCCTGGCCCTTCCCACTACGGTCTGCGCCCTTCATTATGTGGAGAACGATCAGCACGAGAACTACATCGCCTACGACTATGCAAGCAACACCCTCCGCTCTCTTCCGCAGGGGGCGGTGCTATTTACCTGGGGCGACAGCGGCGCCTTTCCCCTCTGGTACCTGCAGGGGGTAGAGAAGATGCGCGATGATCTGGATCTTCTGCATACTCCCCATCTGGTCTTCAAATGGTATCTGGATTCATTTCCCGAACTGTTCCGTTACAGCATGCTCAGGTCGATTCCCATTGATACGATCTCCCCTGAAAATGCCCTTCAGTTGGCCATTACCGAGCAGTACGCACGGAGACCCGTGTATATAGATTTTTCAACCAGGTATTCCGTCCAGTTTCCCAATTACTCGCTTCGGCAGCGGGGGATATGCTATCAACTGGTGAGGGGGAACGAAGATACACCGCAGTTCCCCGATATTTCCATCTGGAACAGCTATATCCTGAGGGGTATTTCCGGCGGGATGTTCTTCCGGGACCTGGATACGGGGAAGGCGATCCTTATTTATGCCAATGGGCACATGGAGGCGGGTGAAACCTTGCTGCAACTGAAACAGTTGGGCGAGGGGATTCAGGAACTTCGGACAGCGGCGAAGATATCGCCGGAACTGCAGATGCAGATTTCAGGGATTTTGAGCGGGTACGGACTCCGATGAAAAGCAGAATAACCGGTCGGACAAGGGTGCTGGGTATCATCGGATCGCCGGTCACCCATTCCCTTTCTCCGCTGATGCAAAATGCCGCCATAGAGGCGCTCGGGCTGGATTTCGTCTATGTCCCCTTTGCGGTTACGGCCGATGGACTGCTTCCTGCGGTTCTGGGATTGCGCAATCTGGGCGTTGCCGGTTTCAATGTAACCATCCCTTTCAAGACGGCCATCATCCCTTATCTGGACAAACTTTCGCCGGAAGCTGAACTGATGGGCGCCGTAAACACCGTAAACCGCGAAGACGGGCTTCTCGTCGGTTACAACACCGACGGTGCAGGGCTTGTCAGGTCTCTTGAGGCAGAGCTGGCATTTGCCCCACATGGCGCGCATGTGCTGGTCCTTGGCGCAGGTGGCGCCGCCAGGGGGGCTGTTGCCGCCCTCTGCAATGCGGGTGTCGAATCGGTCACCATAGCCAACAGGAGCCACAGCAGGGGGGATGATCTGGTCTCGTGCTTCAAGGGCGTATTCCCGCAGGTGGAGCTCGGTTCGTCCTCCCTGGATATCCTCGGATCATCGGATTCGCTGCGTCGCATAGACCTCATTGTCAATACGACCTCAGTGGGAATGAATAATACGTCATTTGACGGTCTTGACACATCGCTCATGAACCCTGCCGCCTGCATCTACGACATGGTCTATGCCCCGCTGGAGACCCCTCTCCTGAAGGCTGCCAGGGCAAGGGGGTTGAAATGCGCCAACGGCATCGGCATGCTTGCCGCCCAGGGCGAAATTGCGTTTGCCGTCTGGACCGGTTGCGCCCCTCCAGATGGCTTGATGAAAGGCTGTCTTTTGGCGGCGATTGAGGGGTAAGAATTGCTTGACATGGCATGGCATTCAAAATACTATCCTTGTGATTCACTTTAATTAATCGAGGTTATTTCGTATGCACGTGAGCAGACTGGGAGAACTCCTGGTTAAAAATAGCATAATAACAAAAGAGCAGCTGACGAAAGCCCTTGAGGAGCAAAAAGAGTCCGGCGGGCAACAGCGCCTCGGTTCCATACTTATTAAAAACGGCCTGATAACCGAGCCGGATCTGACATCATTTCTCTCCAAGCAGTACGGTTTTCCCTCCATAAACCTCGCAGATTACGATGTGGACGCTTCCGTCATCAAGATCATCCCAGTTGATATCGCCCAGAAGTACCAGATCGTGCCGGTGAACAGGTCCGGGTCCACCCTCATCATCGCCATGTGCGACCCTTCCAATATTTTCGCCATCGACGACATAAAATTCATGACCGGCTACAACGTGGAGGTGGTCATTGCCTCCGAGTCGGCCATAAGGGGGGGCATAGACAAGTTCTACGACCAGTCCGCTTCTCTGGCCGACGTGATGAACGATCTGGAGCTGGACGACCTGGAGGTGATCGGCGAAGAGGAGGATGTCGATGTCTCCTCACTCGAACGCGCCACCGAGGACGCGCCGGTGGTCAAGCTGGTGAACCTGATCCTTACCGACGCCATCAAGAAAAAGGCGAGCGACATCCATGTGGAGCCCTACGAGAGGAGCTTCCGGGTACGCTACCGCATCGACGGCATACTGTATGAGGTGATGAAGCCCCCCATGAAGCTGAAAAACGCCATTACCTCGCGCATCAAGATAATGGCGGAACTGGATATCGCCGAACGGCGCCTCCCCCAGGACGGCCGCATAAAGATCAAGCTGGGTGGCGGCAAGGACATGGATTTCCGCGTCTCCGTCCTGCCGACCCTGTTCGGCGAGAAGATCGTCATGCGGCTTCTCGACAAATCGAACCTGCAACTGGACATGACCAAGCTTGGCTATGAACCGGATGCACTGGCTCATTTCCAGAAGGAAATCCATAAACCTTTCGGCATGGTCCTTGTCACAGGCCCCACCGGGAGCGGCAAGACGGTGTCTCTCTATTCGGCCCTGTCGGAGCTGAACAAGGTCAGCGAAAACATATCCACGGCGGAGGATCCCGTCGAGTTCAACTTTGCCGGCATAAACCAGGTGCAGATGCACGAAGATATCGGTCTGAATTTCGCCGCCGCCCTGCGCGCATTTCTGCGTCAGGACCCGGACATCATCATGATCGGCGAGATCCGCGACTTCGAGACGGCAGAAATCGGCGTAAAGGCCGCCCTGACCGGGCACCTGGTCCTTTCTACGCTCCACACCAACGATGCGCCCTCTACCATCAACCGACTGCTGAACATGGGGATCGAACCGTTTCTGGTCGCATCCGCGGTGAACCTGATCACTGCGCAGAGGCTGGCACGGCGTGTCTGCTCCGATTGCAAGGTCGTGGAAGAGATTCCGGTACAGGCGCTGATCGACGCCGGCGCGTCGGCCAACGAAGCCCAGGAATTTGTCTGCTACAAGGGGGCCGGCTGCCCGAAATGCAACGGCTCAGGCTACAAGGGGAGGGTTGGCTTTTACCAGGTCATGCCGATGCTCGAGGAGATCAGGGAACTCATCCTGAACGGCGCGAACACGGCTGAAATAAAGCGGGAATCGATGCGCCTCGGGATAAAAACCATGCGCCAGTCGGGGCTTACCAAGCTCAAAGAAGGGGTCACCTCGTTTGAAGAGGTGCTCCGGGTCACCGTGGCCGACGATTAGGAGGCAATAAAGTTATGGCGAACTTGCATCAACTGCTGAAAGAGCTTGTTGACAGGGGGGGATCTGATCTCCATGTCACGACAAACACCCCGCCACAGATAAGGATCGACGGCAAGATCACCCCGATGGATTTTCCTCCCCTCACGCCGATCGAAACCAAGCAGCTCTGCTACAGCATCCTGACCGATGCGCAAAAACACAAGTTCGAGGAGGAGAGCGAACTGGACCTCTCCTTCGGCGTCAAGGGGCTGTCGCGCTTCAGGGGGAACATCTTCGTCCAGCGGGGAGCGGTTGCCGGGGTATTCAGGGTCATTCCCTACAAGATACTCACCTTCGATGAACTGGGGCTGCCGCCGGTCGTAAGGGAGCTCGCCGCCAAGCCGCGAGGACTGGTGCTCGTTACCGGACCTACCGGCAGCGGCAAATCGACCACCCTGGCCTCCATCATCGACAAGATCAACGTGGACCGCCACGATCACATCGTCACGATAGAGGACCCGATCGAGTACCTCCATCCCCACAAGGGGTGCCTGGTCAATCAGCGGGAGGTGGGGGCGGACACCAAGAGCTTCAGGAACGCCCTCAAATACGTTCTGCGCCAGGACCCGGACGTCGTACTGGTCGGCGAGCTCAGGGACCTGGAAACCATCGAGGCCGCCCTGACCCTGGCGGAAACCGGCCATCTCTGCTTTGCCACCCTGCATACCAATTCCTGCGCCCAGACGATCAACCGCATCATAGACGTGTTCCCGCCATACCAGCAGACGCAGGTGAGGACCCAGCTCTCCTTCGTCCTGGAAGGGGTCCTGTCCCAGACCCTCGTTCCGAGAGCGAGCGGGCACGGCAGGGCGCTCGCCCTTGAGGTGATGGTGCCGAACCCTGCGATCCGCAACCTGATCCGTGAGGACAAGATCCACCAGATCTATTCCCAGATGCAGGTCGGTCAGGACAAATTCGGCATGATGACCATGAACCAGTCGCTGTACGCCCTTTTTACCAAACGGATAATTACGGTTGACGATGCCATGGCCAGATCGCCGGAGCCGGACGAGCTGAAACAGATGATATCGGTCGGCAACACGCAGGGCCAGATGCGAAGGCCTCTTTAGGGTAACAGATAGCTTTTTGAAGATCTTTGTCTGACGAGTAACGCCCTTGGGGCGGGAGGAACGATGTCCAAGTTTAATTGGGAAGGCAGAAGCAAGGCCGGATCGGTGCAAAAAGGGGTCATGGAGGCTGCGAACGCCTCGCTGGTGGAGGCGCAGCTCAAGAGATACGGTTTCACCAACATATCGGTAAAGGATACCGGCAAGGGTCTCAGTATGGAGCTGAAGTTCCTCGGCGGGGCCAAAAAGATCCAGACCAAGGACCTGGTCGTCTTCACCCGCCAGTTCGCCACGATGATCGACTCAGGTCTGCCGCTCGTGCAGTGCCTGGAGATCCTTGCCGGCCAGCAGGAAAACAAGACATTCAAGGACATCCTCGTCAAGGTGAAGGAGAGCGTGGAAAGCGGTTCCACCTTTGCCGAGGCGCTTTCCAAGCATCCGAAGGCGTTCGATCAGCTTTACGTCAACCTGGTGGCAGCCGGCGAGGCGGGGGGTATTCTGGATACTATCCTCAACCGTCTGGCGGCGTACATTGAAAAGGCGATGAAACTGAAGAAGCAGGTGAAGGGGGCGATGGTTTATCCCGCCACCATCATGTCCATCGCGGTGATCGTCGTCGGCGTAATCCTCGTTTTCGTCATCCCGACCTTTGCCAAGATGTTCGCAGACTTCGGCGGCGATCTGCCGGCGCCGACGAAGATCGTCATTGCACTGAGCAATTTCTTGCAGAGATACATCATCGTCATCATAGCAGCTGTTATCGGCATCAAGATAGCCATCGGCAAATACTACGCGACGGCAAACGGCCGTAAAAACATAGACCGTATGGCGTTGAAGGCGCCGATCGTCGGCCCATTGGTCAGAAAGGTCTCCGTGGCGAAATTCACCAGGACCCTCGGCACCATGATCAGCAGCGGTGTGCCGATCATGGACGGGCTGGAAATCGTGGCCAAGACAGCGGGGAACAAGATCGTCGAAGAGGCGATCTACAACGTGCGTCAGGCGATTTCAGAAGGCAAGACCATTGCCGAACCGCTGGCGGCGTGCGGGGTCTTCCCGCCCATGGTGGTGCAGATGATCTCCGTCGGGGAGGCGACCGGCGCAATGGATGCCATGCTGTCCAAGATCGCGGATTTCTATGACGATGAGGTGGACGACGCGGTGGGAGCGCTCACCTCCATGATGGAACCGCTTCTGATGGTGTTCCTCGGCACAACCGTCGGCGGTCTCGTTGTCGCCATGTATCTGCCGATCTTCAAACTTGCCGGTGCCGTCGGCGGCGGTTAGTAGATGGACGAGAAGAAAAGGCTCACATGGTTTATCCTGCTCCGGCTGGTGGTGGTTTCGCTCTTCCTCGTGTCCACCACCATCCTGAATGTGAGAGAACCTGAAATAGTCGTCATCGAGGCGTTTCCTGTCCTGACCAGGTTGATTGTCTCCACCTACCTCTTTTCCATCCTTTCCCTACTCGCATTGCGGTTCACAGTCAGGTTCAACCTGGCGTTGACCTACCTGCAGATAGTCTGGGACCTTCTTCTGGTCACAGTCCTGATATTTCTGACTGGTGGGGTCAACTCACCCTTTTCGTTTCTCTACATCCTGGCGATCATAAACGCCAGTGTCCTCCTGTCCCGCAGGGAAGCCTTCTACACTGCCTCCCTCTGCGGCATCCTCTACGGTGCCATCGTCGATCTCCAGTACTTCGGGAGGCTTGCGTCCATTGGCTTGAGCCAGGTTGCGGCCCTCCAGTACGGGGCGAGTCACATACTCTACACGATCTTCATCAATATCTCGGCCTTCTATATGACTGCGTTCCTGACCGGCTACCTGGCGGAGCGGGCGAGGAGGAGCGAGCGTGCCCTGAAGGAAAAGGTGATCGACTATGAGGAACTGGAGCGGCTGAACAGCACTATCGTCACCAATCTGGACAGCGGTCTCATGACCATCAATAACAGCGGGAGGATAAGGGCCTTCAACCGTTATGCGGAGGAATTGACCGGCGTCTCCCAGCGTGACGCCTACGACCGGGCGGTGACCGATCTGATCCCCGGATTCAGTGCGTTTGACGACATATTCGACCTGCAACGGCAGGAGGTTGAGTACGAGACTCCCACAGGAAACAGGATGATCTTCGGCTTCAAGTCGGTCCCCTTTACCGACGCGTATGGAAACCGCCTCGGGGCAATCATAGACTTCCAGGACCTGACCGTGTGGAAACGGATGGAGGAACGGCTGAAGAAGGCAGACAGGCTGGCCGCCATCGGTGAGCTTTCCGCCCGCATAGCCCACGAGATCAGGAATCCGCTCGCTTCAGTCAGCGGCTCGGTGCAGCTCATTGCCCTGGGAGGTGGAATTGCGGCCGGGGACAGGAAGCTCCTCGATATCGTGCTGCGGGAGACCGAGCGGCTGAACGGGCTCATCACCGACTTCCTCGCCTATGCGCGCCCAAAGAGGCCGATCAAGGTTGCGATGAAGCTGAGAGGCTGCGTGGAAAACCTCGTCGCGCTACTCGTATCCGATCCTCGTTTCGAAAGGGTGACGGTCCAGAATCAATGCCCTGACGACCTGTCCGTAGAGGTTGACCGTGACCAGTTTCAGCAGGTATTCTGGAACCTGCTGACGAACGCCGCCGATGCCATGCCCGCCGGAGGAACCATAAATGTGCAGTCTATGGTGCTGAAAACGCGCGAGCATTTAAAAGGACAAGGCGGAGAGGTGCGGATAGACGTGACGGACAACGGCGCCGGCATGGCCCCGGAAGACGTGAACAGGATCTTTGAACCGTTTTTCACGACCAAAACAGGCGGGACCGGCCTCGGCCTTGCCACGGTCTACAGGATAATCGAGGCCCATGACGGGATGATAGCGGTTGACAGCAGTATCGGCAAAGGAACGACGTTTACCATATATCTGCCGGTGTAATGCCGCGTTGAGAGTTGAGAGTTGAGAGTTGAGAGTTGAGAGTTGAGAGTTGAGAGTTGAGAGTTGAGAGTTGAGAGTTGATTTTTCGGTGAGGCTCTATGCAGACGAGAATACTTGTAGTAGATGATGAGCAGAGCATGCGGGAGTTTCTCGCCATCCTTCTTGAGAGGGAAGGGTATTATGTGGCGCAGGCGGAAAACGCCGACGTTGCACTGAAATTGCTCGAAAGCGACACATACGATCTGGTGGTTTCCGATGTGAGCATGCCGGGCCTGAACGGCATGGCCCTTCTGGAGCGGATCAAGACCACGACCCCCGAGACCGCGGTGTTGATGATCACGGCTTATACCACGGCTGAACAGGCGGTGGAGGCGATGAAGCTCGGGGCGTACGATTATATCGCCAAACCCTTCAAGGTTGAAGAAGTGAAGGTGCTGGTGAAAAACGCCCTGGAAAAGAGCAGCCTGCAAAAGGAAAACCGCCGCCTGAAGCACGAGGTCCAGGAGCGTTACAGTTTTGGCGGCCTGGTCGGGAAGAGCAAGAAGATGCGGGCGGTTTACGACCTCATCGAAAAGGTTGCAAACAGCATGGCAAACGTGCTGGTGCTGGGTGAGAGCGGAACGGGGAAGGAGCTTGCGGCTAAGGCCGTCCATTACAACAGTCCCCGCCACGATAAGCCTTTTGTGGCGGTCAATTGCGGGGCGATCCCGGAAACGCTGATGGAGGCCGAGCTGTTCGGTCATAAAAAGGGTTCATTCACCGGCGCCATAGCCGACCGTGCCGGTCTCTTCGAGCAGGCGGAGGGTGGCACGCTTTTTCTCGATGAAATAGGGGAGGTGCCGCTGCAGTTGCAGGCCAAGCTGTTGCGCGTGCTGCAGGAGCGCGAGTTTCGCCGGGTCGGGGGGACGTCGGCAATAAAGGCCGATGTGCGGATTATTGCTGCTTCCAACAGGGACCTGGAGGATCAGGTCAAGGAAGGAACGTTCCGCGAAGACCTCTTTTACCGTCTGAATGTGGTCCCCGTGCAGATGCCGCCGCTCCGGGAGAGGCCGGAAGACATACTGCCGCTTGTGGAGTTTTTCTATAAGAAATTAGCGCAGTTTTCCGGAACTGGCGAGATAATTACTCCCGGTGCTTTGAAGGCGCTCATATCCTATCCTTTCCCCGGCAATGTGAGGGAACTGGAGAACCTGGTCGAGCGCTGCGTGGTCCTCGGCAACAGGGTCGTCAGCGAGGATTGCCTGCCGCCGCAGGTCGTAAATTTTCAGGCGGGAACAGTAGCTGGAGGCGTGGTCGATCTTCCCGATGGGGGGATGAACCTTGAGGCCTACCTCGATGGCATAGAGAAGCGCTTTCTTTTGCAGGCCCTTTCCCGGAGCGGCGGGGTGAAGAAGCGGGCTGCATCGCTTTTGGGGATGACCTTCAGGTCGTTTCGCTACCGGCTGGCCAAGTTCGGCATGGAGGATGACGAAAGACAGTGAGAGTCCCTTGTTGGATGACAAATTGTGTCACTTTCGGAGCACAAAATTGTTTGTGCGGGCGCCTAGTGGCTTGCGTGAGAATTATGTGATGTGTTAACGTGTTGAAACTACGAGATAAAGCTACGCTTATCCTTGTTGGCATGTCTCTAGCAGATAAGAACGATAAATATGGAAACCATAGCTGCCGGAGGTGATTACCGATAGTTAAAGCTATTGGCCTATTAACCAGGTTCAGCAACAAACCCAAGCGAAAGGAGAAGTAAAATGTTAAACAAACTGAGAAGCAACAAAGGCTTCACCCTCATCGAGCTCTTGATCGTTGTTGCGATCATCGGCATCCTGGCGGCCATCGCCATCCCGCAGTTCTCGCAGTACAGAGTCAGAGGGTACAACAGCGCCGCACTTTCAGACCTCAACAACGTCAAGTTGGCGGAAAACGGGTTTAACAACGATTCAGGCGGCGTATTTGCTTCAACTGCCGGTATTAAAGCTGATGGTACTGGCGGTACTGGTGCTGCTGGAGTTGGAGCCCTTGTATTTGGGCCTCAAAATATTACTGTATCGGTTGCGGCCAACAGTATAAACAACTTTCCTGCCACTGCTCAGACCTTTAGATTTGGTGTTTCCAACGGTGTGATAGTTGATGTCAACAGCACTGACACTACTGCAGCTGAGTATGTCGTCGGCGCAGCTCACACTCAGGGTAGCGAGATTTATCTCTTCGATTCCGATACTACGGCAAACAGGAAGGTTGTTGCTGGTAAGGCTACTGGCACTCAGTTGAAAACCACGGATGTTCCTGCTTCGACAACAGCAACCGATGATTTGGCTGGTGCAACATATGCAACAATTTAACCCCTTTTAATTTCGGGAGTGAAAAGGCCCGCCAAAAGTTACTGGCGGGCCTTTTCTGCTTTACCTCTGCTAATCTAACAGATATTCAAATCCGCATAATTCTTTGATACAGCGGGAATCTTCCGCCTTCCAGGCTAAAGTCAAACATGATAAAAATCGTCGAGGTTTCAAAGCAATTTAAAGAGGGCGTCACTGCCAAACGGGTTCAGGCCCTGCAGGGCCTTTCCTTGGAAATAGGCCAAGGGGAGGTCTTTGGTTTTCTCGGGCCGAACGGTGCCGGCAAGTCGACAACGATCAAGATCCTCATCAACCTCATCTTTCCCGATAGCGGCAGCGCTTCCATCATGGGGATAGATGCAGGGGACAAGACCGTGCGCAGGTCTGTCGGCTATCTGCCGGAGAATCCCTATTTTTATGATTACCTCACCGCCGAGGAATTACTCTGGTTCGGCGGCAGGGCCTCCGGCCTGGCGAAGGGAGTGATCAGACAAAGGACTGAGCTGTTGCTGGGTAAGCTTAACTTGCTCGAGGCG
Organism: Geobacter sp.; assembly: GCA_027356255.1. GTDB lineage: Bacteria > Desulfobacterota > Desulfuromonadia > Geobacterales > Geobacteraceae > Geotalea. The sequence continues at coordinate 2,217 of DAIEGL010000279.1, read as the reverse complement.
CGGAAGAGGCCGCTCAGGACCTATTCCAAAGGGATGGTGCAGAGGGCCGGCCTTGCATTGGCTCTCATACATGACCCGCAGGTGGTGATCCTGGACGAGCCTATGAGTGGCCTCGACCCGATCGGCAGGAAAATGGTGGGCGACATAATCCTGGAGCTTAAAGGGGAGGGGAAGACGGTGTTCTTTTCCTCGCACATCTTAAGCGACGTGGAGCGGTTCTGCGACAGGGTCGGCATCATCGTTGGCGGCCGATTGCGGCTGGTGGACCGGGTGGATAATCTGCTGGCAGAAGGCGCCACTTTGGAGGACGTGTTTCTGGCCGAGGTCGCCAAGGCCGGTTTGAAGGAGGTTTTCTAGCAAATGATACAGCTCTGGTCGGTAGCGGCGATAACCTTCAAGGAGGGTCTCAGAAACAGGGCCATGTACGGCATCTCCATACTGGCGCTATTAATGATGGTTGCAAATCTCCTCATCTCAAGCATGATAATGCAGGAAGTGGGAAAGGTTGCCGTGGACATGGCGTTGTCGTCCGCATCCTTTGCCGGACTGCTTCTCGTGCTTTTCGTCGGAATTAATCTTTTGGCGAAGGATCTGGACAGAAAGACCATCTATATGGTTCTTTCCAGGCCGATTTCCAGATCCCAGTACATTGTCGGCAAGTTTTTAGGGATTGCATTGCTGATCATTGTGTCCATGGCCTTGTTGAGTCTCTTTGCGGCTGCCTCGATCTACCTGGTTAAATTGAATACTCCCGGGTACTTTCCCAGGTTTTCATGGTCGCTAGTCGGCCTTTCTCTAGCGTTTAACACTTTGGCGCTTATCCTGCTCGCCGCGTTGAGTTTTCTCTTTGCCTCTTTCACATCGACCTCGTTCATTTCCTTGATGTTGACTATCGTTGCATATCTGATCGGCAACTCGATCAACGATGTCAAGGCCTTGGTGGAGGCACCCCAAGGGGCTGGCATTGCGCCGTCGCCGGTTATCGTCAAGGTCGTCCAGATAGCCTATTACATGTTTCCGAACCTTTCTTTCTTTGATATCAAGACCCAGGTGGCCCATGGAATCGCACCCAGCGGTTCGTATGTCTTTTGGACCGTCTCGTATGGTCTGGTCTATACCAGCCTTGCCGTTGCCATCGCCTGCGCCGTATTCAGCAAGAGAGAATTCCCATGATTATCCGCCGCGCCCTGCCGATCATACTCGTCTTACTGCTGATCCCGGTCCATATCCTTACCCTTTCTACTGTTTCCAATAAAAGGAAAACATTACACCAAGGGGAGGATGTGGCTTACGTTATTCCTGGTCCTTTGCTTAAAATCACCTCGCTGGAATATGACGGTTTGGCCTCCGACTTTCTGTTTTTGAAAGCCCTTGTTTATTACGGCGGTACCCTGAATCGCTCGGAACGGCCGCGTGTAAAGGATTGGGAATGGCGCTGGATCTACTCAACATTACAAGCATCTACTGATCTTGATCCGTATTTCTATGACCCATACTACTTTGCCAACGCCATCCTGACCTGGGACGGCAACATGGTAAGGGAAACCAATTCCCTGCTGGCAAAGGGGAGTCGATATCGGGATTGGGACTGGATGCTTCCTTTCTTTATGGGATTCAATTCTTTCTATTTTCTGCATGAAAATGGTCGTGCGTCCGAATACCTGATGGAGGGGGCGAAAAGACCCGGCGGTGAGGCCCTCGCAAGCCTTGCGCTTCGTTTGGCAGTCAAGGGGAACAGGACAGAGAATGCGATTATTTTCCTGCAGGAGATATTGAAACGGACAAAAGATATAGCTACCAGGAAAGAATACGAAACCCGGCTTGAAGCTTTACAGGGCATTCATGTCTTGGAAGGGGCAGTCAATACTTTTAAGGATAAATATGGCAAACAACCGTCTGAACTCAAAGAGTTGCTGGCGGTGGGTATTATCAGCCAGATACCGGAAGATCCTTACGGTGGAGAGTTCTATATCGACAAGGACGGCTCGGTAAAAACCACGAGCGATCTGCGGTCGATGAAGAAAACAAAGAATAATTAAGAAAAATCTTGACAATGTCGGCCTGAATTGTTAAAAATACTCTGTTTTTAAGCAGGCGCGTAGCTCAGGGGTAGAGCACTAGCTCGACACGCTAGGGGTCGGCGGTTCGAAACCGCCCGCGCCTACCATTAAAAACCTGCCACGGTTAAGGGGTTCAGCAGGGGCATCGAGGTTCGAT
>DAIEGL010000240.1 GCA_027356255.1 Geobacter sp. | reverse complement strand
TTTCAGCCGATCATCTTTGCCAGACGGCCGCGCTGTTTCTCAAGCTTGTCCTGACCCCTCTCGATGGCCTTCAAAAGGTCCTTTTTCGCCTCGTAGGCCATGTCTGCCCCCTTTTCGAGGATCTCTTCGGCCTTGTCGCCGACCGTTTCCACCATGTCGGTAACCTGGGCGGAGAAGTCGTCCACCACACCTTCCGCCTTCCGTCTCGCCTTTTTTGCGTAGCGGGAAATATCCCGCCGGGTCTTTTTCCCCGACTGCGGAGCAAACAGAAGGGCCGCTCCCGCACCGACTATCCCGCCCGCCACGAGCATGAGCGCACCAACCATGGCACCGTTGCTTCTGTCTTCCATATGATTACCTCCTCGCATATATTGGCCACTTAAATTCAGTCACCTAAATTGTATCGTAAATACGGAAGATGCCTAGTCGCACAGGTTATATTTATTCCTGCGGTTCCATGGTATAGTTTAGATGCGTTGTAAATCCTGCAATGATATGGAGTCACCCATGAACAAGATCCTCGATGTGCTCATTGTCGGCGGCGGCCCTGCCGGCGTGGCGGCAGCTTACCTTTGCCACAAGCAGGGGCTCAATTACCTGATTATCGAATCGGGGAAGGGAGTCTTCCAGGGCATCGCCAACACCTACCCTGAAGGAAAGAATGTCTATCCGTCCAAACCGAAGGAAAACCCGGAGCCCTTCCTGGTCGAGGAGCTGCGCCCTCCCGACAAGCCGGTTGCCGTCGAGAAATACATCCAGTATGTACAGCACTTCGTCCAGCACGAAAACCTCGCGGTCCAGACCGAAACCCAGTTTGAAGACATCAAGGAAGAGCGGGAACACCTGAGCGTTCAGACATCGAGAGGCCCGATCAAGGCGCGCAAGGTCATCCTGGCCTTTGGCAGCAGCATCCCCAAGGAGCTGTCGGTTTACGGCGACGCGAAGATGGTCGCCAAGACCCTCGATGATCCGAAAAAGTATGTGGGAGCCCGTACGCTGGTCATCGGCGGCGGCAATACTGCCGCAGACGTCATCAACTCCATCCTGAAGGAAAAACGTCAGGCCGCGGACACCAACCCCGTTTACTGGGCGCACATCGCCGGAACCTTCGACGTCAACAAGGAAACCGCCCAAAGGCTAGGGGAAGAGATCCTGCTCGGCGGAAACATCCGGCTTCTACCGGGAGCAACGCCGAGGATCGGCGAAGTGGACGACGAAGGGGTGGACCGGCTGGTAATCCGCACCAGCGAACTGAAGCAGTCGGACGGCATTGAAATTTACAACGCCATGAGTTTTCCGATGAAAAACGTCATTGCCTGCATCGGCTCCCAGGGACCGCTCCCCATCTTTGACAAGATCGGCGTCCAGACCATTGCCTGCGCCGAAGGGATCTGCCATGTGGCCAAGGAAGGGGACCGGCTGATACTCCTCACCGCTGATTTCGAATCGACCCGCAAAGGGGTCTACGTGATCGGCGGCGCAATTTCCCCCTCCTACATGCGGATCAGCGGCGGCACAATCCAGGAGGAAAAGCACCCCAACCTCATCTACACCGCCATCAACGATGCCGGGCATGTGGTAGAGGCGATCCTGAAAAAACTCGGCAAATAAGGGGGGGGAGCATGAGCGAGATCACCTGCGATGAATTCGGCCCGGCGAAGGTCGTTCAGCTTTACTCCCCGAAGGAACAGTTGCGCGTGGTGGTGGTCGTGGACAACACGGCCCTCGGCCAGGCCATCGGCGGAGTGCGCATATCTGCCCGGGTCACGGTGGAAGAGGTCCGGCGCCTGGCGCGGACAATGACCCTGAAGAACTCCATAGCGGGGCTCCCCCACGGAGGCGCCAAGGCCGGGATCATCGCCGATCCCACTGCCCCAGGCAAGGAGCGCCGCTTCCGCGTCTTCGCCCGCATGATCCGGGACCTCACGGAGTACATTCCCGGTCCGGACATGGGGTGCGACGAAACGGCCATGGCCTGGGTCAAGGACGAAATCGGCCGGTCGGTCGGGCTCCCGGAGGAGATCGGCGGCCTGCCGCTGGACAAGCTGGGTGCGACCGGCTTCGGCGTGGCCGAGTGCGCGGAAGTGGCGGCAGCCGCTGCCGGGGTGGAGATCAAGGGTGCGCGGCTGGCGGTGCAGGGTTTTGGCAGCGTGGGAAAGGCCGCAGCCCGGTTCCTCGCGGACAAGGGGGCTGTGCTGGTGGCTGTCGCCGATTCTACAGGCACGGTGCACAACCCGGACGGACTCGACCTGCCTGAGCTGGTGAAGGTGAAGGACGAGAGCGGCAGCGTCGTGAATTACCCGAAGGGGGAGATCCTGCCGGCCGAAGCCGTCATCGGCATCGATTGCCAGATCCTGGTCCCTGCGGCAACGCCGGACGTGATCCACGAAGGGAACGCCAAAGCGGTCAAGGCGCGCCTGGTTCTCCAGGGGGCGAACATACCCGCCACGACAGGGGCTGAACATATCCTGCACGGACGCGGCATTCTCGTCGTGCCCGATTTCATCGCCAATGCGGGGGGGGTCATCATGGCCGCAATGGAGTATGCGGGAAAGTCGGAACAGGAAGCGTTCGCCGCCATCAGGGAGCGCATCTGGACCAACACCCGCCTGGTCCTGGAAAAGTCGGATGCCGAGCGTTCACTCCCCCGTGCCGCTGCAGTCGCCCTGGCGCAGGAGCGGGTCCTGCGCGCCATGCGCTACCAGGACTACTGAGGAAGCAGCTGCATCTTTGCATCCACAACCAGCGCCCCGTCCGGGTATAGTTCCACCGGGTTCAGGTCTATCTCCCCGATGAGCCCGCTCCCGATCAACTCCGAAACCGTCATGACGACCGAAAGTAGCGGTTCCATCCCCACCGGCGGTTGGCCGCGATAACCGCACAGAAGCCGCGCCCCCCGCGTCGCTGCCACGAGCCTTCCGGCACCCGCCCTGTCGAGCGGCGCCATGGCAAAGGCCACATCCCGGAAGAGCTCCACGAACAGGCCGCCCAGGCCGAACATGACGATCGGCCCGAACTGCGGATCGACGGTCCCGCCGACGATCACCTCCACCCCGGGCCGGGCCATCTCTTCCACCAGCACCCCGGCAGCGGCGGGGATCTTCCCAATATCGGCCACTGCCGCAGAAAGTCCCGCTGCATCCCGTATCCCGAGCCGGACCCCGCCCAGATCGCTCTTGGAAGATACACCCGGCAAGGCCGCCTTGGCGACCAGCGGAAACGGAAGAGGGAAAGGCACAGGGACCGTCTCCCCGGCGGGGATGAAAATCCCGGCCGGCACCGCCATCCCCACCAGGCGCAAAAGCCGCTTGACCTCGTGCTCCAGGAACGCCCCCCCATTGCCGCGCACTGCCAGGAACTGCCGCAGCGTTTCCGTCGTCACCCCCATGGAGCCTCCCCGTTGTTCAGCAACAGGCGCAGCCCCCTCACCGCCCTCTCCGGCGACGGGTAGACCGGTATCCCCGCTTTTTCGAGGCGCCCGGCCAGCCCGCCCGTGATCCCGCCCGAGGTGAGGTGGGCGACCAGCGGCTTGCCCGATACGGCCCGGAACGCGCTCAAAAGCTCCGCCAGCCGCAGTGAGAGTCCGATCACGCCGGTATGGGCGATGACGAGGAACCCGTCGTACTCGTCCCGGATACTGTCCAGCGCCGTCAGGTACTCGACATCCCGCACCTGACCGGTGAGATCGATCGGATTGGCGACGGAATAGAACGGGGGGAGGTTCTCGTGCAGCCGCTGCCGCACCGCTTCGGGAAGCGGTGGGAGCTCGATCCCGTGGCGCGCGCATTCGTCGGCGGCCAGCACCCCCAGCCCCCCCGCATTGGTGACGATACCGATCCGGTTGCCGCGGGACGGCCTCTGGACGGCAAGGGCGTGGCCGGCGTCGAGCAGTTCCTCGAAATCGCTCACCTCGCGGATGCCGGACTGGCGCATGATGGAGCTGAACACCTCGTATTTCCCGGCGAGGCGGCCGGTATGGGAACAGGCCGCGCGCTGTCCGCTTTCCCCCTTCCCCGCCTTGAGGATGAGTAGCGGCTTGCGCTCTGCCAGTCTCTCGGCAGCCGCCACGAAGCGCCGCCCGTCCGCCACCGACTCCAGGTAGGAGATAACCACGCCGGTTCCCCGCTCCTCGGCCAGGTAGTCGTAGATGTCGGCGGCATCGATGTCTGCGGCATTGCCGTAGTTGATCCCCCACGACACGCCGCGGCCGGAAAACGCCAGCGCCTCCAGGAGGCAGAGGAGGAGCGCGCCGCTCTGGGAAACCACCGCCGCATTCCCCTTTTTCGGCCGTTTCAGCCGTTCGCGGGGGAGGAAAAGGGTATCGAGCCTCTGGTACGGACTGAACACGCCGAGACAGTTGGGGCCGAGCAGCCGGATACCCAGTTCCCGCCCGAGCCGGACCACTTCCCGCTGCAGAGATTCGCTCCCCGTCTCTGCAAACCCGGCGCTGACTATTGCCGCACACCGGGCCTTCCCTGCATGGGCCGCCAGAAGCTCCGGGACTTCCGGCGCAGGGCGGAGAATGACGGACAGGTCCACCGTCTCGGGGAGGTCGCAGACCGAAGCGTAGACAGGCACCCCGTCGATCTCGGTGCGGTGCGGATTGACCGGATAGAACCTGCCGCGGAAGGCGCGGAGGTTTCTGAAGACAACGCAACCGGGGCGCCCCTCGTCTGCGGATGCGCCGACCAAGGCGACGGAGCGCGGCTTGAAAAGGCAATCCAGAGGGTTCATGGTCGAAAACTCCTGGCGAGGTTCGAGGTTCGAGGTTCGAGGTTCGAGGTTCGAGGTTCGAGGTGCGAGGTGCGAGGTGCGAGGTGCGAGATGCGAGGTGCAAAAACTCCTCGTTCCTTTTTCCTCGTTCCTTTTTCCTCGTTCCTTTTTCCTCGTTCCTTTTTCCTCGTTCCTCGCACCCCGCCCCTGTCCTCACACGCTCTCGATGAACAGCAGGGCCGGGTCTTCCAGGTAGCGGGCAACCTTTGCCAGGAACAGGGCCGCGTCTGCGCCGTCGGTGGCCCGATGGTCGAAGGTGAGGGAGAGGGGAAGGATCTTCCTGACGGCTATCCCGCCACGGTGGGCCCAGGGCCGTTCGGCAATGCGGCCGAAACCGAGAATGGCCACGTCGGGGCGGTTGATGATCGGGGTGGCGAAGAGACCGCCGAAGTGGCCATAGTTGGTTATCGTAAAAGTGCTTCCCTTCAGCTCTGCGAGGGCGATGGTCCGCTCGCGGGCCTTCATGCCCAGCTCCTGGAGCTCCTCCGCCAGGGCGATGACGCTCTTTTTATCCACGTCGCGGATCACCGGCACCATCAGGCCGTCCGGAGTCTCCACGGCGATGCCGAAGTGGTAGTGCTTCTTGAGGATGATCGTTTCCCCCCCGTCGTCGAGGGATGCGTTGAGGAAGGGGTGCTCCCTGAGAGCATGCTGGGCCGCCTTGATGAAAAACGGGAGGAAGGTCAGGTGCGTCCCCCTCGCCTCCAGGGCCACTTTTTCCCGCTCATGGAGGTCCCAGAGATCGGTGACGTCTGCCTCTTCCGTGCAGGTGACCGACGCGGCGATCCGCTGGGAGGCGACGACGTTGCGGGCCATGGCCCGCCGCACCCCCTTGAGCGGCACCAGTTCGACCGGGCCGAACTCCCCTTCCGGCTGCTGCGGCGTTCCGGCCCGCCGCAGGTCCTCGGGGGTGATGCTGCCGCGCGGACCGCTCCCGCTCATCCCGCGCAGCTCGATCCCCCGCTCCCGCGCCAGCTTTCGCACCATGGGAGTGGCGCGGACCTCTTCCTCTTCCCCCGCCTCGGGGAGAACGCCGACGACGCCGGCCGGTTTCCCCCGCTCAGGCAAAGGGGGGGACGGCACCTCCCCATCCTCGACAATGGTCAGCAGGGTCTCACCTACCCTGGCGATCTCCCCTGCACCCCGGTGAATGCGGCTGACCGTCCCCTTGCGCGGCGATGGGACCTCCACCACCGCCTTGTCGGTCTCCACCTCCAGCACCCCCTGGTGTTCCGCAATCCGGTCACCTTCCTTAATCAGCCATCGGCGCAGCTCCACCTCGGTGATCCCTTCGCCGAGATCGGGGAGTTTGAAGTCATAGGGCATCAATATCTCCTTTTCTGTAATGGGAAAATGCCGCCAGTTCCCAGTTCCCAGTTCCCAGTTCCCAGTTCCCAGTTCCCAGTTCCCAGTTCCCAGTTCCCAGTTCCCAGTTCCCAAGTCAATATTGCAACACATCGTCCAGCGCTCCCCTGATCCGCTCCACCGAGGGCAGGTAGTAGTCCAGGAGCTTTGCCAGCGGCACCGTCACGTCGGGCGCAGTAACCCGCAGGATCGGCCCGCGCAGGTGGAGGATCGCCTCTTCGGCAATGGTGGCGGCGATCTCGGCGCCGAAACCGCAGCTCTTCACCCCCTCATGGACAATGACCGCGCGGCCGGTCTTCCGCACCGAGGCGAGCACCGTTTCCAGATCGAAGGGGTTCAGGGTCAGCAGGTCGATCACCTCGGCGTCGTACCCT
>DAIEGL010000227.1 GCA_027356255.1 Geobacter sp. | reverse complement strand
CAAGTACCAACTGAAAGAGGAGTACACTTTTGCCGACACCGGGATCATTCCACCGGCAACGATCACGACCGACTTCATCGGCCTCGATCTTGCCGGCAACCTGACCACCGCCAAGGGGTATGCCTGGGACGGCCCCTCCGGCCCGACCATCGACACCAGGAACTTCATGCGCGGTTCGCTGGCGCACGATGCGCTCTATCAGCTGATGCGCGAAATCATCTCGACCATGACGAATTACGCGAAGCCGCGGATCGACTGCTGCAGCGGATTTGCAAGGAGGACGGGATGTGTGCGCTGCGGGCATGGTGGGTTTATCAGGGGGTGCGAATCTTCGGCGATCCGGATTCTCCGACTCTCCTTATTGAGAAGTAATTGTCGATCCCTACCGAATCGTCTATCGGCATATCCCCACAACTGCACAGATTTACATCATTGCCGTTGTTCATGGAAGACGTCTTCTAAGGGAAGAGATGCTGGGACAGTAACGTGAAGGGAAACGGGGCAACATCGCTTGGCACCCTCAACTTTCACTTTCCCTTCTCATCTCCGCAATCGCAATCAGCATCGCAGTTGTCCCCGCCGCGCCTCCGCATTAATTCCGGGCAATTTGCCATACCTTATAAATAAAACTAAAGTTTTTTGTTTTTTTGACGAAACGTGTCATACACCTTTTCCGCCTGGTTTATCAGCTCAATAATAATTGGGATCGTCTGGCTACAGACAGCGTTAAACAAGAGAGGAGGAAGTAATGGGCACGATCAGGGCAACATCGCACGGGTCAATCGGGAATGTCATTCTCGAATGCTTGAGCAGGTTGATTAAAGGCAAGAAGAAACTGGCGGTGCATGATGGTGTCGGGGAGGTGGAAACACTCAGAATAGCCAAGTTGATCGAAAGAGGGTCGTTTATGCGATGTAAGTAGAATTGGGATTGTGAGCACTGCTCAGACATTATTGGCGTATAACATCGATAACCGGCCATCCCCTCTAAACCCGATCTTTTGCGGCGGACTCTATCCCGCTGAAGAGCATTCCATAACTGCGTCCCGTCCGAGCGGTTCTCTCCTCGTAGTTATTTATTCACCTATTTTCGCCTATTCTTACATCGGCGGGGTGCCGACGATCAGCACCCGCGGACCGCCCGTGATCTTGTGGAAACCTCCCGGGTCGGGACGGGAGCCGATGACCCAGAGATAGAGCTTTTTGGCGCCTTCGAGGAACGGGGGCTTCAATTCGTGGTAGTACGGCCTGTTCACCTTACGGTCATAGGCGCTGTAATACTCCCGCTGCATGTCCTCGTCGTAGAGGCCGATGCATCCGTGTGAGGCGGGATAGCCGGGGATGTCGCGGCCGTGGATGAAGTAGGACGGCCACCCTTCGGCATGCTTGTCCACATAGAACCGGAGTGCGTAGTGCATCGGATAGCGGCGGCCGATTTCCTCGATGGTGTAGAGGTTCGATATGTGTTTGCGGTCTACCGCGTCGATCCTGAATTCGCCGTTCGGCACCCGGTGCCCCGCGATGCCGACCGCAGCGGGAAAGGATAGGACGAGTTTGCCGTATTCATAGGCCCCCAGGAACATCTCTGACTGGTCGACCAGGATGAATTTCTCCTCCTCGGCAGCGTCCGGGTACGTGGCGGGGAGCGGCGTAAAGTCCTTGATATCTTCCATCCGTTTCGGCACCTTTATCGATCTGTTGCCGATGAAATGGCGCCTGTCCAGCCGGTTGAAACGGAGCACGTCCTGCCAATCTTTGCCGAAAAGCTTTTCGGGCGTGTCCGTCCACTTCAGTTTCCGGCATTGCCACTCGATGCGGGCATCGCTCGGATAGTGAATCCCGCAGAGAGACCTCACCTTTATCAAGGCGTCGGCACGGGCGGCAAGGAGCATTACAATGAGTACGACTATGACAAAGCGCAATGATTTCATATAATTATCTTACCACAAATAGTGGACAAATGGAGTCTCCGGGATAATATTTCCAAAGGAGTGCGCCACCTCATTTATGGTAAAATTATGAAAATCGATAGGGCGGGAGGGAACATGACGATACCATCTGCCATAAAGAAGATATCCGATACGGTGTGGGAACTCCCCGTCTCCTACAAGGCGGGAATGCTGGTGCCGGCGCGGATCATGGCAACGGAAAAGCTCATAGGCGCCATGGATGCCGGGGTCTTCGACCAGGTCACCAACGTTGCCTGCCTCCCCGGCATCATCAACTACGCCTACTGCATGCCGGACGGGCACTGGGGATACGGCTTCCCCATCGGCGGCGTTGCGGCCATGGACCCGGAAACCGGGGTGATCTCACCCGGCGGCATCGGTTTCGACATCAACTGCGGCATGCGGCTCGTGCTCACCAACCTGAACTACGACGAGGTGAAACCCCACCTGCACGAGCTGGTCGACGCCCTCTTCTACCGGATTCCCACCGGCGTTGGCTGCACCGGCTTCGTCAGATGCTCGCAGGACGAGTTCAGGAACGTGATCGAACAGGGATCGCACTGGTGCCTGAAGCACGGCTATGCCTGGCCCGAAGACCTGGAGATGACCGAGGAAGGGGGTTGTTTTCCAGGGGCCGACGCCTCGAAGGTGAGCCGCAAGGCGGTCGAACGGGGGTACGACCAGGTGGGGACCCTCGGCTCGGGCAACCATTACTGCGAGATCCAGGTGGCCAGGCCGGAAAACATCTACGACGAGGAAACGGCCCGCGCCTTCGGCTTCACCATCCCGAACCAGGTGGCGATCATGTTCCACTGCGGGAGCCGCGGCTTCGGCCACCAGGTGGCAACCGACTACCTCCAGGTTTTTCTAGGGGTCATGGAGAGGAAATACGGCATCAAGGTGCTCGACCGGGAACTCTCCTGCGCCCCGTTCCGCTCGCCAGAGGGTCAGGATTATTTCGCCGCCATGAAATGCGCCGTCAACATGGCCTTCGCCAACCGCCAGGTGATCCTCCACCGGATCCGCGAGGTCTTCTCCGCCGTCTTCCACAAGGACCCGGCGGACCTGGGGATGCGGATGGTCTACGACGTGGCCCACAACACCGCCAAGCTGGA
>DAIEGL010000179.1 GCA_027356255.1 Geobacter sp. | reverse complement strand
GCCTTGGGTGACACCAGAGGAGACACCGCCGATCTTGCCCGCTTCGTCACCGCTACTGGTGCTGAAGACGCTGGATTTGATCATAACCGGATTGCCATCCATGGTGACGGTAGAACTCCCCTGGGCGGTGTCGGCCGACTTTGCAACGTTCACATAGGGAATCGGCACGACTGCGCTGCCCACCTGGGTATTACAGACATCCGGCGAGGTGACGACAGTGCCGCCACTATCTTTGTGGACGACGGTCTGATCATTGGCTGAGAGAGACATGGGGGTCAGACCTACAAACTCCAAATACCTAAGATCCCTTTTATCCGATCGATCACGTCCCCCAGCTTTTCATCTTTTTCCATCTTCCGCGGGAACAGGCGGCTCGCTTCCGATATCGCGGATTCCCGCACGTTGAACAACTCCCCTATTGCGCGTAGTTTTTCTCCGCTATACCGGTGGCAAAGATACATGCCCGCCTGCCTTGCCAGCTTCTCATCGCTGTCTATTACCGATTTTACGGCACTCAGTATCTCGGCCAGCGCGGGACGAGGAGCGAATTGCCGCAATGCCGGGATGTCCCTTTCCGCCTCTCTTGTCGTCAGATGTTCCGCCGTGATCGCTTCAATGAACGCGGCCGACCCAAGTATCGCCGTGCCGAATGTCGCTTTCAGGGGGCTTTCATACTCTTTGCCGAGTAGGTCTTCGACAAATGCGCGGTATCTCTTCACGGCATCAGCGGCTTTTTTCCCGAAATGGCCGAGGATGAATTCTCTCTTGAGCCATTCCGGTGCCTTGTCTTGGCCGATGTAGCCTCGATAGCTGGACCAAGGCCAATCCTCTGGCCTGGCTGCCATTGCCGCTCGCACGGGGTTGAGGTGAATGTAGCGGGAAAGCTCGGTTGCGTATTCGTCGGCCTCGACAAGTATTGCTTTGTATCTCCCTTGGAACAGATGCCCCGCCCGTTTTCTCTTGACGTTGAAATAGGTCGTGTAGGCGCTGTTTATTTGCTGCATGATCTGCGAAAGGTTCGCTGCCGGCGTTTCCAGAAGCAGGTGATAATGATTGCTCATCAGGCAATACGCATGAATTACCGCCCCATAGCGCTGCGTCGCCGATGCGAGATATTCGAGAAAGTTTTCCCGATCACGCCTGCTCTTGAATACGTCCTTCTGTTCATTGCCTCTCGATGTGACATGGTAAAATGCGCCAGGATACGCAATCCGTAACGGTCGTGCCATGGCCCCCTCCTTTGATTGACAAGTTTCCCGCTTATCGTTCAAAAGGATACCACGCAAATTTGAATTTTGTAGGCCTGACCCTTATATATATGCGGGATATGACGTGCAGACCAATGCGTGGTAGGCGACATGATCGAGTCGAAAGGAACTGTCAGTACCGGCCCGCCAAATCCCGAATAATCCTTACCGCGGCGGGCGTCCCCGTCAAAAGCATCGATGGCGAAAAACGAAACATCGCACTCCAGCCCCAATGGGTCGTCAAAACTGATCTTGCTGGCTGCCGTCCCGCCACGAAGACCGGCCATATCCATGTTCCCGAACAGCCCTCCGTGGAAGGGGCCCACGCGTGCCTTGGCGCCTGCTCCAGCACCAGTCGTGATGGTAAAAATATCAGCCGCATCGTTGGCCCGATTCTGCAGATACTTGTTTTGAGCACAGCCTGTCATCAGCAACAGCGCCAGCACGGACAGCAAGCCTTTCCTCATATTCCCCTTCCAGTCAGTTCAAATCTGATCAATCTCAACTTTAACCGCCCCCACATCGTGGACCTGACCGTGAACATTCAGAGCACCTCGCCAGACCAGCACTAGCCTAGCCTCGTCCGGCTCGACAATCACCGTGTCAAGCCTAAGCAGCAGCGCCTCTTCACCGCGTCGGCGGCGTACCGTAGCCTTGGGCGAAATGCCCGGCAAGGCGAACTGCAGCCGCCCCTGTCTTGCGGCCCCCTCGATCAGCACCTGCTCGTTGCCGGTCAGGTGGCGCGGCGAGACGAGCCCCGGCGCGGCCGCCGAGTAGAAACGCGGATCCAGATCGGCCGGGGGGAGCGGACTCATCGTCCGGCGCCAGGCATCGTCATAGGTGCCGGCATAGCCGAGGCGCGGCTGCCAGTGCGGGGTGACCATGCCAAATCCTATTGGACGCGGGCGCTGCTGGGGCGTCACGATCAGATCGCGTGGATTTTCGATGTTGGGCAAAGGGAGGCCGTCGAGGTTCATCAGAGACTTGCGCGCCACAAAGCCCTTGCCAACCGGATTCTCCAGACAATATTCGTGGTCGGCCGGGTCCAGACAGCTGGCGTCCTGCCCCCCGAAGGCCCGCTCCCAGGTCAGAGGGATTTTCTCGAATGGTGCCGGCTGGGAAACTGCGATCGCTCCCAGCGCCTTCTGCCAGATCCGCTCGCCAAAGACGCGCGCCTGCTGCCGGACCGGCCCCACGGCAAATGAAACGTCAAGACCTGTCACTTTCCCCCGAAGTGCCCAGGCATGACCGAGCAGCACACAATCGGTGCCCGGCTTTTCCGGCACAAGGTCAGGGTCAAGGATCAGGCTCGACAAACCTGGTTCGCCTGCATAGAGGGGCTCAAGGTTAAGCGGCACCTGCTCGTCGGCAAGACACAGTGCACCTGCGTCGGTGATCCGCCAGGAACCTTTGACGATAACCGCGAGCGTGTCGGAGCCGTCAGTACCCGTAAGAACGAACGGTGCTGCAGTGAATGGTGTGTCGTTGATGAAATCCATGCTAAGAACCCTAGTTCCGACCGTCATTGGCGATGGCTTCTGCTACACAGTTACTTATGCTTCTCGCCCAGCCCCTGCCGCTTTTCACGGGTCAGCTTTTCCAGGTCCTTCTGCACGACATAATCGTGGAACGACATCTTCCCTTTTTCGGGGAAGTCCTGGTTCTCTAAATCCCAGCGAAAAATCTTGTCAAGATATGAGCCGACAAATCCAGTGGGTTTAGTGGTCCAGGCGCTATGACCTGGTTCAAAAGATTTGTCGGATATCAAGATTGGGAAACCGAAGTAGTGCGGAAGCTTTTCTGAGACCGGCATGATGTAGGTCTGGTAAATGCTGGAACCAAAGTAATGTTTAAAAAGCACCCACTTGCCATCTGGAGAAAACTCAAATTGCGACGCACTACTCAACAACAAATGCGGCGTAGAATCCTTATCCTTGCCCCAACTGACATATACAGTACCTTTCCCCCCTCGCAGAATCGCAATAGGCAAGTACGGATGGATGTATATCCTTGAAAAGTCGATGGTGCTCTTATAACGATTGACCACAGTTTCCAGCGGATGATGGGCAGGCTCCAGATTCATGTCGAAAACTTGCATCTTCTTTTCATCAAACTCCCACAAGATCACTCGGTCTTTGGTGGTTGTCCAGATGGTGCCGGGGTCCTTGTGTAATTCCTTAACCAACTGACGCTTGTCACCACTCAGATCTATCAATTGAAGGGTTTTACCAACATCAAACGAATTCTTGGGATTTGCCTTTTGCGACTCAATCTCGAAGATGAACCGCCTTTGGGGCGCGTTGGCTATGGCGATTCTTTCGATATATTTGGTGATCGGAAATTCTATCTCGTATTCTCGGTGCAGTTTCTTCTTAAAGTCGAACAGATGAAATACTCTCACCTGGCCAAAACCAATCAGATCAGCGGATATGGAGGGCAGATACTTACCGCTACCGGTTATATCGTCTGCATTACGAAAATGCCGTTCAAAGGCGACTTTCCCCTTATGAAATGAAATTAGCGTGATCGCGTTCCCCATATCGTTGCTGCCAACAGTATTATCAAATGGCACTGGAAAGATGGAGGCATTGCGGTAGTTGCCGAAGAGACTCCCACACGCATTGAAAGTTTGTGGGGCTAATGTGATTACTTTCGTTTGATAGTCTTTCTCTTCGTATAAGTAGGTGGACTCCATCTTTTTCCCTCCAAATGCGTTCACAGAAAACAAGAGAATAATGATAATTGTGCAACAGAGAGGTTTTAAGTGCATGGCGTTTCCTCGTAGATGACATGGGGATCGTTGGCCACCTTGACCCATGCGGCGTCTTTTATAACTTCATCGGAAGTCTTCTTATCTAGGTCATCTATATTTTCTCTAAGATTCTTATCCTTCTGCATCTTGATAATACTATCTGCGATTCTAGGCACCTCAAAATTCAGCCGGTAGAACCGGTAAGGATTGTACTGGGTAAAGTACGGCCAGAGACTGGTATCGAAGTCGTCCAGGAACTTCTTGGTTTCGGTGCAGTAATCCCAAAGGTTCTTGCCGTTAAAGGTGCCATAGGAAAACGTCATGTACCAGTCGGTGCCGAACAGTATGTGTTTCTTGATCTGCTTTCCGTCGGAGCCCTGCATGATCTTTTTGAAATCCTCGCGGAAACCGCTGTCCGCAAAGGATGAGGATATGTCTGTGTAAAAGTTCGGATATTTCTTCTCTTTAATCATCTCAATAATCTGTTTGTTCCACTCCATTCCCATATCCGACGGTCCGCCAAAGTGGGCCAGGCAAAGCCGAAGGTTCCGCAACGAAACACACACCTGTTCAGTTTCCAGCTCGACATATCCGTCCAGCACTTTTCTCCAGGCGTCCGGGGAGACAAAGTTCTTGGAGAAAAAATCAGCTTTAGTACACTTCGCCCTTAACTCCTTTTCTTCGTGCGCATCATCAAAGGGGTGCTCAAAACCGTAGTATTCATCCCGCTCAAAGGCTGCCGCGCCTTTAGGGGTGCAGTGGTTCATGATCGGAATACCGGACAGGCAGCATTTGGCATAAAACTCTTTCAATATCGGCAGACGCCGCACGTCCCATGGGCGATATCCCTGGGCCGTGTACATTTTGAAACCGAGATAGAGTCCGTCGCCGGTAACCTTGCTGAACGGCTCACCGTTCCCCAGTTCCTGCCAACGGCGCGGGTCGTAATGAAACATGGGCAGGAATTTAAGCGGATACTTGAGAACGGCTTCTTCCGTCAGCTTGAGCTGCTTGTGCCAATTTTCATATTTTTTCGTCTCGGACGCAGACATCAGCACTGGGGCACATTCGATGCTTACCAGTTTGCGTTGTCCGGTTTGGGGATCAGAGCAGGCACCCATAACCAGCCCGGTTTCCTCTGCCTGCTTTTTGAGAGCAGTAAATTCGTCGCGTGATTGAGTCAGAGTGACTTTGCCCGGGCTGTCGATTTTCTTGTACACGGTCTTATTCCTGGATTTGACGTACGTCATCGTGGCCATTTCATTGCCGTAGGAATTATCACGGGTCTCAACCCATTTGCCGTGGATCGGAGTCCAGTAACGAAAAGGCTGGGAGATGTCGATAGCCTTGTCCTCTTCGTAAAGCGGATTATGCACTCTGATGCCGAAGTAGCCGTCGATATGGCAGTATTCCATGTCCATGGTCATGACAACACTGGAAAAGAACAGGTGTGGCGCATCCTTATAGAGCGGCTGCGTTCTGAAATAGTTGTCTACGATGTTCTCCCTTTCGTTTATGAGCAGATTGGCAATCACGTCCGTCGAATTTGACTGCGTATTAACCAAGTCCAACACCGGATTTTTTGTAAAGATGCCCTCTTGGGGGTTGTCGGGCTTACTACTGAACGCGTTCACGGCGAGTGTTACCGGTTTGGCAATCCACTCCAATACAGTAAACAGACCGCCGACTATCTTCCCGCTGGTCTCGATCGCACCGCGGGAAAAATTCGACCCCGACTGGACTAGTGCTAATGGGCCCTGATCCTGAACGAACTGCAGCGGCGCACAACGTCCGCTCTGGATGTGCATGTGGGAGTCGATGATGACAGTGGGCTGATAAATGCTGAGGGTGTGTATCTCACCGCACATCATATTGTGCTTGACTGACTTAAGCACGTCGCCAATTGGATTATCCTGTTCAACCCGTTTCTTTTCTTGCGCTGTTAACTTTTCGCCATTTTCATCTGACATGCATCATCCTTGACAGTGGTGGACTCGTTACAACTCGGTATCAACTACGACCGTCTTGTTATAAAAAAGGACATATCTGTTATTCAGAGCCGCCGTTTCCGGTTCAAAAATGACTTCGAACTTGGCAACGCCGTCCTGCTCAACCAGCTCAATCACACCGTCAGCGTTCGTAGTCTCTTCCCTCACACTGCCGTCCGGCATCTTGATTTTGAACTTCCTGCCCACAATCGGCTTATTGTCTTTGTGCCCAAGCCTAAAAGTCCGCGACTCTTCATCGTAGTTATCCCACGAAAGATGCTCCACCACACGGAAGCGGAAGGTCGTCTTGTCGGGCGGTATTTCTTCCGATGCAACAGAGGAAGAAGCTGAAGAATCCAGATTCACTCCCATTATGTCCCCCCCATATTGACTTTCGTTTTGGAAGTATTGACCACGCTGCGCTTTACATGGCGTTCTTATTATTCTGCGTCATGGGGTCGGAATTACGGCACGCTCCTTTTCCTTCTATTTTGACATCGAAAGAAAAATTGATGAATTCTGCCTTGCCCCCTGTCGTACCAGACCCCACCCCTTTGCTACTACCAGGCTCATCACCGGTGCTCGTGCTGTAGCAGCATCCATCGATAGCGCCCATGTTCCCGTCAATTTTCACTGTTTTTGTGCCATCGGCCAGTGAGGAGGATTTGGCGATATTGACATAGGGAATAGGCACGACCGAAGGGCCCGCCGGTGTAAGACAGACGTCAGGGCCGCTTACAACTACAGCTCCGCTCCCCTTGTTCGTTATCCCCTGTCCATTAGCAAATACAGTTGAATTTCCCATGCATCATGCCTCCTCGCCTGGCCGCGTGGGTTGGGCACGCTACGCATCCCAATCTGCGGCCTTATATTCTCAACCTTTATCCATCACCAGGGCGCCGCAGGGGCCGTGATCGTCCGAGCAAGTGACCAGGACCGGCCCCCGGAGCCAGCCGCGGACAAACCCTTGCGTTACGATGGTTGCCAGCACCGCGCCGCTGGCAGCGCCGACATCGCCATAGCAATCTGCCGGATTCCAAAGCTGCCGGGGCTCGGCACGATTGCTGAGGCTGCGCATCTCGGCCATGCCCCACTCCTTCGCCCGGGGATTCTCGCCATTCAGGTCTGCGAACACGGCGCAGACGTCGTTACCCGGTACCGCTGCCAACGCGGCTTGACAGGCATGGGTCAATCCCGTATTCCTGCTGATGGCATTTCCAGCGCGCGGCATCGGCTCCTCTGCCACGCCGAGCCCGGCGATGCGAGCCAGGATCGGCTTGTCTGCCTGCTTTGCCCGCTCCAGATCCTCGACAATAAGAAAACCAACCGCTTCACCTGCAATCAGGCCGTGATGGCGACCATAGCTTGTGGACTTGAGACGGCTGCCCTGTTCGAACCAATTGAGCGTCGAATCCCGCAGCAACGAGTCGACGCCGCCGACGATGCACAGGGCGCCGGGACTGCTTTCGATCAGCCGGCCGGCCTCAGCTATGGCATATTGCAGGGATGCATTCCCTTGGGCAATCGTCTGCACTTCGGCGTTTTCTGCCCATTCGGCCATCATCTCACGCAAAGGATGGATGCATCCCTCTTCATAGCGCGGGCCGGGCCTCTGTCCCGAGGCCACTCCCAGGAAAAGTTGGAGCTGCGCGGGACGCTGATGCTCTCCTTGAAAACAACCGGCCAGCCGCTCTTTGAGACAAAGAGCGGCAATCCTGGCCATGCGCGTAGGGGTGTCCAGCCCGTTCTCGATACCTCTGATTGGCGCTGCCGTTATGGGATTGTCTTCCTGGTCCAAGTAGGCGCCATATTCAACCATGCGGGAGATCCCCGCCCGGACCGAGGCGGCTGTCATGGCGCCGTCATGCCCGACGGCGGTAATGGCATTTGCAGCCGTGATCGCCAGTTCTCTCATGCGTTTTGCACCTCTGCGCGTTGCCTGAATCCCGGAGCACGCACGTCAAAAAGAGGCCGGCCTGGTTGCATGATAGCCAGCTCCAAAGCCGCAGCCGCACGGTGGCGCTGCAGGCCCGTTTGAAGAACAAACCGGAGATGGGGCACGGTGATCGGCTTTCCCAGAAGGTAGCGGGCACCGCCTGCAAATGCCCCCTGGTGCCTGTCCCACCATTGCGCGACCAGATCGGCATTGGGCCATGGGAGCTCTCCGTCGGGATCCATCTCAACGTTGTCATCCTCAGGATCATCGTTTGGCCCGCACTCGAACCCATCCGGCCACGTCCCTGCCAAGCCTTCGCGCTCAAGATCAGCGCCGGTGATCATGGTGAACGCCTCGCCTGCTGCCCTGGCGTGGTCGGAAATTGCCATCCGGGCGATAAGCCACGGCACCAAGGCGTGGCTTCCCGTAGCGCCGACGCCGATGATTGCCAGCCGCATGGTCTCTGGAGATTTTGCGAGTTCCTGCTGCCAAGCAAGGACGGCTGCGGGCTCCAGGCTGCGCATGGCCAGGTTCAGGGCCTTGTTCCGAAAGCGGGAGGCTGGCTCGACAAACGACCGTAGAATCTCGACTGCGCGGCCATCACCCAAAAGGGCGGCCGACCACGCCGCGGCAAAGCGAATCCCCTCGTCGGCATCATTGAAACTCTCCTGCAAGAAGGGAACGTGCTGCATGCCGCGGCTGCCCAAGACACCGACGGACTGAAGCGCACAGGCTTTAAGAAGCGGGTCGTGATCGACAAGGGCCTTATCCAGATAGTGCCCCGGATCGCGGCGATGACGTGTAGTGGCGGCCATGCCGATGTACCGATGAAACGGCGCTTCTGAGGCAAGAAGACTGTTGATCTGTGGGTCGGCCTGTTCGCCCGGGATCCAGCCGAACGCCGAAATCATGCCGCAGGCCTTGGTCCGATCCGGGCCGATTGCATCAAGAACAGCCTGAACGCGGGACGGCATGCCGCTTTCCAGGGCGAGTATCGCGGGGGCAAAGCAGTCTCCGGGGAGATCGCTGCCGAGAACTTGCGCACAGGCATCCCAACCGGCCTCACCGGCAACGCGCAGACCATCGATGTGGGCCTCCAGGCGCTCGTCGAGCCGTACCAGATCATGGAGCGAAAAGTGAGGGGCACCAACGGCCCTGGTTCGCTGAGCCCAGAGGAAAGCCGATTCTTCGGCGAATTGCGCGATTATCCCTTTGATTGCCAAGAACTCTTACCTTCCCTAATTGATCGACGTCGAGGCGCCCCTGATCCTGTTTTCGCCCGCAGCATGACTAAGCACATACTCCCCCTTGATCAGGACCTTGCCGGCGCGGGTGAGGGTAATGCTCGCCTTGCCGCAGCGCAGAACGATCTCGTGCTCGGCTTCAAACGAAATCCGTTTCCCGTCGATGGTCACGTCTTGCGGTTTCTCCACTTCAAGGTCCACAACGGCGGGACCTGCGATCTCGTCAATCAGGGAATAGATGGTGTCTATGATTATTGGCAGTTGCGGATTCCTGTTCTCGAATACAAGCAGCACTTCCCTCCCTGAGGGATCGCCAATACGCGACGTTTCCGCTTTCGCTGAGGCTGTAGCACGGGCGACAAGTGGCCCCAGGCAATTGCCGGGAAAATCCACCAGCACAGAGCCGCTGTCGTTCACCCCGACGATCCTGCCGATGCGCATGCCATCGATAGTCGCGACCTCTTCCACAAGCTGAATGCCTTTTGCATGTTCTCTTTTCACACCGGTTCTCCAGGTACGCGACACTGCCGCTAATCAGCTCAGTTGCTGGTTATCTTGCTGGCCTTGAGTGCGATGCCGCTGCCATCCATGACAATTGTCGAAGAGCCGCATTTCAGGGTGATCTTCGTTGCTTCCACAATATATTCGTCAGCTTTCGAAGAGTATTTCCCGGTTACGGTCTCCGAAAGATTGCCCCCCACGGTTGACGTCCTGTTTCCGGTCACGTTCTCGGTCATGGTCGTGCCGACAAAGACCGCCTTGGCCAACCCGACCTCTTCGGTCTTTCCGGCGGCAACCGTTTCGTTCATGAGTGCGCCGACCGACACCTGGTAAAGCCCGCCGATGGACAATTCCTTGGCCGCGCCAATGGTTTCCATGCAGTTGATCATCACCGTCTCGGTCTTGTTGGCGCCGATGGTTTCGGTGTGGTTGGCGCCCACCTGGATGGTCTTGTTGCTGCCGACGGTTTCGCGCTGGTCTACCCCCACAGTCTTGGTCCGGTTATTCCCCACATGCAGGGTCTCGTCATGACCAACGGTCTGGTTCTTGTCGTTCAGGATCTCGATATTCCAGTCCTTCTGGCCATGCAGATATATCTCTTCCACCCCCTTCTTGTCCTCGAAGCGGAATTCGTTGAAGCCGCCGCTGCCGATGGTGGAGTCGGATTTGAAGGTGCTCTTGGTCTTCTCTGCCGGGAGCGGATAGGGGGGCTGGTTGCTGCCGTTATAGACGCTGCCGGTAATAAGCGGCCGGTCCGGGTCCCCTTCCAGGAAGTCCACCACTACCTCGTGGCCGATACGGGGGATACTGATGAAACCCCAGCCACCGCCGGCCCAGGGCTGGCTGACCCGGACCCAGCAGGAGGTCTTGTCGTCCTTCTTCCCCAGCCGGTCCCAATGGAACTGCACCTTGACCCGGCTGTGCTCGTCTGTGTAGATCTCCTCGCCGGCCGGGCCGGTGACGATGGCGGTCTGGGAGCCCTGCATGACGGGCTTGTGAGTGGTGCGTAACGGTCGGTATTTAACGGTCAGCGGCAGGCAGGTGAAGGTATTCGAATATTCGAACCCGCCGCCTTCATCGAATGATTGAGAGGCAGTGTGCCGCAGCGATGTCAGCAGGTATTTTTCCTTGTTCATGTTCATACGGTAGAACTGGAACAGTTGGAAATAATAGCCGCTTCGGAAGGCCCGGCAGTTGCTTGCGCCGGTTATCCGAGCGCCATGCGCCTCTTCTTCCTCAACGCGGATGTCCACAAGCTTTATGCTCTCCTGCTTTGTGTCGTACTCGCCCGGATAGCAGTATATTTCCAGTTCGCGATCGCAGAATTTATGCAGTACGTCAGCGTTGGCTTCCAGGTCTGTATGGGGCGTCTTGAAGTTGAAATCTTCGATCGCAAGCTTGGTCGGCCCTATTTGCTGCTCGCTTTCCAGGACCGTGATCATGTCCTCTTCGTCCTTGCCTTCCATACTTAGACGATACTTTGCTATTTCCTGGCCAGGGCATGGCTTGACAACCGTATTGCTGTCTACCAGTACAAGCGTGTGCGTTTTCGCGTCGTGCTCAAAATAGTAGAAAATCCCTTCTTCCTCCAGGATGCGGGAAATGAAGGTAAAATCAGATTCGTTGTATTGGACACAGTATTCCCTTTTGCCGTAGGTTGAGGTCAACGCATTCTGGTATGTTATGTTGTGCTCCTGGAATATGCTTTCGACGATTTCCGGAACGGAGAGGTTCTGGAATATCCTGCAGTCGCCGGTCAGGCTGAGCAGCCAGAATGTAGGTTGCAACGTCGCCCGGTAAGGGAAGACATTCCCCCCTTCGAGCGCGCCGACTCCGGCATCCCCCTTGGCGAACCGGGTGATGACTCCGTTTATATGGCGCTCGACACCACTAGGCAATTCTATCGAAACAGTTGCCTGCTTGCCGATGATCCTGTCGAACTCGATATCGCGCTTCGCGGAGATTAAGTCCAAATTGAATTTGAACGGGACGGAGATGCCTTCCACGCCTGTCAGCCCAGTGGTCAAAAGTGCTCCCAAACCCAAGGGGGTCACGATCTTCATCGCCCTGTTTTCCTGTATAAAGGACATATTTCACCTTCTCCATTTGTGTAATATTTGCGATTTTAACAGGACCAACATTATCAGTCTTCCCTCAGGAATCTGTGAAGGGAATAGAGCCTTGATGCGATGTTCCAGCGTTTCGTATTGTAATGGTCCTTCTGATGCCAAGCGCTCGTCTCGGCAGCAAGGGGGTGCTTGAGACCGTTTTCGGCTTTCTTGTTCACTTTCTTTTTGCTCGTGCTAGGCTTAGGGACAGCTAAGGCTGGGGGAAGCTTTGCTGGGATAAGTGACTTGAGCAAACCAGTATTTTGCCATTCAAGAAGCTTGTTCTTACTTACTTCAAAATGCATTGCATCTTCGTTACTCCAGTATACCCCCTTTTCTTTCTGCTTATCTCGAAAAGCCCCACCCCAATACCATCCATGTTTATGAAATATTGGAGCAAGAAGAGTCAATCCATACAAAGCCTTGTCATTGAATCTAACATCCTTAATTTTATCTACTCTTATATCAATAGCGATACCCCACGAGTGCAAGCTCGGAGAAGATGATCCTTTGATTTTACGCACAACCCTCATACCATCGTTTGTTATTCTTGAATAAAGCTCAGGATATTTAACTTCAACTTCTGACATAATAAGTTTCAAACTTTCTACTGCAAACTTAAACCCTTCTGCCTTGAAAGGTCCAACGTCAGCCAACTTGATTAGAGGCTTAATCTTATCTGATGTTGGATCACCTAACAATTTTGCCACAAAGCTGCCTGACGCATTTTGTAATCCATTATTCGCATTTGGATCTATGTCATGAAGTTCAGAATACTTTGATTTTGCAGCGGCCTGCGTTCCTTCTGGTGGCCTTGCTATTCGCTTAGATGTCACTATTTATCTCCGTTAAGAACTATCATGGGCTAGGTAAAATTCTTTTTTCTAGCGTTGTAGTACAAGTTGTTGCGTTGTTTGCAAGCTCTCTGGCCTCCCTGCTTGTCTTCGCCATTCCGCAAAAAAATGGGACATTATTACTCAAGCGTAGTACGAATAAACGAGCCAGAAGCCTACTTGGAGCGTCTGGATCCTGAGCTGTAACTTGGAAGATTAATGCCGTTGGTTCTCCATTTTCTGCCATCATCCATTCTACGTGTGTTGATTCAATCCCAGGAAACTGCCCGAAATTATATTCAGGATCATTCCATACCTGATTTTGACTACTCCATATATTCCTGCCATATGCTATATCAATCCAAGAGCGCCCTTCATGTTCATACACCTTAAATAATTTCCAGCCATCAACAGCAGGACACTCTTCCACATAGTCTTCCGATGTAAACTCGATAAGTTTCTTACTTTGTTTGCAATCTTTTCTTCTTATTGACGTAAATTTACTTTCATATTTTTCTTGAACTTTACTTGCGACCAAATTCACAGTTGAAAACAACATCTCTTCCCGGACTATTTTCAGTCCTCCGTTCTCAAGTGCTAGGTTAAGAACCTTCTCTCCTTTGTCTTTATAGGCTCCGGATTCCCAAGTCTGTTCAAACTTTATCGAGGCTGTCGTATCTGAAAGTGTTATCTCCGGTGCCCTCAGCGTCACTTGCATTTTCTTCTTGAACATGCGCTGTCTGTCCTGCAGCCAGGCATCATGATCGAACTTACGCGTTGTTGTGCCGGACCTGCGAATTCCCACAAAGTTCTTCGAATACAGGGCCGCATACTTTGTAAATGAGCCTGTGTTCTGAGCAGCTAACCAATTGTCAATGAGAGAAACAACGTTCTTCTCTTCGATTCCGGCGGCAAAAGATGAACTCGCGATAACAAAAAGAACGACCAAGGGCAATATGAGATTCATGCGTAATCCTTTATTCGAAATTTGTTGGTCATTTACGCCGCCTTCAGCAAACCTCATACACGATACCACCACCGTCCAGCCCCACCCTGATCTCCTTCACCTGCTCCCCATTCGCCATCCGCCCCAAGAGCTCCCGCGACATCTCCGGCAGCAGGGTGTTGGTCAGGATGTGGTCCGCATTCCGGGCGCCGCTGTCCACTTCCTTGCAGCGGCCGGCGATGTTATCGACCACGGCGGCGTCGTAGGTAAAGAGGATGTTCCGGTTCTCCTGCACCCGCCGGGCGATCCGGTCGAGCTTGAGCTGGACGATGCGGCGCATGTTCCGGTCGCTGATCGGATAATAGGGGACAGTCTTCATCCGCCCCAGGAAAGCGGGCTTGAAACGCTTCAGAAGCTCCGGCCGGATCATCTCGCCAAGTGTCTGCCAGTCGGGCGAGGTCTCCTCGTCAGCGCAGACCCTGGTGATCAGGTCGGTCCCCAGGTTGGAGGTGAGGATGATGAGGGTGTTCTTGAAGTCGATCCGCCTTCCCTCGCCGTCCTCCAGGGTCCCCTTGTCGAAAACCTGGAAGAAGAGCTCCATCACGTCCGGGTGGGCCTTTTCCACCTCGTCCAGGAGCACGACGCTGTATGGGCGCTTGCGCACCGCCTCGGTCAGCACCCCTCCCTCGCCGTAACCCACATAACCGGGGGGGGACCCCTTCAGCCCGGATACCGTGTGCGCCTCCTGGTACTCGGACATGTTGATGGTGATGAGGTTCTCTTCGCCGCCGTAGAGGAGCTCGGAAAGGGCCAGGGCGGTTTCGGTCTTGCCGACCCCGCTGGGACCGGCGAAGAGGAGGACCGCGGTCGGCTTGGACGGGTCTTCGAGCCCGGCGTGGGCGGTCTGGACCATCTGGCTGATGGCGGCCAGGGCGTGGTCCTGGCCGATGATCCGCTCCCCCAGAAGCTGCGCCATGTTGAGGACCGTGGCGATCTCGTCGGTCTGCATCCGTCCCGTGGGGATGCCGGTCCACCCGGAAATGACCTCGGAAATGGTCTGGGAGTTCACCTCCACCTGGACGAGGGGTGCGTCCCCCTGGACCGCTGCCAGCTTCTGTTCCAGCTCCTGCAGTTCCGCCTGCCTGGCCGCAAGCGATGCGTCCGCGGGGTCCGCTTCGTGCAGCTCCCTGATTTCCTTCCGCAGGGAGGTGATGCGGGTGGCGAGCTCCATCTCCTGCTGCCACCTGGCGTTCAGGGCGTCTAGCCGCTCCTGGGCCGCCACCTTCTCTGCGGCGAGTTTCTCCAGCCGCGCACTGTGGTCGCGGCCGATCACCGCCTCCCGCTCCAGGATCCGCGTTTCCCGATCGATCTGACCGATCCGGCGGGTCGTATCCTCGATCTCTGCCGGATTGGTGGTGAGGCCGATGGCAATCCTGGCGCAGGCCGTATCCAGGACGCTCACCGCCTTGTCCGGAAGCTGCCGGGCCGGGATGTAGCGGTGGGAGAGGCGGACCGCATCCCTTAGCGCCTCGTCGGTCACCAGCACCTGGTGGTGCTTTTCCAGGAACGGCGCGATGGCCCGCATCATCATGGTCGCCTTCTCCTCGTCCGGCTCCTCCACCTTCACCACCTGGAAACGCCGGGCCAGGGCCGCGTCCTTCTCGAAGTACTTCTTGTACTCGGCCCAGGTGGTGGCGGCGATGGTCCTGAGCTCCCCCCTCGCCAGGGCCGGCTTGAGCAGGTTGGCCGCATCGCTCGTTCCGGCGCCGCCTCCAGCGCCGATCAGGGTGTGCGCCTCGTCGATGAAGAGGATGATCGGCACTGGCGACCCCTTCACCTCGTTGATGACCGACTTGAGCCGCTCTTCGAACTCCCCCTTGATCCCGGCCCCGGCCTGGAGGAGCCCCAGGTCGAGGGTGCGGATCTCCACTCCGCGCAAGGGCGGCGGCACGTCACCTTCGACAATCTTCAGGGCAAACCCCTCGACCACGGCGGTCTTCCCCACCCCCGCCTCGCCGGTCAGGATCGGGTTGTTCTGCCGGCGACGGATGAGGATGTCCGCCATCTGCCGCACCTCCAGATCGCGCCCCAGGACCGGGTCGATCTCCCCCTTGCGGGCCTTTTCCGTCAGATTGATGGTGTACTGGTCGAGAGCCATGGTCCCTGCCGGCGCAGGGGCAAAATCAGCCCCCTCGACATGCTGCGCCGCGGTGCCGGTCCCCTTGTCTTCCACGGAACCGGCCGTCAGATCGGCCAGATGCTCCGTGAGGGTCTC
>DAIEGL010000153.1 GCA_027356255.1 Geobacter sp. | reverse complement strand
AGAACCCTGGTCGGCCATGGCCGTGGCGGCCCTCTCCATCGGTATCATCGCCTTTGTCATCGGTTTCCCGATTCTGAAACTCAAGGGGCATTACCTGGCCATGGCCACCCTCGGTCTCGGCATCATCGTCTATATCATCCTCAACGAAACGGTCGACACGACCGGCGGGCCGTCGGGACTTTCGGGAATCCCGAACCTCTCCCTGGGCGGGGTGGCATTCGACAACGATCTGAAGAATTATTACCTCATCTGGACCTTCACCCTGCTGGTCATGCTTCTTTCCCTGAACATCGTGAACTCCCGCATCGGCAGGGCGCTCAGGGCCATCCACGACTCGGAAGTGGCCGCCAGGGTGATGGGTGTCAATGCCCGTCTGCTCAAGGTGCAGGTCTTCACCCTGTCAGCCGTTATCTCATCGCTGGCGGGGAGTCTCTACGCCCATACCATGACCTTCATATCGCCCGCCTCCTTCGGCTTCAACTTCTCCATCGAGCTCGTCACCATGGTGATAATAGGGGGGCTAGGGAGCATCTACGGCTCCTTCCTCGGCGCCGTACTCCTCACCCTCCTGCCGGAAATTCTGCGTGCTTTTCAGGATTACGACACCGTGGTTTACGGCCTGTTGCTGATCCTCATGACGATGTTCATGCCGGGCGGGCTGGTCAACGGCATCCCCGGACTCCTTTCCGGACTGATGCCGAAAAAGTCGGCTGAAAGAGGGGAGCATGCTTAGTTTACGGCAGGTAACCCGGCGTTTCGGCGGCATTACCGCCCTGGAGGACGTCTCCTTCGAGATCGGGCGGGATACGATCACCGGCATCATCGGCCCGAACGGCGCCGGCAAGACCACCCTGTTCAACATCGTCACCGGCATCTACCCCCCCACATCGGGAACGGTACGTCTGGGAGAAACAGACATATCCCGCCTCCCTCCGGAAAAGCGCGCCTATCTGGGGATGGTGCGGACCTTCCAGAACATCGAGCTTTTCGGCAAGATGACCGTCCTGGAGAACGTCATGGTCGGCCTGCACAGCAAGAGTAAGTGCGGATTTCTGGCCTGCGCCTTCAAGCTGCCGTGGCACCTCAAAGAAGAGCGGCAGATCCGGGAGAGCGCCATGCGCTGGCTGGAATTCACCGGCATAACCGACCTGGCTGGGCAGGAAGCTGCCAACCTCCCGTTCGGCAAGGGGCGCCTACTGGAGATTGCCCGTGCACTGGCCCTGGAGCCGCAGATCCTCCTGATGGACGAGCCGGCTGCAGGGCTCAACAGCAAGGAGACCCTTGAACTGGGGGCTTTGATTAGGAAGATCAGGGACCTGGGGGTGACGGTTGTACTCGTGGAACACGACATGGAACTGGTCATGGATATCTGCGACTCCATCGTTGTCCTGAATCTCGGACGCAAGCTCGCCGAAGGGACGCCGCGCGAGATCCAGGAAAACCCCGAGGTCGTCGCCGCCTACCTGGGTGAAGGGTAACATGCTCAAGATCAAGAACATAAACAGCTATTACGGCAAGGTTCACGCGCTGAAAAACGTCTCCCTTCACCTGAAACAGGGGGAGATCGTAACGCTCATCGGCGCGAACGGCGCCGGGAAGACGACTCTCCTCAATTCCCTCTCGGCCGTGATCCCCACCGGTAGCGGCGAGCTCCTGTTCGAGGGTGCCCCGATCATGAACCTGCCGCCGGAGCGAATCGTCAGGCTCGGTATTTCCCAGGTCCCCGAGGGGAGGCAGGTTTTCAATCCCCTCTCCGTGGCCGATAACCTGGAGCTTGGTGCATATCTGCGCTACCGAAGCAGGGAAGGGAAGGGGGAGATAGCAAAAGACCTGGATACGGTGTACGCCCTTTTCCCGCGCCTCTTGGAGAGGCGGAAGCAGGCTGCGGGGACGCTCTCCGGGGGGGAGCAACAGATGCTGGCCATAGGACGCGCACTGATGGCGCGACCGAGGCTGCTCCTGCTTGATGAACCCTCCATGGGGCTTGCGCCGTTGGTGGTGCAGGAGATATTCCGGGTCCTCGAAACCCTCCGGAGCGAGAAGAAGACCACGATCCTCCTCGTCGAGCAGAATGCGAGGGCTGCATTGCGACTTGCAGACCGGGGGTATGTGCTGGAGACGGGTAAAGTAATACTTGAAGGATCAACATCGGAGCTATTGGAAAACAAGGATGTTCAGCGCGCTTACCTGGGCAGGGAAAAGAAGGAAGTCTGGGAGAGGTAGCTGAAGCGAGGTGCATACATGGAACAGATCTGGGACCAGACATACGAATGCATGGAGCGGGAGGAGCTTGAGCAGCTGCAACTGGAAAGATTGCAGGCCACGCTGAACCGTGCCTATAAAAACGTCGCCTGCTATCGGAACAAGTTCACCGGGTTGGGGATCGTCCCGGAAGACGTGCAATCCCTCTCCGACCTGTCGAAACTACCATTTACCAGCAAGGAGGATCTGCGGCTCAACTATCCGTATGGCATGTTTGCCGTCCCTCTGAGAGAGGTGGTCCGCATCCATTCGTCATCCGGCACGACCGGGAAACCGACCGTTGTCGGCTACACGAAAAACGACCTGAAGACCTGGTCGAACCTGGTGGCCAGGTTCATGACCGCGGCCGGGGTCACCCATGACGACGTGGTCCAGATAGCCTTCGGCTACGGTCTCTTTACCGGCGCGTTCGGCCTTCACTACGGCTCGGAGACCATCGGCGCGACGGTCATCCCCATGAGCGCCGGCAACACCGAGAAGCAGATCATGATCATGCAGGACTACAGAACTACCACCCTTGTCTGTACCCCCACCTACGCGATCACCCTGGCCGACAAGATGGAAAAGATGGGGATCGACCCCAAGTCCCTGACGCTGAAAGTAGGGCTGTTCGGCGGAGAACCATGGTCGGAGGCGATGCGGAGGGAGATCGAAAGCAGGCTCTGTCTGAGCGCCACGGACAACTACGGCCTTTCCGAGATCATCGGCCCGGGCGTCGCCGGCGAATGCCCGCACAAGTGCGGCATGCACATCTTCGAGGACGCCTTCCTCCCGGAGATCATCGACCCGGAAACCTGCCAACCGTTGCCACCCGGGAGCGTCGGGGAGCTGGTGCTGACCACCCTGACCAAGGAGGCGTTTCCGATGATCCGTTACCGCACCAGGGACATGACCAGCCTCGATTACACGAAATGCACGTGCGGCAGGACCATGGTGCGGATGCGGAAGACCATGGGACGCAGCGACGACATGCTGATCATCAAGGGGGTGAACGTCTTCCCGTCGCAGATCGAGGAGGTCCTCGTCGCCGTTGAGGGGTGCGAACCCCATTACCAGCTGGTGGTGGACCGGGTCGGCGCCTTGGACGTGCTGGAGGTGCGGATCGAGGTGACGGAAAACATCTTCTTCGACGAGATGAAGCGCCAGAAGGCATTTCTGGAGACGGTCGAGAAACGGATCGAGTCGGTGCTCGGCGTGGGGGTAACGGTCAGGCTCGTGGAGCCGAACAGCATCCCGAGGCAGGAGGGCAAAGCGTCACGGGTGATCGACAAGCGGAGAATATAAGGTTCTGTGTTTTTTTAACCTTTCAATAGGCGTATCGCGGATTTCTTGCTGGAAACATGACCAGTAACATTGATAGCGCGAATGACCTTGGCCCAATTGGAAATGAGTTTAACAAGCTGTCCATCCTGGCCGTACACCTGATCGTAGAAAATGTTCTCCATTATGTGCATTCTTGCAAGAGGTGTCTTCGCTTTCCGAAGTTGTGCGTCTATGGTCCACTGCATCTGCCGAAGTTTGAGTGTTTGCTCAGGCGTTCTGCCGACACATGCCTGACTGATGGCATCAGCGGCAAGCTCGTTAAAAAGATCAGGGTTCTTTCCGTATAGCTCCCTCAATTCAGATGGCGTGTAAGAACTAAATTCCGGTTTGGATTCCGAATCCATAACGCCTCACTTTCTTTTTTCCGACCATATCGACAGGCACTTAAATTTGTATTTTTAAATATTATCCTGTATTCATTTCGTTGCAAGACAAGACAACGCAGGGGCGCTATTCTTCTTCTCCGGATGTCCCTTTCCCACCCCACCCTTAACGTCCGATAAGATATATTATGTCAAGTTGGTGATCCGAATACTGTCGAGGGGAGATATTGATCCTCGACAGTGAATCTACCTTTCACTAGTGCCCATGCCCCTCGTGTAGCTTTTCGTGGAGCCAGATCTTTATGAGCGATTGATACGGGACATCCTTGCTGTTGGCTGCGGATTTGATCCCCTCCAACAGGGAAACCGGCAACCTCAGGGTCTTGGGTACTGTGTCCGAGATCCGCGAGCAACACGAGTGGCTCGTTGAAAAAAGAGTTATGGCTTAGGCATACCGAACCCTTGCCCGGCAGACAAAAACGTCCTGTAGGCTAAATTTGGGCGTCGATTTATTGCATGGTGTTTCTTCGCTATTGACTCATCTGGCGGTCGGGTATCTAAGACGGTATACTGGTAAGAGAAGCGATTCCCGAAAGATGCGCACAAAGGAGGCGTTATGAAGGAGACCAGGTTATCCATCCCGGAAGTGGCACTTGTAGCGAGCACACGCGTGGCCCTTGGTGGCGGTCTGGCGCTCCTGCTCTCGGACCGGCTCAGCAAGGAGCAGCGCAAGGCAGCCGGTTGGGCGCTGTTCCTGGTGGGCGTGGCGACCACGATCCCGCTGGCGATGCTGGTGGTCGGCCGAAAGCGCTGAGGTGCCTGTGTGTGTTTAGGCTCGAACCATCCGGGTAAGCAGGCGATCCAGGGACGAGGCGAACCGTTGCCGGTCGGTCAGGCTGAACTGGGATGGGCCGCCCTGCACGAGCCCTCCCGCCCGGAGTTCCGTCATCAGGTCGCGCATGGAGAGCCGCTCTCCCACATTGTCTTCCGTATAAAGCTCTCCCCTGGGATCCAGCGCCACACCCCCTTTTGCGACGATCCTGGCGGCAAGCGGTATGTCCGCAGTGATTACCAGGTCTTCGGCAGCGGCGTGATCGGCGATGTAGTCGTCGGCAACGTCGAACCCCTCCCCTACCAGGATGCACCGGACCAGACGGGTCTCGTGCTTGGTCAGACATTTGTTCGCCACCAGGCAGACGGGGATCTTAAGCCTCTCGGAAGCCCTGAAGACGATCTCCTTAATGACCCGCGGGCAGGCATCCGCATCGATCCATATCTTTGTCACATCGAGGCAGGCTGTAATATCGTCGCCCTCATCAAATTTCTTGTCAAAATCTCTAGCTTTCATAAAGAGCGATTTCCTCTTTTCTGGATCGTCGAACCGAAATGATTCTGATCATATCGTACCCGTGTCGCAGCGGTCGGCATCAGTAAGGGCGCAGCTGTTTTCCGTTGCCGATGTGCCAATGGAGGTGCTTGGAGGACTGGTAATCCCCCAGGTTTGTGTAGACGCGGGCAGCCCCGAAGCGGGCCATGAAGTCCCCGGCGATCATCTTCGCCGACCGCATCAGTTCCAAGAGCAGGTCGTTGTCCCCCTCTTCCAGCGTCAGCAGCGATTCTATGTGCTTTTTCGGCAAAAGGACGACGTGGTTTTCCCACAACGGGTTGGTGTGGTGGAAGGCAAACACCCGCTCGTTCTCGAAGTAGATCGGGACGTCGAGGAGGCCTTTGAGGATTTTTTCGCAGTAGAAGTCACAGGTGGGGTTGGGCATGGTATAGTTTATCCTCCTCGATTCCGGCGGGATCTTTATCATCAGGCCGCGGGCTTCAACTCCTCGCGGATCACTTGCCGCAGGATATCCGCCAGTGACTTGTCCTGGTGAATATATTCCTTCAGTACCTGGTTGATCATGGTCTGGTAATTGCCGCCCCCTTGCTTGTCGACCTTTGCCCTGAACCAGTCGATAATTTCGTTGTCGAGGCGGATGGTTATGCGGGTCTTGCCCGGTTCGGGC
>DAIEGL010000151.1 GCA_027356255.1 Geobacter sp. | reverse complement strand
GAGAATAGCTCCGTATGCCCTGTTCATGGCATTCGTGGGATTGGAGCAGTTGCTTGGTTATTGGGCAGCCAACGGCGGGGGCCCTGGTTTAAGGTCGGCAGCTATGTATCTATACCCGATCAAGGCCCTGACCGTCGGCTTGCTGCTGGTCACACTCAGGTCAGGCTACACGGAAATCCGCCTGCGTGACCTTCTGAAGTTCAACCAGTCGCTTGCCGGCATCGTTTTGGGCATAGCGGTATTCATTCTCTGGATCAACATGGATTGGTATTACACGACCCATTCGCAACAGGGGTTCAATCCGGAGATCCTGCAAGACTACCGGATGAGGACGGCCATGACGATCGTTCGGATGAGCGGTGCGGTTATCGTCGTCCCCGTCATGGAGGAGTTGTTCTGGCGCTCTTTTCTCATCCGCTACATCATCAACCCGACGTATTCCCAAATCCCCATAGGTCGATTCAGCTGGTCTTCGTTCCTGATCACCACTGTTCTATTCGGGTTTGAACACCACCTTCTGCTGGCGGGCATCATGGCCGGGGCCGCATACAACTTGCTTCTCTACTGCACCAGGAGCATCGCCCAGTGCATCCTGGCCCATGCGGTCACCAACCTGGCACTGGGGATATATGTGCTCTGCACCGGGCAATGGCGCTTCTGGTAGTAAACCTGTGAACTCAATAAACTCAATAAACTCTACGAACTCCATGAACCGTCCGGCGGTTCTGCTCCCTGCTCCAGCCGGTAAAGCCAGGCCAGAAGTTCCGCCACGGCCCGATAGAGCTCTGGGGGGATGTAACGGTCCTGGTCAACCTTTAGCAACAAATTTACCAGCTCCGGCGATTGGTGCACATAGACGCCGTTTTCCCCGGCAAGCGCAATTATCGCGTCTGCCGTCACGCCGACCCCCTTGGCTACCACCCGCGGCGCATAGTCGCCTGGCACATACGCCATCGCCACGGCCTTTTTTATGTCGTCAGGGCGTTTCGCCATCCCTTACCACCAATTGGGCCAGCTTCATGCCTGCCCCGTCCAGGGACCGCAGTAACCCCTCGCCGTCCCCTCTAAGCAGGGTCGATGTTTCCGCGCTATCTGTTTCCACGACGACGTTCACGCCTTCAGCCGACAAACGGAGGTTGGCCGTGATTGCCCCGAGCCTGGGGAGTTGCAGCCTTAGGGACGTTTCCCAGCCCATCTCCCGCGGTTCGCCGTGGGAGCCGCCGGCGTCCCTTTCATAAACGGCGATCTCCATTTTCTGTTCAGGCCAAACCTGTCCGGTCCAGGAGAGTTGGCCTGAGTGAAGGGCCGCCAACTGCTCCCTCATCAGGGGAAGTGCCTGCGGGTCAACGGCTGGCCCGTCATCTCCTCCCCGCGTCTGCCCCGCTTCTGGCGAATCGGCGGAAAGCCGTGGAGAAAGCTTCCCCTGCGGTTCGCGGAGTATATCCTTGAGCTGCCGCTCACCGGCCACCCATTCGGCAAGGTGCGACTCGTAGAAAAGCCCGTTCAGGGTCAATGCGTCGCGCAGCCCGGCTGCAAACCGTTCCATGTCTACCGGCGGCCCATCGAGGACCTTCGGCATGGGGAGCAGCCGAGAGACGTCTCGTTCCGCCACTGCCTCACCGGCAAGGGAGCTGAGCCATCTCCCCATGCTGCTTATGTTTACCGAGCCGTTGGCATTGTCCCCTTTCGTCAGTTCGAAGGTAATACGGGGCTCTGCAGTGACCATAATCAACTGCATGGTTTCGCCCGGTTGAACATTCAGGGGAATCTCCAGCTTGAACAGCTCACCGGCTATGCGGGCCAGGAACAGATGGTTGGGGAGCCTGGCGACAACTTCCGCCTGCACCTGCTGACCTGGGTTCAACTGCAGCTGGGAGGCCGACTGCTGTTCCGCCTCGATTTTGGGCAAATTGGACGATTTGGCGAACAGCTGCAACAGCTGTCTCTGGATCTCGTCGTTTATCAGCATACCCGGCCCCGTGTCAGATTTTGTCGTTAATCAACATAGTTACGCATGTGTCGGTTTCAAATTCACCGCATAAACCTCCTCATCGGCTCCATTGGTATAAATATTAAATGAGTCCGGACAGTTCAATGTTCTGCATCACATTCAAATATCTTGCTAAACATATTTCCCCGAAATCCGATAAGGATGTTGACGGTCTTGAAACAGACCGTCACAACTTCTTCAAGGACGACAACCATTAATGAAGCCTCCTCTTCGGGTACTGATTATTGACGACTCGCCGGACGATGCCAGATTGATCGTCAGGGAACTTCAACGAGAATTCGACCCGATAATCGACCGGGTAGAAACAGCGGCTGAATTGACGGCAGCCCTCCATTCCGAAAACTGGGACGTTGTCATATCGGACTTTGTCATGCCGCAATTCAGCGGTCTGTCCGCACTGAAACTCCTGCAACAGCTGAACATCGATTTGCCGTTCATCATGGTCTCCGGACAGATGGGCGAGGTAGTGGCCGTTGAAGCGATGCGCGCGGGCGCCCGCGACTACCTCATAAAAGACAATCTCACCAGACTCATCCCGGCGATCAAACGGGAGCTCAAGGAAGCATTCGTCCGTAAGGAGCGCAGAAAGGCCGAAGAGGCGCTTCACGCAACAGAAGCCCGGTTCCAGAGCCTTGTCGAACAGTCACTCGTGGGCATCTATCTGATGCAAGACGGGATCTTCTCCTACGTGAATCCGAAATTTGCACGGATTTTCGGATACCAGCAAAACGAGCTCATAGACTCCAAAACCATTTTCGACCTTGTTGCCGAAAGCGACCGCGACAAGGTCACCGAAGGTTATGCAAATCTTCTGGAGGAAAGCGCCCAAAGCCTGCACTTCTGTTTTCAAGGGGTGCGCAAGTATGCAAAATCCATCGAGCTTGAGGCGCACGGGGCCAAGACCGAGCTGAACGGGAAACCGGCCGTCATCGGCACATTACTCGACATCACCGAACGCAAGCGCGCAGAGGAAGAACTCCGCAAACTCTGGCGGGCTGTGGAGCAGAGTCCGGTTTCAGTCGTGATTACGGACACGATGGGTAATATCGAATACGTCAACCCCAAGTTCACAGCCGTAACCGGCTATGACGAACAGGAGGTGCTCGGCAAGAACCCCAGGATTTTGCAGTCCGGCACCATGAATCCGGATGATTACAGGAAGATGTGGGAAACGATCACCGCCGGCAAGGAGTGGCACGGCGAATATCACAACAAAAAGAAGAATGGCGAGCTGTTCTGGGAGAGTGCGTCGATCTCCGCCATAAAAAACGCGGCAGGACAGGTAACCCACTATGTCGGGGTCAAGGAGGACATTACCGAGCGGAAGAAATCGATCGAGCAGTTGCGGCAGGCGCAGAAGATGGAGGCGATCGGTCAACTGGCAGGCGGCATTGCCCATGATTTCAACAACCTGCTCACCATAATCAACGGATACAGCACCCTTCTGCTCCGGTCGTTGGACAAGGATTCCCCGCAACACAAAGAGGCTGAGCAGATCCTGCGTGCCGGTGAACGGGCGGCGGACCTGACGCGGCAACTCTTAAGCTTCAGCCGCAAGCAGATATTGGCCCCCAAGGTACTGGACATCAACAAACAGGTCAAAAACATCGAGAAGATGCTCTGCCGCCTGATCGGCGAGCATATCATGCTCGTCACCGACCTGGACGAGGATGTAGGGTTGATCAAGATCGATCCGGGGCAGGTCGAACAGATTATCATGAATCTGGTGGTGAACGCCCGCGACGCCTCGGAAGAGGGGGCAAGGATCGTCATAGAAACTGCCAACACCGAGCTGGACGATGAATTTGCGGCAACCCATCCAGGCTCCGTTCCCGGGAGCTATATCATGCTGTCGGTCTCCGACGACGGCATGGGAATGACGGAGGACATCAAAAGACGCCTGTTCGAACCGTTCTTCACCACTAAAGAACTGGGACGGGGAACGGGACTGGGGCTAGCAACGGTCTACGGCATAGTCAAGCAAAGCGGAGGATATATCGATATAACCAGTGAACCGGATCAGGGGACTACGTTCAGGATTTTTCTCCCCCGCGTCCATCAGCAGATGGATCAGGTCACGAGAGCTTCCACCGCTGAAGAGGCTCCGCAAGGATCTCAGACCATTCTCGTAGTCGAGGACGAACCGGGCGTCCTAAATCTCGTGGTCCACACGTTGAAAAAAAAGGGATACAACGTCCTCGAAACGACCGACCCGCTGGAGGCACTGGAGATCTTCGACCAACATCAGGCGACAATCGACCTGGTGCTGACCGACGTTGTCATGCCCTTCATGAGCGGGCCGAAGCTGGCCGAAACGTTGACGCAGAAGAAGCCAGATCTGAAGCTGATCTTCATGTCAGGCCACACGGACGACAAGGTTAATTTTGAGAAGATCCTCGAAAAGGGTGTCCCCTTTCTGGCAAAACCTTTCGTCAACGGTTCATTGGTAAAGAAGGTCGGACATGCGCTGGGCAACGAAGCTGTCCCGGCCGAGGCCGTTAAGGAGCAAGGAGAAGATGCATGAAAGAACATATACTGATAGCAGACGATGAGGAGATGATCAGAGAACTTATGTGCGCCACCCTGGGCAAGGAGGGTTACATCTGCCATCAGGCAAGCAATGCGGAAGAAGGCTTTGCCATCATGAAAACGGAGCCGATAGACATCGCCTTCCTCGACATCATGATGCCCGGCCGTTCCGGCGTCGAGTTGCTGAAAGAATCCAAGATGCTCAAACCGGAAATGATCGTTTTAATGATTACGGCAATGAACGATATGGATACGGCACTGTCGTGCATACATCTTGGCGCGGAAGATTATATCACCAAGCCGTTCAACCTGGACAGGGTGCTGCTGATTGCCCGCAACGCCACGGAAAAGCAGCGGTTGATAAGGGACAACAGGGAATACCAGGCTAACCTGGAATTGAAGGTGCGGGAACAGACGGAAGTGATCCGCACCGCGATGGGAGAAATAAATCTTGCCTATGAGCATACGTTGACAGCGCTCATAAGGGCGCTGGATGCGAGGGAAAAAGAGGTAGGCTCCCACTCCGAACGGGTCATGGCGTACACGCTGCTGCTTGCCAGGGAAGTAGGGATCGACGAAACCGACCGGGCCGCCATGGCCAAGGGGGCTCTCCTGCACGACATCGGCAAGATCGGCATTTCGGACAACATCCTTCTGAAGCCGGGAATTCTCGATAAGGACGAATGGCTCATCATGAAACAGCACCCCCAGGTCGGATACGAGATTCTCACGGGGATAAAATATTTCAAAGGGGCGGCGGAACTGGTGCTCGCCCACCATGAGCGCTATGACGGCAACGGCTATCCGAACAAGCTGCAGGGCGATGATATTCCCATCAGTGCACGCATTTTTGCCCTGGTGGACACCCTGGATGCCATGACGTCGGACAGGCCGTATCGCAAGGCGCTCCCTTTCAAGGCCGTAGTGGATGAGGTTGTCAGGTGCGGTGGTTACCAGTTCGACCCGACCCTGGTGGATGTATTTCTGAAGGTGCAGAAGAATGGGTGGGAGGAGGCCGCGGGGAAATATTTCCTTTAGCCGGCAGGGGCCGTTCAGTCGGCACTGCCGATCTTGTAACGCTCCAGCCGGTCCCGCAGCGTGTTTCTACTGATTCCCAGCAGCTTTGCGGCAAACACCTGGTTATTGTGGGATTTTTCCATGGCCATATGGATGAGGGCCTTTTCCAGTCCCATGTTGACGCTTTCGTAGATGGTGCCTTTGTTCTTGACGCAGATGCCGTCGAAAACGGGTTCGAGCATGTTCCAGAATACCTCGTAATAATCTTCACCGGCGCTTTCGAGGTCGATTTCCTTGAATCCCGCCCTGGCCTTCAGGAACGATTCCAGATCCTCCGGCATCAGGACATCGCTCTTGCAAAAAACGGTCGCCGAATTGATGACGTTTTTCAACTCCCGTATGTTCCCTTCCCACGGATGCGAGACCAGCAGATCCTGGGTTTCCTTCGCTACACGCTTGATGGATTTCCTGTACTTGCGGGAAAATTTCTTTACGAACAGGTCTATCAGCAGGGGAATGTCCTCCACCCTTTCCCTGAGAGGGGGGAGGAAAAAATTGACGACGCGCAACCGGTAAAAGAGATCCATCCTGAAGACCTTCTCCTTGACCAGGTTCACCAGACTCCTGTTGGTGGCAGCGATGATGCGCACATCGACGCGTATGGTCTCGTTCCCCCCCACCCGCTCGAATTCCTGGTTTTCCAGCACCCGCAGCAGCTTACCCTGATTGGCCAGACTCATCTCGCCGATCTCGTCGAGAAAGATGGTGCCGCCGTTGCACTGCTCGAATTTGCCGATTCTGCGCGCATGGGCATCGGTAAATGCCCCTTTCTCATGGCCGAACAGTTCGGATTCCAGCAACGCTTCCGGTAAAGCCGCACAGTTGACGGCCAAGAAAGGCCGGTTTTTCCGACGGGAGTTGTTGTAGATGGCCCTTGCCAGGAGTTCCTTCCCTGTGCCGCTTTCCCCCTGAATCAGGATGGTTGCGTCGGAATCGGCCACCTTCCCCACCATCTTCCATATCTCGATCATCTCGGGAGAAGAGCCGATCATGATGTCGTCGGCATGCTCATCTTCGGGCAGCTGCTTGGTGTCTTTGGTATACCTCACCTTGCGGTTGAGGAGATTACACTCCAGCGCCTTCTGGACCGCAGATTTCAGCTTGTTTATATCGAACGGCTTCGTCACATAGTCGTAGGCGCCGTACTTCATGGCCTCGATGGCGTTCTGGGTGGTCTTGTTGCCCGTGGTCATTATCACCGACATCCCCGGATCGATCTTCTTCGCTTCCTGCAAGACCTGCAGGCCGGATTTCCTGGGGAGGCTGATATCGATGATGGCCACATTGGGACGCTCTGACGCAATGCGGACGAGCGCAGACTCGCTTTCGCTCTCCAGGATGATGTCCATATCTTCACTGCTGAATACGGTCTTCAACATCTGGAGAATGTCGATGTCGTCATCCAGAATAAGCAGCTTATTGTTCATGGTCTTCCCTCTCGCAGTTGTCTGTATGCTTAACATATCGGTTTGGAAACCATGTACTTTAGTAGATTAAGGGATTATCAGACAAAAAAAGGCCGCTTCTCGCAAAGCGGCCTTCCTTAACAACGAAATTTCAGCAGCCGGACGTGTCCGTCACATGTCTTCGTCGTCCGACTCTTCTTCGCCGTATTCATCCACGGCAAACGACTCATCGTATCCCATGTCGCCCGCCCCCTCGGCATCGTCCAGTTCATCGGCCATATACTGTTCGGGCGAACGCTCGTCCTCTTCCCTTATCGCCTCAAATTTCGCCAGGATATCGCCCTTGGTACAGTAGCGGCCGTCCTTGTGCGCGCATACGTCCCTGTCGCACAGGTCAAACAGCTGTATCTCGCTACAGAGTCTCGGGTGGGTCTGTTCTTTTTCCATAGAGATTACCTCGTATTGCGGTGTGAAACCGGAACCGCAAGCGGTCCCTGTAAAACTCAGCTTTTGCTGACGTACTCCATAGCCCTGTTGACATCTTCAACGCAACCGATATATATCGGGGACCTCTGATCGAGCCCCTCGGGCTTTATGTCGAGTATCGGTATCCTGCCGTTGGTGGCTGCGCCGCCGGCATGCTCAATGAGAAACGCCATGGGATTGAGCTCGAACAGTAGGCGCAGCTTGCCGTTCGGCGACCCGTTCAGGGCCGGATACATGAAAAGTCCCTTCCCTTTCATCAGCACCTGGTTGATGTCGGGGACAAACCCGCCGGAGTAACGCAGCTTGCAACCCTTTGCTTCCAGATAGCGGATGAACTTTTCGTCCCCTTCGTTGTATTTGTTCCGCAGACCGCCGGGAGAATAGATGTTCCCGTCGGGTTGCATCCTGATGTTCTCTCGAGTCAGGGTGAACTCCATCAACTGGTTCATGGTAAACTCGTGGACACCGTCCCCCACCGAGTAGACCATCGAAACCCTCGGCCCGTAAAGGATGTACATGGCCGCCACCTGCTTGCGCCCCTCCTGGAGAAGATCGCAACCGGAATAGATGGACACGATCGTGCCGACAGCCAGGTTGACATCGACAAGGGAAGAACCGTCAAGGGGATCGTAGGCAACGGAATACAGGCCGTCGGAGTCCGTCGTCACCTGGTATATGTTGTCCATTTCCTCGGAAGCGATATTGCAGACAACGCCCGAATGAATGAGCCGCTTTCTCATGATGCGGTCGGACAGCACATCGAGGGCCAGCTGCTCTTCACCGTAAAGGTTGGAAGTACCCGCCACCCCGAGATCGCCGGTCCTTACGGCGTTGATGACATATTTACTCGCTTCGGCGATTTCGCAGATCAAGTGGACGAGATTGTCGCAAATATTTTGACTGCGCAGATGACGGCGCAGATCGATTTGAAATTTGGATTTCCCCGGCTCGCTGAACATTCGTTTCCTCCTTCGCAGTTGTAATGTATTGAATTTGACGCAAAACAGCTTAGTTTAATCGCCTTTTTAAATCAAGCAAAAAAGCCGTTAAAGACCGCTGTTACTTGACTTCACGGATTACCATGGTATCTCATTTATGATCTACGTCACCATACGATGAGTCAAACCTCCGCAACAACGGGAGACGGACAGGGGGATTTCAAATTGGCAAAAGAGAGACGCGCATTTCTCGGCGCATGCCTCGGCGCTTTACTGGCGGCAGGCGCGGGCGCCGCTGCCTACCCGGTTTTCAGATATCTGGCGCCGCGACAGAAAGCGGACAACGGGCAGAAAGTGGAAATACCCGAGGCGGAACTGACGGCAGGCAATGCTAAATACTTCGAATACCAGGGAAAGGCGGCTGTGCTCATCAGAAAGAAAAACGGCGACCTGGTGGCGCTATCAGCGGTCTGTACCCACTTGGGATGCGTCGTCCAGTGGCAAAAGGCAAATGAACAGTTCCTCTGCCCCTGCCATGGCGGTCTTTACACAGCCGATGGGACGGTAATTTCCGGTCCGCCCCCCAAGCCGCTGGAAAAGCTTTCCTTTGTCGTCGCAAACGGCAAAATAATCGTAGGTTAGATCCGGAGGTCCGATGTCGTTTCTAAAGAGAATCTACCGCTGGATCGACGTGCGCATCGGCGCCGGTGAGCTGGTGGAAAAGGAGTTGACCGGCTACCTCCTGCCTCGTAACATCAACGTCTGGTACTCCATGGGAAGCATCCTCCTGGTGATCTTCACCATCCAGGTTGCAACTGGGATTCTGCTTCTGGTCTACTACGTGCCGGACGCGGACAAGGCCTTCCACAGCATCACCTTCATCATGAACAATGTACCGTTCGGCTGGCTCATCCGCCTCTGCCACGCGGTCGGTTCGAATATGATGGTACTGATACTTTTCTGCCACATGCTGTCGGTCCTTTTCATGGGGAGCTATAAAAGCCCGCGGGAGCTGAACTGGCTATCGGGTTTCACCCTCTTCCTGCTCGTCCTGGCGCTCTCCCTGACCGGCTATCTCCTTCCATGGAGCCAGCTCTCCTTCTGGGCCACCACTGTCGCCACCAACAGCGTCGGCGCAATCCCGTACGTCGGAGGATTCCTCGTCGAGTTCCTGCGCGGCGGCAAACTGGTGGGGCCCGCTACCCTCGGGCGTTTTTTCGCCCTGCACGTGGTCCTCATCCCATCGACCATTGCAGCAGTGATCGGCGCTCACCTCTTTTTCCTCCAGCGAACCGGCGTCTCCACACCCCCCTTCGGCCTGGACGATTCAAAAAATCGCTGGCAGGGTGAGGGCTACCGCTACGAAAGCCATCCCGGAGGCATCCCCTTCTTCCCGAACTACGTCCTCCAGGACATGACCTCCATTGCCGTGTATTTCGCCTTTTTCCTCGGGGTAATCTTTTTCGCCCCTCACGTATTCTTCCCTGCCGACGCCTTCGTACCTGCCAACCCATTCCAGACCCCCGACCACATCAAGCCGGAATGGTACTTCCTCGCCAACTACCAGACCCTGAAGATCTTCCCCAGCGAATTTCTCGGTCTTGCCGTGCAGGGTGCGGTCACCGCCTTCCTCGCACTTTTACCGTTCATCGACCGAGGGGCGGAGAAACACCCCCTTAAACGCCCGCTGTTCATGGTCTGCGCAGTCGGGGGAATCCTGCTGTATCTCGCACTGATGATCTGGGGACATTACTCATGAACATAAGACAATTGACCTGCCGATGTCTGCCCCTCTTACTGACGCTCCTTTTCCAAGCCGTTTCCGTGGCCGCACAAAACCGGCCGGTCTGCCTTCAATGCCACGAGAGTCAGACCGGCCGGGGCGGGGCGGTGGTAAAGCCCTGGCAGGGAAGCGTGCATGCGGAAAACGGCATCGGCTGTCAAAACTGTCACGGCGGTGACCCCAACGATCCGGTCAACGCCATGGACCCGAGCCGCGGCTTTTTGGGTGTACCCGGAGAAACGGCCATCCCGTCATTCTGCGGCCGCTGTCACGTGGGGATCAGGGACGAATACCTGCAAAGCGCGCA
Source organism: Geobacter sp. (assembly GCA_027356255.1). Taxonomy (GTDB): domain Bacteria; phylum Desulfobacterota; class Desulfuromonadia; order Geobacterales; family Geobacteraceae; genus Geotalea. The sequence continues at coordinate 3,285 of DAIEGL010000151.1, read as the reverse complement.
CGGCAGGGCGCTGGGCCGTGGGGGGCCCACCTGCGTCACTTGTCACGGCAGCCATGACGTGAAGAGAGCGACCCTGTCGATCATCAACGAAAAGAACTGTGCCCGCTGCCATGCGTACGCCCCGGCAGCGGAACTAAAGAATGCCATGGTGCAGACTGAAAAACGGATCGAAACGATCGACGAGCGATTAAAGGTCTACAAGGGTGAGGGGGTCGATACCGAAGCGAGGGAAAAAGCACTGTTTTCCACCCGCAACAGGTATCACAGGCTTTTCCATGAAGTAGATACGGCGAAGGTAACGGGAGAGTCGGCGCAGATCGATGCGGAACTCGATAAGATACAGCAGGATTTCGGCCGCATAAACGCTGAGCGGCAAAAAAGAAAGATCATCGGCGCAGGCGCCGTGAGCGGCGCGTTCCTTGCCGCCCTCTTCTTCCACCTCCTGCGGAAAACCTATGATTAAACGTCAGGCCGACTTTCGCGGAAAGTCGGCCTGACAAACGGTCATTTCAGCATCATCTCCATCAGCCGGAACCCTTCCTCCACGAACAGGCCGGCAGCGGCAGAATCTTCGTCGTAGCCCGCCACCTTGTCGTCCGCTTTCTCTTCGCCGCTGTAGATGATGAACGGAACCGGCTCAGACGTGTGGGTCATCAGCTTGACCGGCGTCGGATGGTCCGGCGTGCAGAGTATGCGGTATGCGCCGAATTTCCTGATCCCTTCCAGGACGGGGCCGACCACCAGCGCATCGAAATCCTCGATCGCCCTGATCTTGTCCTGCAACTTGCCCGAATGGGAAGCCTCGTCGGGCGCCTCCACATGCAGATAGACGAAATCCTTTTCTTCGAGAGCCTTGAGTGCGGCCTCGGCCTTCCCCCGATAGTTGGTGTCGATATAGCCGGTGGCACCGGGCACGCTGATGATATCGAGTCCGGCATAGACGCCGATCCCCCGGATAAGGTCCACGGCAGATATGACCGCACCGCTCAGGGAGAACTTGTCGGCATAAGAGGGGATGCGCGGTGACTTGCCCTGTCCCCAGAGCCAGATGGAATTCGCCGGCACCTCGTCGTTGGCCAGGCGCCGTTTGTATTGGGGATGATTGAAGAAAATCAGCTGCGAAGAATTCATCAGGTTCATGAGGCGATCGGCGCCATCCCCTGTCGGGAGAAAATCGATGATGTTTTTGCCGGTGATGTCGTGGGGAGGCGTGGCGGTGATCTTGTCCTTACCGTTGCGCCAGACCAGGAGATGGCGGTATCCGACGCCGGGATAAAACTGGAACTCGTCGTCGTTCAGATGTTTTTGCAGCTCCTCGATCAGTTCCCGCCCGTCCTGGGTCGAGATGTGGCCGGCCGAATAATCCTGCATGTAAAGCCTGCCGCCATGGGGATGCAGGTTGACGAGATTCACGCGGAAAGCCACGTCGTTCGCCCCAAGCTCCACCCCCATGCTTGCGGCTTCGAGCGGTGAACGGCCGGTGTAGCAGCTTTCCGGATCATAGCCGAACACGGAGAGGTTGGCCACGTCGCTCCCGGGGGGGAGACCGACGGGGACGGTCCTGGCGAGCCCGATTTTTCCCCGCTTTGCCATAAAATCCATATTGGGGGTCTTGGCCGCCTGGAGGGGGGTCTTCCCTCCGAGCTCCGCTATCTTTTCATCGGACATGCCGTCACCGAGCAAAACAATGTACTTCATGCAACAATCCTTTCACACAATAATGGGTAAAATATAGCCCGAATCAACGGTCTGAATCAAGCGTTAAACAGTCATCCCCGGGGATGAAACTGTTCGTGAAGTCTCTTCAGCCGCTCTCGGGTCACATGGGTGTATATCTGGGTGGATGACAGGTCGGCGTGGCCGAGCATGATCTGCACGCTCCGAAGGTCCGCCCCGTTTTCCAAAAGATGGGTGGCGAAGGAGTGCCTGAGGGTATGGGGTGAAATGTTCTTCTTGATGCCGGCAGCTAAAGAGCGTTTCTTGATGATGTTCCAGAACGCCTGCCGGCTCATCTTCCCCCCCAGCCTGCTCAGGAACAGATACTCGCTGTCACCTTTCCGGTCAAGGATCGTGCGCGTGACGGCAAGATATTCGCTCACGGCCTTTCTCGCCGATTCCCCGATGGGGACGAGCCGCTCCTTTTCCCCTTTCCCCATGGTCAGCAGATAACCGGCGGCAACGTTCACATCCCGCAATTTGAGCGCCACCAGCTCCGAAACCCGTACCCCCGTGGCATAGAGTAGCTCCAGCATGGCGCGGTCGCGCACCTCCTGGACCCCGTCGCCGTTTGCGGTCGCCAAGAGCCTTTCCACCTCGCGCCCGGAGAGCACCTCGGGGAGACGGTTGACCGTTTTCGGCGCTTCTATGATGGCAGTGGGGTTTTTGTCCGCGTAGTTTTCGATCTGGAGGAATCGATGAAACATCCTGATGGCGGAAAGCGCCCTGGCGCGGCTTCGCGGTGCAAGCCCGGCGTCCTTGAGCCGCGTCACATGTTCGGCCACATCCAGCGCGGTGACCTTTACCGGGTCCACCCGCCCTCGCTCAGCCAGGAAATCCAGATACGCAGCCAGGTCCCGGCTGTAGGCCTCGATCGTGTTTTTGGTCAGCCCCTTTTCCACCAGGAGATAGTTAAGAAACAGGTCGAGATACTCGTTCATTCCAAGCTCCGCAGTCGGCGGCCGCCTGCCATCAACAGACTCATATTTCTTCGTCGATGGCCTTCAGCAGGTGGCTCCTTATTTCGTCAAGCTTTTCCCCGCTGAGGAGCTTCTGGCCGAAGATGTCCTTTACATAAAAGACGTCCGCAACCTGGTCCACCTTGGTGGAGACCTTCGACACGCCGATATAAAGACCGAGCTCGGTAAGGGTGCTGGTTATCCGGTAGAGGAGCCCGACCTTGTCGTGGGTATAGATGTCTATGACCGTATAGTCCGCTGAAACCTCGTTGTCGATCTCGACCCTGGTCGGGAACTTCGGTTTTGCCTTCTCCGCCAGGATGGTCGGACGGTAACGTTTCTTCACCAGGGTGCCGACCCTGACCTTCCCTTCCAGCACCTGGCGCATGTCCTCCTCAAGCTTCTGCCAGCGGCTCTCGTCGATAATCACGAATCCCTGCGGTGAGTTGACCTGAAGCACGTCCAGGGCCTTGCCGTTTCTGCTGGTGAGGATCTGCGCGCCGAGGATGTTCATCCCGTTGGCAGCCATGACCCCGGTTATCATGGAAAACAGGCCGGGGACGTCGAGGGTGCAGATGGTGAAGTTGGAATAGCCCTTGTCCACCTCGTG
>DAIEGL010000143.1 GCA_027356255.1 Geobacter sp. | reverse complement strand
GGGCGCAACCTTTCGCCCAGTTGGTAACCGACACCGCCGCTGTAGTAGAGGTAGTTTTTGACTGCCAGCACCGACGATTTCCCCTGGATGGCGTACCCCATCTCCCCGTCGGTCAGCCAGTTACCAAACCACTTGGACAGTTCCACGCCACCCCCTCCGTCGAAGGCGCCGGTTCCCAGGAATTTGTTCTTGTCGGCGGTGGGGAACTTGACGAAGAAGTTGGGACGGACGGCGGGGAGGTAATCCCCCTCGGGAAGAACGACGTACCCACCCTTGAGCGTGATGTCGCCGAGTCCGCTCTGGGATTTGTCGGCGTCTGCCGCCGACGCCGTGCTCCTCGGCCCCTGCCCGCCGGTACCCATGCTGCTCCCCATGGCTCCCACGAGCGACTGCGTACCTGTCCCCATGGACTGGTGCATCCCCCTGAATTCGCCCGCCACCACCGCGCTGTTGCTCTGATAGATGTAAGGTATCTGCAGGGAGAAATCGAGCCGCTCCGTCGGATAAACCTCGACGGTAAACGGCAGGAAGACGGCGTCGGTATTTATCCCGGTCCCGTACTTGCCGGTGGTGAACTCAAAGCCGAGGCTGGTGGAATAGGATGTCTCCTCGGCAAAGAGCCATGACGGCACCAGTAAAACGAACAACACAGCCAGCGGGGTTACAAACTTTTTCGAACTCGAATAATGTTTCACACGCTCCTCACTTTTTTCTACGCATACTCAGCGGCGCATCATTCCGCCGCCCCTCATCATTCCGCCGCCACGCATCATCCCGCCCCCCCACATCCCGCCGGAAGGACGATTGGACATGGAACCGCCGTTTGCCCCCGACCAGACAGGCACCCCCTTGTCGTTCCTGAGCAGGGCCTGGGCGCCGGTCGTCTTGTTCGTGAGTTTCTGGGCCATCAGGTAGGTCTTGCCGTCCTTCCCCTGGGCCTTCGATCCCTTGGCGGAGATGTCGTCGTTCAGATGAATCGACAGTTCCTTTTTCTCCCAGAACCCCTTGGGACCGAGGCTGATGTTGACGATCTCCCCGCCGGCGCTCACCTCCAGGATGAGGTGGTCCTGTTCGCCCGGATGCGGCAGGGATGTCACGCGGCCGGAAACCGTTACCACCGTGTTGATGTCATACCCCTTGTTGAAGTCCAGACCGCTCGTCCCGCCGTCATCGCCGCCGAAACCGAAACCGGCAAAGGCGCTGCCGGCTGAAAGGCAATGCAACAGGACGATCGAAACAAAAAACAAGGAAAAGCGACTTTTTTCCATAACACAAAAATACCCCTGAGATGATTTACTTGCCGTCGGTGCTTTTGAACTTACGCTGTCGGTTGGGCTGTGCCGTTACCCTGCTTCGTCCCCCTGCTGCCGGCCATGGTCCCCTGCTTGCTGCCGGCCATAGTTCCCTGCTTGCTGCCGGCCATGGTCCCCTGCTTGCTGCCGGTGCCGAAGCTGGGTGCATGCTGCATGCTCCCCGCGTTAACCCTCGACATCGAAGCACCCATCGAACGGCTCCCGCCGAACTGGCCGCCTGACATGGCAAATGCCTGACCGGCAAAGAGAAGGACTGCTGCCGCTGCTGCAAATATTCTGCATCTGTTCATCGTGTTTTCCTCCTGGGAAAGTTTTTTGTTCTGCCAGAAGGTATTCCACTGTTCGTGCCAAAAGCACAACATGATGTATCTATTTGTTTTTACAGTATATATATTTCAGGAGTCGTATTTATCCCGGTAAATCTGTGCAATTTACTGCACGAATAACGCAAGGATTTGCACCGGATGAATTCAATCCAGCAGGCCAAACTCCTTCAGTTTGTACTGCAGGGTCCGGCGGGAGAATCCCAGCTCCTCGGCGGCCAGGCGGCGGTTCCCCCCGTGCTTGTTCAGGGCGCTGACGATCATTTCCCGCTCGACGGATTTCAGGATATCCTTTCCACCGCGGCCGGTTGACGCTGACTTTACCTGCATCTGATCGGGGAGATCGCCGTATCTTACGATGTCGTGCGCCAGGATGACCGCCCGCTCCATGATGTTCTGCAATTCTCGGATATTGCCCGGCCAGTCGTAACTATTCATCGCCTCAAGGGCCCGCTCTTCGATCCCGGTGAGTCTCTTCCCCACCTGTCGGCTAAAACGGCGCAGGAAATATTCTGACAACAGTGCCACGGCATCGCTCCGCTCCCTGAGCGGCGGCAGGGTGAGCGGAAAGACGTTCAGACGGTAGTAGAGGTCCTCGCGAAACCTCCTCTGCGCCACCTCTTCCCGAAGATTGCGGTTCGTGGCCGCGATCACCCGCACATCGGCCTTGATTTCCTTTGTACCGCCGACCCGCTCGAAGACCCGCTCCTGCAAGACCCGCAACAGCTTGGCCTGTAGGGAAAGCGGCATCTCGCCGATCTCGTCCAGAAATATCGTCCCCCCCCTGGCCAGTTCGAATTTGCCTTGCCGCGACTGCACGGCGCCGGTAAAGGCCCCCTTCTCGTGACCGAAGAGTTCGCTTTCCAGGAGGTTTTCGGGAATCGCCGCGCAGTTCAGGGGGACGAAGGCGGCAGTGCGCCGGGGGCTCAGCAGATGAACGGTCCGGGCCACCAGCTCCTTGCCGGTGCCGCTCTCACCGTAAATGAGGACGTTGGCCGTGGTGGCGGCAACCTCGTGGACCATCTTCCGCACGTCCCTCATCGCCCCCCCGGCGAAGATCAGATCCTCCGGCGGCAGGCCCGCGGCCTCCGCTTCCTTGAGGGAAAGGTATTCCCTTGCGCGCCCCTGAGCCGCAATCGCCTTGTCCACAAGGGAAAGAAGCGTGTCGGGATCGCGGAGGGGCTTGGTCAGGAAATCAACGGCCCCCTCCTTGATCGCGGAAACGGCCTCTTCCACCGTCCCGAAGGCGGTCAGAAAGATGAACTGCGGTGGATTCGGCTCCTGCCTCGTTTCGCGGAACAGCTCAAGCCCGCTCTTTCCAGGCATCTTCAGGTCCGAAATCACCAGGTCGAAGCTTTCCCGCCGCAAAAGCCGCGCCCCCTTGAGGCTGTCGGCAGCCTCCTGCACCTCGTGCCCGGCGTCCTCCAGGATTGTCTGTAAAAAGCCTCTGAATGTCTCGTCGTCTTCGACCAGAAGTATGCGTCCCGTCATGATCCGCTCCCGCTTGAATTACTACCTTTTTGCAAAGGAAGGTTAATCGATACAGATGTCCCCTCCCCGACCCGGCTCGTGAGGTTGATCGTCCCGTTGTGCTCGTCGATAATCTTTTTGCAGAGGGCAAGCCCCAGGCCGGTTCCCCGAGCCTTGGTGGTGTAGAAAGGCTCGAATACCCTCGCCATATCCTCCGTGGAGATGCCGGTCCCCGAATCCGCAACTGTTATGATGACCGATGGACCGGAGACGGATGCTTTAATGCGCAGCGCGCCGCCATCGGGCATTGCCTGTAGCGCGTTCTTGAACAGATTGAGAAGGACCTGCACCAGGCGATCCCGGTTTCCGAACAGCGGGATATCTTCGTGACACTCAATGCTGACCGCAACGTGTAGCTGCCGGGCCTCCTGGCTGACCAGTGAAACGGCATGGGTAACGAGGCCGCGGCAATCGAGCCGGGTCATGGATGGGGTTTCGTTTCTCACGAATGCAAGGAGATCGTTTACCAGGTCTTCCAGGCGCAGCACCTCGTTGACTATTCCCTGGGCAAACCTGCGGTTGCGTTCTTCGGCCGGTTTCTTCTCTATGACCTGGGCGTACCCCTTGATCCCGGCCAGGGGATTGCGTATCTCGTGGGCAAGCATGGCACCCATTTCACCGAGCCGGGCCAGTCCCTCACGATGCGTCATCTCCCGCTGGTGCCGCTCTTCCCGTTCGGCAAACCGGTAAATGACGAATGCCAGAAACCACCCCGCCACAAGCAGCGAGACGAGCATGGCAAAATTGAGACGCGCCCGCCTCACCACCGCATCCGCCCTGTAGGTGTGCAGCGTCAGCCGCAGGGCTAACAACTCCCCGCGGATGTTGAGCGGGGTGTCGAATTCGTACGCCTTTTCGCCGGTGCCGAGCACCACCCTCGATTCGGATATCACATTGTTGCGCATAGTCGGCAAAAGGTCGCCACTGTCCGCAAAGCTCCCGATGAGGTCGGGATTGGAATGGAAGCGGATGGTCCCCCTTTGGTCGATTACGGCAAAGAAGGCCACGTCGGCTGGGTGGAACCCGGTCAGGGACTTGAATGAAGGGTCCTGTGCTGCGGCGTTTTCAATTGCCGCGGCCAGGGTCATGGCCTGGCCGCGGAGATTTTCCTCGGCAATGGGCCCCGCTGCCCGATAATTGCTCACGGCAAACCAGAGAAGGAACAGCGATAGGCCGAAGCCGAATACGAAGAGTATTTTCTTCAGAACGATCCCCTACTTATTCTAAAAAAACAATGCAGTTTTGTGTCTGTTTACGCCGGCAGGGGCCGGGATCAATCGTCCTCATCGTCTCCATGCCTGGCGTAATACGGCTCCACGCTGACGACCTTGACCCGTTCCCGCACCAGCCGGCCGTCTTCGTAGATCCGTTCCCGCACCTTTCTGCAGCCGGGACGCGGCTCTCCGGCCAGCGGTTCCGCATAGTAATAGCCGTTACCGTCGTCGGTGCGGTACTCCACCGGCCTCCCGGCGTATGCCGCTTCCCTGGCGCCCTGCGCGGAAATCTCGGCTATGGTCGCCCCGGCAACTGCACCGAGGGCAGCCCCCACAACTCCGCCCCGCCATGGATTTCCGCGGTCGAG
>DAIEGL010000132.1 GCA_027356255.1 Geobacter sp. | reverse complement strand
CCGGCGAGGTCCGGAATCTCCTTGTTGCGGCGACGGAAGAACTTGTCCAGCATGTCCCTCGACTCCAGCGCCTTTATTGCCTTGCCGGCGGCATTGGTGAAGAAGGGGAACCTCTTGCCGACAAGGGGCGCCGCCTTTATCTGTTGATCGCAATCGACCATGTCGAGAAAAAGCACCTCGCTCCCGCGCAGAACCGTCATGTACACCGCCTCGTCATGTCTCCTGACGAGCCCTTCCATGACGGGGTGGGCATGCCTTATCAGACTTATGTTCTTCAGGAAGCGTTGCGCCAGCTCCACGGTGGAAAGCCCAAGCCGGTAGTTTCCGCTCCACTCTTCCTTTTCGACCAGACCCCGATTCTCTAAAGTTGCTAATAAACGAAATGTTTTATTTCTACTGATCCCCAGCTTTTTTGCCAGGTGCGGCAGCGTCCCGTCCGGAGTCTCCTCGGCAAGGGTCTCCAGGATATCGAGTGCGTTTTCAACGGTTTGAACAGCGTATGAACTTTTTTCCCGGTCCATAAGGCTCCCGTTTACACATTATTCAATGGACGTTTTAAATATTATTTCTATTATTTATTTAAATTTTTAGCACGTCGTTTTATTACAGTCAAGAGTATTTTTTTCTAATTTCTGTCTAAAGCTGCAACATATTAATTTATAAGCTTTTTCATTTTTCAACTGACATGTAATTAACACCATACCACATATCTTGTACGCTGTAAAACATAGGTTTATTGATTGTTGATATTTGCGCGAGATTTTATCGGACTAGTCGTAAAGCCTTATTTCATAATGCTTTGCACATTTACAACGAGTCACAAAAGATGGTTTTATTATCTACGGTGTATTGGCGTGCAGAAAAATTTGGAGGGGAGGTGAGAGCGGAATCCAGATAAAGGGGAACAATTTTAAATAGTGCGCTCGAGAAGGCGGGAATTGGATGACGATCGGTGTCCTCCCCCTCGGGGGGGAGGACACCATTATGGTTCCGAAAAAGGGGGGGGTCAACGGAATTTAATGGCTGTTCCCCGTCCGGTCACATTGCTGGCCGGAAAGAACATCCAGGACGTGCTCTCCACCTTCACCTCAGGAAGGATAACGGCATCTGCGCCGATCTTTGCAGCCTCTTTGCGCAGCGCACAGTACGCCCAGTCGTAATCCCCGGAATCCGGTTCATACACAGCGCCGAAGCGCTCGCGACTTACCGCCACCACTGCCACCTTGTCATAAGGGCGCAGCAGTTCATCCTGGGCCAGAAGCGGCGGGAGGTCCTTCTCCCCCGCGTGCATGCCGGCGCACCCCGAGAGCAAAGCGGCAAGAAGCGTTGCGAAACATACGGCCAGACACCCCCTCCGGATGAAGCCGAGTGTATTCCTGGCACGGCGGCACCCGTTCTCCAGTCGGTTTTTGGTTTCCGTGACGTTTTCCGGTACAGACATATGGGAGGTCTCCTTGTTCGGGTATTGATGGTGCGTTATGACCAGAGTTCGTTCTATTTTAATGACATTTTCTCTCTTTACAACCACATTTTCTCCATGTTAGTATTTGCGGGTTTTTTTGACCCGATTACACGTGAAAGGATTTGATTTCATATGTCAGGACATAATAAATGGAGCACCATAAAGCACAAGAAGGGTGCTGCCGACGCCAAACGCGGCAAGATTTTCACCAAGCTCATCAAGGAAATCACCGTAGCCGCCAAGCTCGGCGGAGGTGACGCGGACGGGAACCCCCGTCTGCGCACGGCCATTGACAAGGCAAAGGGTGAAAACATGCCCAAGGACAACATCGAGCGCGCCATCAAGAAGGGAACGGGCGGCATGGACGGGGTCGTCTACGAGGAAACGACCTACGAGGGTTACGGCCCGGGCGGCGCAGCCGTACTGGTCGAAGTAATGACCGACAACCGCAACCGCACCGTCTCCGATGTCCGGAGCATTTTCACCAAGTGCAACGGCAACATGGGGGAAGCGGGGTGCGTTTCCTGGATGTTCGACAAGAAGGGACTGCTCGTTTTCCCCAAATCCGTGGACTTCGACAAGCTCTTCGAAGCGGCCATCGAAGCGGGCGCCGAGGATGTTTCCGATGAAGAAGAACAGATAGAGGTGACGACCGACCCGGCCAGCTTCATGGATGTGCGGGATGCCCTGGAAAAGGCGGGGTTCAAGCCCGACTCCGCCGAGGTGACCATGATCCCCCAGACCATGGTCAAGCTCGAAGGGAAGCAGGCCGAGAACATGCTCAAATTGATGGAACGGATGGAGGACAACGACGATGTCCAGAACGTCTATTCCAACTTCGACATCTCTGAAGAAGAGATGGAAAAAATGATGTAGGTACCGTCGGGGCGGGTTTGAAACCCGCCCCTAAACGTTTCACCACCATCCGAAGGAACCATGAGAATACTCGGCATTGACCCAGGTTCACGCATCACCGGCTACGGCCTCGTCACCAAAGAAGGAAACCGCCTCATCCACGTTGACAACGGCGCCATATTCACCGACAGTGCCAAGGATTTCCCCTCCCGTCTGAAACGCATCTATGGCAGCCTGAGTGAAATCATCGAAACCTACCGCCCCGATGCCGTCGCCGTGGAAAACATCTTCTTTTCCAACAATGTCCAGAGTGCCCTGAAGCTGGGTCAGGCCAGGGGCGCTGCCATCGTCGCCGGCGTCAATGCCGGCCTGGATGTCTTTGAATACACGGCCCTGCAGGTCAAACAGGCCGTAGTGGGGAACGGCAAGGCTGCCAAGCAGCAGGTGCAGCAGATGATCAAGGTACTGCTCAACCTGCCGGAAATAGCCCAGGAAGACGCCTCCGACGCCCTTGCCGTGGCCATCTGCCATGCCCATTCCGTCACGGTCAAACGCCTCACCAACGCTGTGCCGAAAAGATAAACTCCAAGAGGTAGCAAATGATAGCGCTTCTGACAGGAAAGCTCGCCCACAAATCACCGGATTTCATAATTCTCGACGTGAACGGCGTCGGCTACCGGGTACAGATCCCTTTCTCCACCTACTACGACCTGCCGGAAGGGGGGAGCACCATTGCCCTCAACATCTACACCCATGTCAAGGAAGACGCGATCAACCTCTACGGTTTCCGCACCATGGCAGAGAAGGAGATGTTCCAGCTCCTCATCTCCGTATCCGGCATCGGCCCCAAACTGGGGAACGGCATCCTCTCCAACATAGGCGCAGAGGAACTCTGCCAGGCCCTGGTCAGTGGGGACCTGGTCAGGCTCTCCGCCATCCCCGGGATCGGCAGGAAGACCGCGGAGAGGCTGGTCCTGGAACTGAAGGAAAAGGTGAAGAAGATGGGGACGCTAGCGGCTGCCCCGGCAACCGCCACGGCCGGTGCAAAACAGGATGTGCATGATGACGTGCTTTCCGCCCTGGTCAACCTCGGCTACAAGGAGGCAGTGGTGCAGAAGGTACTGGGCGAGATCGGCATCGGGGCGGATGCCTCGGTGGAAGCCACCCTCAAGCTGGCCCTGAAAAAACTGATGCGCTAGATTTGGCGGGCCGGGCAACCGGCAAAATATGAAATTCGAAGGAGAATGAGCATGAGAGCAACATTGATGGCAAAAGTGATCACGGGCGGGGCGATGGTTGCCCTGCTGGCAACCGGTTGTGCGACAAACCCGGACGGCAGCATCGAATGGCAGAGAACCGCCATCGGCTCGCTGAGTGGGGCGGCGCTTGGGGCCGGCGTCGGCGCGCTGGTTGGCGGCAAGTC
>DAIEGL010000123.1 GCA_027356255.1 Geobacter sp. | reverse complement strand
GCATTTCCCGACCGGGAGATCATCGGCATCGACTGCCTCCCCCTGATCCTCCAGCACGGCTCGCTGCACTGCGTAACCATGCAGCTGCCGAAGGGGATTTTGAAACCGTAGGGAAAATATTTGAGTTACAGGGGTATACTTATGAATAACCTGACCGTCGGCCTCATGCAGCAGAGCTGCACAGCGGACAGAGATGCAACCATAGAGAAGAGCATGGCGGGGATCAGGACGGCCGCAGCAAAAGGGGCGGAGCTGGTGGTCCTGCAGGAACTCCATTGCGGACCATATTTCTGCCAGACCGAGGATACCGGATGCTTCGACCAGGCTGAGCCGATCCCCGGTCCGGCCACGGAGCAGTTCGGGGCGCTGGCACGGGAACTGGGAGTGGTGATCGTCACCTCGCTGTTCGAGCGGCGCGCACCGGGTCTCTACCATAACACGGCGGTGGTGCTGGAAAAGGACGGCTCCATTGCCGGGAAGTACCGGAAGATGCACATCCCTGACGATCCGGCATTCTACGAGAAGTTCTACTTCACCCCCGGCGACCTGGGTTTTGAGCCGATCCGGACCTCGGTCGGAAAACTTGGCGTGCTGGTCTGCTGGGACCAGTGGTACCCAGAGGCGGCCCGGCTCATGGCCCTGGCCGGTGCAGAACTGCTCATCTACCCGACCGCCATCGGCTGGGACCAGAACGACACGGACGCCGAAAGAAAACGGCAGCTCGACGCCTGGATCACCATCCAGCGCAGCCACGCCGTGGCCAACGGCATCCCGCTTATAAGCGTCAACCGGGTCGGTTTCGAGGCCGATCCGAGCGGTGCGGGCGCAGGAATAAATTTCTGGGGAAACAGCTTTGTTGCCGGGCCGCAGGGGGAATTTCTGTCAGTGGGAAGCAACGATAAGGAAGAGGTGCTCGTGGTGGAGATCGATGGGAAAAGAAGCGAGGACGTGCGTCGCATCTGGCCGTTTCTGCGCGACCGGCGCATCGACGCCTACGGGGACCTGCTGAAGCGTTACCGGGACTGACAACCAAGAGGTTTCGATTATGGCATTACACGAAAAAGAAATCCTCGACGCCCTCTCCAGCACCCGCATCCTCGCCTCGATGATCACCCCGGCGGTGCTCATCTCCGCCTGCGGCACCCTCATCTTCTCCACCTCCGGCCGGCTGGGGCGGCTCTTCGACCGGGTCAACTCCATGAAGAGCGAGGTGGAGGGAATCCTGGCGGGACGCTTCGACTTCCACGAAGAACGGCTGGCATACATAAGGGCTCAGCTGTGGCGGCAGCGCATCCGCACCACCCTCATACAGCGGGCCCTGGCTGCGCTCTATACCGCCACGGCGCTCTTCGTCGCCTCAAGCCTGGCGATAGCCTTCAATGTGGCCTTCGGCGGGCAGGACAGCAGCTGGATACCCACCGCCATCGCCCTCCTGGGCGGGCTCTTCCTCTTCGCCGCCAGTGCCCTCCTCCTCTACGAGAGCAGGTACAACCTGACCTTCATCAACAAGCACATCGACTTCATCGCCTTTCTCGAAGAGAACTGCCGCAAGACAGGGGAAGAAGGAGAGCAGAAGCCCTGATCTGATCTTATCGTCAAGGGATATCGTGTTAAATATTTTCCTTGGACCAAATTGATCATCAGGGACTTCCGTCTTTCTCCGTACCACCGTCTTTATGCAGTTCTCCCCCCAACCGCTCCAATCCCTTGCTGTAACTCTCGGCATCGCCGAACTCGAAGAAAGAAATAGTTGCCGCAGAGGTGGTAAAAAAGACGCACTATGCCTATATTATAAGCCATGGAACAGGAACAGGATCTGGGTGATATGAAGGGATGGTCGGCCATACGGTTCCCCGATGGTGCGGGCCGGATGTCCGAGCGGCAGGCTTATCTCTGGGCACTGGTCCTGGCTGCCCGCTACATCCCGTTCCGTATCGAAAACCGTTCCGGCGACTGGCAACTGCTGACCCCCGCCGACATCCATGCCCGGGCAGAGGAGGAACTCCGTCTCTTTGAGGAGGAAAACCGCAACTGGCCACCACCGGCGCCAAAGGCGCGCCCTCTGGCCGAGAATACCCTGGCGACCCTGTCGGTCCTCATCCTTCTGGCTACGTTTCATAATATCACCCAACTCCCCAGCCTGGTGCCCGGGCATGCGGCACCAAACTGGATAGAGCTCGGCAGCGCCAAGGTCAACCTGATCCTGGCCGGCGAGTGGTGGCGGCTGGTTACCCCGCTTACCCTCCATGCGGACTGGTTCCACCTGTTCAGTAACCTCACGATCGGCGGCTTCTTTGTCATCTGCCTCTGCCGGGAGCTGGGCTCGGGGCTTGCCTGGAGCCTGCTCCTGGCGACCGGTGTTCTCGGAAACTGGGCCAATGCCCAGGTGCAGCTGCCGTCCCACAGTTCGGTCGGCGCCTCCACTACCGTGTTCGGCGCCGTCGGCATCCTCGCGGCGCTCACCCTGGTGCGCTACCGGCATCATCTGCACCGGCGCTGGCCATTGCCCGTGGCGGCAGCCCTGGCATTGCTCGCCCTGCTCGGAAGCGAGGGAAAGCAGACGGACCTGGGGGCACACCTGTTCGGCTTTCTTGCCGGCATTGGCCTGGGGCTGGTAACGGAATCTCTGGTTGGGAGATACGGCCGCCCCGGTCGGGGAGTCAGCGCCCTGCTGGCGCTTGCCGGTGCCGCGGTGGTTGTCGGGTCTTGGTGGGCTGCTCTGCACTGGGGGGTCTATTGAAGGCGGGGCTTCAAGGCTCCAACTAGAAGGATCACAACCTGGGTCAGATACTCGCCGATCCGAGACTGGTGCACCGTTATTTTCGGGAAATCGTGATAAAATTAAAACAATTCAAAAACATCTTTCGTTCGGCAGTTCGGCCCCTCCATGCGTGTTGCTCGTCATGAACGCCTGGGGAAAGGAGGCAAACCGCCATGGAACCAAATTACAAAGATTCCCATAAAAGGGCCACCTTCCTCTTTTTGGCGATGTTCATCCTGTTGATCCTAAGCTGGGTGGAGGATTATCTCATCGATCCCTACCTTCAGGGAGCGAGCACATATCACAAGCTGATTACCGATCCTCGCAACATTGCCTTACATCTGCTGTTTATTGCCGTTCAGTTGGCCCTTCTCGCTGCGGTTTACTTCATCTTCAAAAAGCATCAAAAGATGGGAAGGCTGCTTGAAGCCTCAAGCCTTGCGACGAAGGAAGAAAAAGCCAGGTCGGATGCAATCATTGCAGCCATCGGTGATGGCATAAACATAGTCGACACGAGCCTCAGGGTTCTTTATCAAAACAAGGTGCATATGGAAATGGTCGGGGGGGACTGTGCGGGCAAGTATTGCTATCAGGTATACGACAAAAGGGATGACGTCTGCCCGGAATGCCCCGTAATGTTGACATTTCGGGACGGTCTGATTCATAAAATCGAGAAACAGGTCAAGTATCGCCACGATATTTCCGACATAGAAATAACCGCATCACCGCTTCGTAACGCGGCTGGGGAAATTATCGCCGGCATCGAGGTGGTCAGGGATATCTCGAACCGTAAATCCGCCGAGAAAAAACTGAAGAAACGGACAGCGGCCATGGAAGCATCCATTGACGGCATTGCCATTCTCAACAAGGACGAGGAGTACATTTACATGAATCAGGCCCATGCCCGCCTCTACGGCTTTGACACGGCCAAAGAGCTCCTCGGCAAGTCATGGCGCGTTCTTTACGACGAAAAGGAGATACAGAGATTCGAAAATGAAGTTGTTCCCCTGATGGAGGAAAAGGGGAAGTGGCGGGGAGAGGCACTCGGCAGGAGGATAGATGGCACCACCTTCCCGCAGGAACTCTCGCTTACCACCATAGACGACATCGGCGTGGTCTGTGTCATCCGGGATATAACGGAACGCAAGCTGGCCGAAGAGGAAGTAAGGAGATTGCACAACGAGCTGCAACTGCACGCTTCGGCACTGGTCGCGACTAATCGCGAACTGGAAGCCTTCAGCTATTCACTTTCCCATGATCTGCGGACCCCCCTTACCCAGATTTACAGCGCCACCCAGACTTTACAGGAAGTGTATCGCGCCAGATTCGATGAAACGGGGGTCTTCCTGCTGAACGCCATTGGGAATGCCTGTGAAAACATGGAAGAGTTGATCGAGGCCATGCTGGTTCTGTCGCAGGTTGCGCGAAGCGAGATGCATTCCGAGCCGGCGAACCTCAGTAATTTCGTACAGGAGATTGCCACGGAACTCAGCCTGTCAGATCCGCAACGACAGGTGGAATTCAGCATAATTCCGGACCTCGTTGTCAGCGGCGATGCGAAACTTTTGCGGGTTGCTCTGCAAAATCTGTTGGAGAATGCATGGAAATTCACCCGCACGGTTTCTCCTGCCCGCATAGAATTCGGGGTGGTCGAGCATGATCGGAAGACGTTCTTTGTCCGCGACAACGGAATCGGTTTCGAAATGAAGGATGCCGACAAGCTTTTCAAACCTTTCCAACGGCTGCAGGGAGCACAGGAATTTTTCGGAACCGGCATTGGCCTGGCTACCGTGCAGCGCGTTATTCGCCGGCATGGGGGAGATATCTGGGGGGAAGGAGCACCGGGGAAAGGGGCGGTATTCTACTTCACGATTGCTGAGCATCCTCCAGAAGTCCAGGACGCCAAGGACCCAGACGACGGATAGTGCTTACGCTTGTTTCCCCCCTACACAACCCTGATGACAAATTCAGGACAAGACGCCGCACAGTAGCCGCAGAGGATGCAGGCATCCTCTGCCGCCTGCGCCTTGCCGTCCGTTACCGCCAGGGCGCCGCTGGCGCAGGCGTCCAGACACTTGCCGCACCCCTTGCAGAAATTGGCCATGATACTGAGCCTGCGCCGCCTGCTTTCCAGCCCCTTCCAGGTTTCCTCATCGGCCGTATTATCATGAAAGAGCGCCAGGTTGGCGTCGATCTCCGCCTCGGACAGCATGCCGATGGCCACGCCATCCACGCCGGCTACGTTGAGGACATAACGGATCGCCTGCCTCGCCTGGGGGATGAGATTGCCTCCGGCCAGGGCCTTCATGGCGTATATCCCCTTGCCCGCCTCCTTGCAGGCCCGGATGGACGCAGCCATTTCTTCGGCGCTGCCATCGATGATCCCCATGCCGGTCATGTTGATCAAGGGATGTACGACCTCTATTTCCGGATGGTCAGCCGCCTTGCGGATGGCTGATACGTAGTGGGATGACAGCCCCACATGGGCGATCTTCCCCTCCTCTTTCATTTTCAGCAGCTCTTCAAGCACCTCTTTCCGCTCCCTGAAGGGATCGGCAATCTTCGCCCCATGGAGGTGGACGATGTCGAAGCGCTCCATCCCCAGTTCCCTGAGCCCCCTCTCCACGTGGGCCCGCGCCTGCGCCCCGTCCGGCGCATGGGTCTTGCTGACGATGAGCACCTCCCCCTTGTAGCCGTTCAACGCCGCGCGGATGTGGGGATAGGTCTGGTAGAGCTCCGCCGTGTCCAGCATGTTCACCCCCTGCTCCAGGGCATGGCGGATCAGCCTCCCCCCTTCCTCCGGGGTCAAGCCAGCCTGGAGCGGGCCGAGCGGCAGGGTGCCGAAAATGAGCGGGTTTATGCTTAAGCCGGTGTTGCCAAGTGTTACCTTCTTCATAACGCCTCCTTCAAATTTAAAGCGACAATTCACCTAAACAGGCAAAGCCGGGACCAAACAGGAAAAACCTGAAAAACATAGCACGCGGATCAAATCTGATTAAATTCGGATAGAGACCCCGAGGGCCTAAAGGCGGATCAAACCTTTCAACCCGGTTAAATCAGATTTTTATCCGACTTTATCAGAAGTTATCCGCGTGGAACGATTTTGGGCCTTGATTCTTATCCACCCAATGCCTGGTTTCCTTTGCGTTCTTGGCGCCTTTGCTCGAAACTGCTTTTTCTGGAATGAACAAGCCGAAATCTGGTTGATCAATAGTGCGGCGGCGGCTCCTCTTCCGACGGAAGCCTGTTGACAGACGGAGAAAGGGCCTGCAGATGCTCCTTGATCAGTTTGACCTCGGCGCGCAGGCCGTCGATCATCCGCTGCTGTTCCCTCACCACCTCGTTTAGCTGCTGGATG
>DAIEGL010000076.1 GCA_027356255.1 Geobacter sp. | reverse complement strand
TGCGGCTCTGTCACTCGCTCCCGAAGCCACGGCAGCCGGCCCGGAAATTCGGAAGAATCCTCAACCGGCTTCGTGGCTTTCCCGCCAGCCGGCGGCGCCGATGAGCGGGACGAACCTCACCGGGAAGAGGTCCTCGCTGCGGTATTCCCCTTCGCCCACCCGGCGCACCCGGACCAGCATCTGCAGGTATGGAGTGGCGCCGACCGGAATCACGAGCCGCCCGCCGACAGAAAGCTGCATGAGGAGGGGCCTCGGCAGATCCGGCGCGCCGGCCGTTACGACGATGGCGTCGTACGGCGCATGCTCAGGCCAGCCGAGGGTGCCGTCCCCTTCGAGGACATGGACGTTGGTATAGCCGAGCATCTCCAGGCGCTTGCGGGCGTTTTCGACCAGAACGGCGATGCGCTCGACCGTACGGACGGTATCGACGATCCGGCTGAGGACGGCAGCGGCGTAGCCCGAGCCGGTGCCGATCTCCAGCACCCGGTCCGCGGGTGAAAGCTCCAGCGACTCGGCCATGTAGGCGACCATGTACGGCTGGGAGATGGTCTGTCCTTCCCCGATCGGGAGGGGGTGATCCTCGTAGGCGAGCTCCTCCATCCCCGCGGCCACGAAGGCCTCCCGAGGCACCTCGCGCATGGCCTTGAGCACCGCCTGGTCCCTGATCCCCCTGGCCAGGAGATGGTCGTTGATCATTATCTCCCGTCGCAAGGCGATGTTCTTCCCGAAAAACGCTTTCATCCGCATCCCCATGGTCGCCTGGGTAAGAGTACGAACGCGGCCGTTTTTGATTACTCCGTCACCCTGATATCCGTAATGAAGTATTCCGTCTCCCCGAAACAGTTGGTGGGAACCCCCTTGTGCTGCTCGTATTGGAGGGATACCCTCTTCCCCATGGAGCGGTTGATCTTCTCGGCGAGCGCATCGTCCCGCACGCTGAAAAAGAACTTTTCCGGCACGGCGCCGGGCACGGGAACCATCGCCAGTTCGCCCTCCCACGTCTTGCACAGCCACCCCTTTTGGGAGAATTTCTGGACATAGCCGGCGCGCTCACCCTTGGAATAGCTCCAGCTGAGGGTCAGCCAGGTGTATCCGGCAAAGCCCAGCACCAGCAACAGCAGTAATCCCCCGATCCACAGTACGATCTTAGACTTGTTGACGGCCATCCGCATTGCTCCTGAAAAATATAATGACAAAACAGTTCATGGAGGGAATGTAATGGACGGGGGTTAAAAAGTCAAACTGTTGCTCGGAAGGGTCGGGCAGACACCTAGGGCTCCGGGTTTTCGCAGACCGGGCAATGACGCTCGCCGCTCTCCGGATCGGTATCCATCTCTTCACCGCACACTCCGCAGACCCCTGCGGGGGGTTCTCCCATTCTCCACTTCCGGTACAATTTGCCGAAACGCTTCATGACTTCCATGGTGAACCTCCTGATCCCGACGCCCTATTCCCTGCGTCGGCTCCGCCAGAAGTGGATATAGATTGCGAGATTGATGAAGAAGGCCGACAGGCCGAGCAACCACTGGGACTGACGGGTTAGACCCAGCGGATAGAGAATCGGCTCAAGGTACTGCCCGATGAAGGTGCCGCTGTAGCCGGATTCTCCTCCCAGGCGCCGGAAATGGTTCTCCAGGTAAGTGAGGGGACAGACGCATCCGCCCAGCTCAATCACGACCCCCCAGACGGCAGCCGGCAGATGGAGCCACGCCAGTTGCTGCCAGCGCAGCACCACCACTCCGCCGAAAACTACGAAAAGGACGAACAGGGCATGGACGACCACCACCATATCGGCCAGGGCGGCATAGCGCATGGGTTTCTCCCGTAAACAGGCCGCATTTCCTCCCCGGCATGAGCTTCCGTCAGCGGACCCGCACGGAAAGGTAGTTCAGCAGCCCCCCCATCGTGAAAACATCCTCGTAGTCAGCCTCGGGTATCTCCACCCCGATCGCCTCATCGATGGCGATGAGGAACTGGAGGAAATCGTAGGAGTCGATGTCGAGGGCCTCGCGGATGTTCTCCTCCGGGCGGAGGGTTGTCGGGTCGGCCTCGGGGGCGATGTTGTGCAACTCCCGGAATATGATTTCTTTCAGTTCCGCTTCTCTCATAATGTTTCGGGCCCCTGCAGATGTTTGTTCAGCGCCTCCAGAAACTGGGAGCCGCGATGTCCGTCGGTTGCCCGGTGGTCGCCGGCCAGGGAAGCACTCACTACCCGGCGCACGCCGAGCATGCCGTTCTCCGCCCAGGGGCGTTCCATGATCCTGCCGAAACCGACGAGCGCCACCTGTGGAGGGTAGATGACGCCGAAGACCGTCTTTACCCCCAGGTCGCCAAGGTTGGTCACCGTGATGGTGGCATCGGTCATCTCCGAGCTGCGCAGCCTCCCTGCCCGGGTACGGGTGATGAGGTCGCGCATGGCTCCCATCA
>DAIEGL010000069.1 GCA_027356255.1 Geobacter sp. | reverse complement strand
TGACCCCTCAGCCCGTCGCACATGATGAGCGGCGCATTGACCACCGCATAGGCGAAGCCGTTTTCGATGGCGCACGTAAGGGCCGAGACCGCCTCCTTCCGCTCGCCGGGGTAGAGGGTGGAGGAATCGGTGAGGAATGGGTTCCCCTGGCACTCCCGGATTTCATCCACCACCCTCCGGACGAAGATGGGGCGGACGAAGGTGTGGTTCCCCCGTTCGCCGAAGTGGACCTTGACGGCGACCAGGTCGCCGGTGCCGATGCGCTCCCTTATGCCGCACTGCCGGAGCAGCCTCCCGATCTTGGCAAACAGGTTCTCCTTGTGGCCGGCGCGCATGTCGGCAAAATAGACCTTGCTCTTCATAGTTGTACCTCCGTTAAAGGCGGTTGATGGTCGGCAGTCGGCGGTCGATGGTTCCGGTTTACAGCTGACTGCCGACCGCCGACTATCTGCCGTTTACAGCTTTGAATAGCACAGAAACCTGTTATTTTCAACGGCTGGAGCACCTCGGGGAGAAAGTTTTCCTTGCGGTTGGCGGAAAATATGTTATTTATTAGAAAATTATACGGAGCGGGGAAATACATGAAAGAATGCAAGGAACGCGAACTCTGGCTCTTGGGCCTCGGCGACAAACTGGAACGGGGGGCGCTGGTTTGCAGCTACCTGGCGGAGGCCGGCTACTGGGCGAGAACTGCGTCATTCTCCGAGCTGGCCGAATGCAAGCCGCTCGGGATTCTGCTCGACGTTTCCCCCTACTCCACGGACGGGTGGGGGGCCCTCCTCGAAATCAAGAAAAATCCCGAAACCCGTGACATCCCCGTACTGCCGCTCTATCTAAGCCAGGAGGGGAAGGTGGGGGAGGTATTTCCGGTCGCAGGCTTTTTTACCCTCCCCATCGACGCCGATTACCTGGCCGAGCGGCTGGCGGTTTTGGGGCTGACGGAGGACATCGACGACTACGACCTGCAGGCGCTGGTCATCTCCCGCAAGGGTGAGGAAGCTGTTGCCAAGGCCCTGGGGATGCTCGGCTTCGAGGCGGTCAACGCCTATACGGGCAAGGAGGGGGTGGCCCTGGCGACGATCAGCCATCCCTACCTGATATTCAGCTCCCTCATGTTGCAGGACATGGGGGCCTTCGAGATGCTGGAGCGGTTCCGGCTCTATCCGCAGACGCGCAACATCCCCTTTTTCATCCTCCTGAAGGACAGCATGAAGGAAGGGGAGCGAAACGCCATGAGCCGCCAGGTGGACCACCTGGTGCGGAAGAAGGTCCTCACCAAGGAGGAGTTCCTGAGTTACCTGCGGCGGCGGATATAGTCCCCTGCCGTTTTTCGGTGGGTTCTGAAAGGCCACGTCTGTGCGATGTGGCCTTTTTTTTTGTTTTCCGGAAGTTCCGGGGAAAGGCCGCCTGCCGCGACTTTGTCCGTTCGTTCGGTCGCCGAAGCTGCGGACCTTGCGGTGTCTCTCGATGTAATCGTCTGAATATCCGCTTACAGAAGAAGGTGCTCCGTTCAACTTCTGGCGGGTGTCCGCTCGCCGCTTCGGCTCTGTCACTGACTCCCGAAGTCACGGCAGCCGTCCCCGAAAATGCCGGAAGAACCTTTTTTTTTACGGCAGCCGTCCTTCTCCCGGAATTCCAATCCGGGCGGGGCCCCCCCCTCCCTGTCTCCCTCCCATTTCCCCTACCTTGTACCTTCCCTTAACAGTGATAAATTTTAAATCATGCCGGGGCTTTTTGTGCCGATGCGGGATGCCGTGGAGCGTGAGAAATGATACGTCTGTTGTCCGTGAGAAACGCCGCCGCAGCGGCTGTCTTCGTGGTCGCTGCGCTGACCGGCTGCGCGGTGGGCCCTGATTTCGTGCGGCCGGAGGCACCGCAGACGGACGACTACACCGAGACGGCACTGCCGGCCGAAACGGCCGCTGCTGCGGGGAGCGACGGTGCGGCGCAGCGTTTCGTCGTCGGCCGGGACATTCCGGGGCAGTGGTGGTCGCTCTTTCGTTCCGCGCCCCTGGAACGGCTGATCGCCCGGGCCGTTGCGGAGAGTCCGACCCTGGCGTCGGTCCGGGCGGCGCTCCGCCAGGCGAAGGAAAACCTCCGCGCCAGGACCGGTACGGAGTATTCGCCGAGCCTTGACGCAAATTTTTCGGCCGGGCGTCAGAAGATCTCCGGCATCGCCTTCGGTCAGCCGGACCTCCCCAACAGCATCTTCAGCCTCTTCAACGCCTCGGTGAACGTCTCGTACGCGCTCGACGTATTCGGCGGCGGTCGGCGCGAACTGGAGGCGCTCCGTTCCCAGGTCGATTACCAGCGCTACCAGCTGGAGGGGGCCTATCTGGCGCTCACAGCCAACATCGTCACCGCGGCGGTGAAAGAGGGTTCCTTGCGCGCCCGGATCAGGGCGACGCAGAGCATCCTGGCTCTCCAGGAGGAGCAGCTCGGCGTGGTCAAACGCCAGTTCGAGCTCGGCGGGGTCGCACGCACCGATCTCCTTGCCCAGGAGTCCCAGCTGGCCCAGGCACGGACGACCCTCCCCCCGCTGGAGAAAGAACTCGCCCAGAACCGGCACCTGCTGGCCGTGCTGTCCGGAAGCCCGCCGGGCGCAGCGGGACTTCCAGATTTCGATCTGGATGGGCTGGAGCTGCCGCGGGAGCTGCCGGTAAGCCTCCCGTCGGCACTGGCCCGCCAGCGTCCCGACATCCGCGCCGCTGAAGAACTGCTGCACGCAGCATCCGCCCAGGTCGGCGTGGCCACGGCAAACCTCTATCCGCAGATCACGCTCAGCGGCAGTTTCGGGTCGGAGTCGGGGCGGATCACGGACCTGTTCGGCAGTGGGACCTCCCTCTGGAGCTTGGGCGCCGGGCTTTTGCAGCCGATTTTCCACGGCGGCGAGCTCACTGCCAAGCGCCGCGCCGCCATAGCCGCCTACGACCAGGCCACAGCCCAGTACCGCTCCATCGTATTGCAGTCGTTGCAGAACGTGGCCGACGTGCTCCGGGCGCTGGACGACGATGCCCGCGCGCTCAAGGCGCAGGCGGAAGCCGAAGCGTCCGCCCGCGAAACCTTCGAGCTCACCCGGCAGCAGTTCCAGTTCGGCGCGGTGACCTATCTTTCCCTCCTCAACGCCGAGCGGCAGTACCAACAGGCGCAGATCGCCCTGGTGGAGGCCCGTGCCGCGCGTTTTGCCGACACCGCCGCACTGTTCCAGGCGCTCGGCGGCGGCTGGTGGAACCGGCCGGCGGAGGGCGGAGCCGCCCCTGATCCGGCTTTTGTGGAAAAATGAGACGCATGAATGTGTAGGGGCGCAGGGCCTCTCGCCCTGTCGACGGTAAGGATGAATCTCTACAAGGGCGGGCGCCGTCCGCCCCTACGAACCTCACGGAGAAGCCTTTGATGACCAAGCGTATGTTACTCATGCTGACTGCGGTCGCCCTCCTGTTCGGCGGCATTTTCGGCTACCAGTTCTTCCGGGCGCGGATGGCGCAGAAATCCATGGCCGCCGCCCAGGCACCGCCGGTGACGGTCAGCACCGTCACGGCCGGGTATCTCCCCTGGCAGCCCCGGCTCAAGGCGGTGGGGAGCCTGCGCGCCGTGCGCGGCGTAGACGTCACCTGCGAGGTCGCCGGGCTGGTGCGGTCGGTACAGTTCCGGTCCGGAGAGAGTGCGCGGGCGGGGCAACTCCTGGTCCAGCTCAACGCCGATGCCGACCTAGCCCTGCTCCGTTCCCTCCGGGCGGCGGCCGATCTGGCCGGAACCGTCTATATCCGCGACATAAAGCAGTTTGCCGTGAAAGGAGTGAGCCAGGCGACCCTGGACGCCGATGCCGCCGATCTCAAGGGGAAGGAGGCCCAGGTGGCGCAGCAGGCGGCCCTGGTGGAGAAGAAGAGCATCCTCGCCCCGTTTGCCGGCAGGCTCGGCATCACGACCGTCAATCCGGGGCAGTACCTGAATCCCGGGGACAAGATCGCCACCCTGCAGGCGCTCGATGCGCTGTACGCCGATTTTTACCTCCCCCAGCAGGAACTGGCGCGCATCGCCATAGGGGAAGCGGTGGCCGTCACCACCGATTCCTATCCCGGCCGCACCTTCAGCGGCCGGATCACCGCCGTCAACCCGCGGGTGGACCCGGAGACGCGCAATTTCCAGGCTGAGGCGACCATTGCCAACCTGCAGCACCACCTCCTCCCCGGGATGTACGCCACGGTCGAGGTCAGTGCCGGCGTCGGGAAGAGCTACCTGACTCTCCCCCAGACGGCGGTCGCCTTCAATCCGTACGGGGAGACCGTCTTCATCGTCGAGGAAAAGGGGCGGGGGGCGGACGGCAAGCCGCGCCTGATCGCCAGGCAGACCTTCGTCACCGTCGGCCCCACCCGCGGCGACCAGGTGGCGATCCTCACCGGGGTGCGGGCGGGGGAGGTGGTCGTCACCAGCGGCCAGCTGAAGCTAAAGAACGGCAGCCCGGTGGTGATCGACAACCGGGTCCGGCCAAGTAACGACGCCGCCCCCCGGACTACGGACGAGTAAAGGCGCTTCCATGCACTTCACCGATATCTTCATACGCCGGCCGGTTCTGGCCACCGTGGTCAGCCTGCTGATACTGGTAATGGGACTCCGCTCCATGGGGGTGCTCAAGGTCCGCGAGTACCCGGAGACCCAGAACGCGGTGGTCACCGTGGCCACCACCTATACCGGTGCAGACCCGGCCGTTGTGGCGGGCTTCATCACCACGCCGCTCGAAAACTCCATCGCCCAGGCGAACGGCATCGACTATCTCACCTCGGCGAGCCTACAGAGCCAGAGTACGATCCAGGCGTACCTGCGCCTCAACTACGATCCGAACAAGGCTTTGACCGAGATCAACACCAAGGTCAACGCCGTGCTTAACCAGCTGCCGAAGGACACACAGCAGCCGGTCATCACCGTGGCCATCGGCGAGGCCATCGATTCCATGTACATCGGCTTTTACAGCAAGGTGCTTCCCACCAACAAGATCACCGACTATCTGATCCGGGTGGTGCAGCCGAAGCTCC
>DAIEGL010000064.1 GCA_027356255.1 Geobacter sp. | reverse complement strand
CTTGCCGTTTCTGCTGGTGAGGATCTGCGCGCCGAGGATGTTCATCCCGTTGGCAGCCATGACCCCGGTTATCATGGAAAACAGGCCGGGGACGTCGAGGGTGCAGATGGTGAAGTTGGAATAGCCCTTGTCCACCTCGTGGACGACCTTCATGACCAGGTTCTTGCCGTCCAGCAGGAGGAGCGTCTTGACATGGTCCGCGATGACGGCGGGAGAATTGGAAAGAAGGTGGCGTGTGGTAAGGGCCTTCAGCTCTTCTTTCACGAGGTTTACCGGGTATTCGTCGCCGAGTATCTCCAGCACCTGCCGTTTCACCTTCTTGACCCGCTCGCTGCTCGCTTCGAACTTGAAGTCGCCCCGCTCGAGCACCTGGAAAGCCTTTTCGTAAAGCTCCTGAAGGAGCAGGGCCTTCCATTCCGTCCAGACCTCCGGCCCGACCCCCTTTATGTCCGCATAGGTCAGCAGGTAGAGCATCTTCAGGTTTTCGCTCTTCCCCATCTGGCGGGCGAACTGGATTATCATCTTCTCGTCGTGGAGGTCGCGGCGCTGGGCAATGTGGGCAAAGAGGAGATGGCTCCTGACCAGAAACTCCAGCCGTTCGCTGTCTTCCCTTGAAAGCCCCATGCGGCGGGCAACGGTGCGCGCCAGGTCGGCCCCCTTGTCCGCGTGCCCTCCCCCTTCCCCCTTCCCCACATCGTGGAGCAGCACGGCCAAAAGGAGCAGCTCGCGCTTGTCCACCTCGCAGGCAAGCTGGGTCAATAGCGGCAGGTCTTCACGATGCTCGCCCTTCCAGAGCTTGACCGTCTCCTCAACGGCAAACAGCGAATGGGTATCGACGGTGTAGATATGGTAGATGTCGTGCTGCACCTTGCAGTATATCCGCTCGAACTCGGGAATGAACCGGTTGAGGAATTCCAGGTGATGCATGAGCTGCAGGGTTTCGGCAACACCCTTGTCGGAGCGGAGGATGGCGAAAAAGGAGCTGTTGACCTCCTTGCTGCGGCGGAACTTGTCGTTGATCAGGTCGAGGCTGCTGCGTATGAGCGCCTTGACGTTGATATGCAGGGAGACACCGTGCTTCTGCGCGTATTCAAATATCTTCATCAGCTTCGCCGGGTCTTTGGCGATGATCGACTCGTCGGGGATCACCAGTTCCCCTTTGAGCACGTAAAAGCCCTCCCCTACCGGCCGCCGGGTAAAATAGCCGAGGATCTTCAGCGCCCCCTCTTCGCGCCTGGCGCATCTCGTGACCATCAGGGATGAAAAATGCTCCACCCTCGTGGCATGCAGATAGAAGTCACGCATGAAATCCTCGACCGCAAGGATCTTTCCCCGGTCCGCATAGCCGAAGAATCCGGCGAGATTGGTCTGCATGTCGAAGGTCAGCTGGTCCACCTTACGTCCGGCGGAGTAGTGCATCTCGTTCCTGATCCGCCAGAGATAGGCGAGAGAACTGTAATAGGCGGCCAGTTCGTCCTCGGAAAGCACCCCCTTCATTATCAGCTCGCGGAGGTCGGTGATCTTGTACTTGATCTTGGCGACCCAGATGGCGGTATGGAGGTCCCGTAGGCAACCTTCCCCCTCCTTGATGTTCGGCTCCAGGATATAGACGCTTGAGCCGTACTTTTCCCGCCGTTTTTTAAGCTCGTCAAGTTTTTCCCTGATGAACGCATCGCTCCTCTTGGCAAGAATCTGGGTCAGCATCACCTTCTCGAAGTTTTTGAAAAGCGTTCTGCTGCCTACCAGGAACCGGGCATCGAGGAGGGCGGTTTTGACGGTCGTATCCGAGCTCGACATCTCCACGCAGTCGTTGCAGGTGCGGACCGAATAGCCGACATCGAGGCGCATGTCCCAGAGGAAATAGAGGAGCTTCTGGGCGATGTCCTCTATCCGTTGCGGGTCTTTGCCGCCGTGGAGAAACATGAGGTCTATGTCGGAATATGGGTTCAGTTCGCCGCGGCCGTAACCGCCGATCGCGACGAGGGTCAGCTGTTCCCTGGCGTGCTTGTAATTGCCCAGCCCCTTGACGATGACGTGGAAGAGTTTTTTTATGAGGATATCCGACATGGCCGTGATCGCCTTGACGACCATGTCCCCGTCGGCCCCGGCACGGTGTTTTTCCTTGATCTGCTGCCGGTAATGTTCGAGAAACTGCTTGCTCGCCGCCAGTAAAAGCGGGCGCATCTCTTCGAACGAGGCGTGCTCACCCTTGGTTATTGCCGAAAAATACTGATCGATGTCGAATTCCATGGAACCTCGTTAGTTCACTTGAGACTGTCGATGTACGCCTTGATGCCGGCCAGAATGCCTTCAGCGGTAACGTCCTGGTAATGGGGGTCCTTGAGCCGGGATTCTTCGCGCTCGTTGGTCACAAAGGCCGTTTCCACGAGGATGCTCGGCATGGTGGCCCCCACCAGCACGTAAAACGGCCCCTGTTTCACCCCGAGGTTTTTGACCCCGTATTGACCGTTCACCTTGCCGTAGACCGCCTTCTGCACATCTTCCGCCAGGTGCGCTGAGTCGTTCAGCTTGTAATTCGCCATGAGATCGAACAACACTGCCTGCAAAAGACTCACCTTTTCCAGGGATGTGCCGTTCTCTTTGGCAGCGAGCTGGGCCGCCTTTTCGGTCTTGGCCAGGTTCAGGTAATAGGTCTCGATGCCGCTCGCGCTCCGGTTGAGGGAAGCATTGGCGTGTATCGAAACGAAGAGGTCGGCCCCGACCTTGTTGGCTATGGCGGTCCGTTCCTGCAGCTCGATGAATTCATCGGTGGACCGGGTCATGACCACATCGACCCCTAGTTCTTCTTTCAGTTTGTGTGCCAGTTTGAGGGCGATCTGCAGGACCACGTCCTTTTCCCTGGTTCCGCCGGCACCGATCGCGCCGGGATCATGCCCGCCGTGCCCCGGGTCCACGACAATCCTTCGTATCTTTCCCGGCCTCGTTCTTGTTGCCGGCGTTCCCCTCTCTTCCAAAGGTTCGCTCTTGGCTGCCTCGGCAAGTGGCGGAGCTTCCCGGATGGTCTCTTTCGTGGCGGATATCTCTGTCTTGCGCTCCCCCTTGAGATCGATCAGTATCCGGAACGGATCGGAAAAGGTAAACACCTTGAAGTCCTTGATGCTGTCCACATCGAGCACCACCCGCACCACATCCGGCCGGTACTGGGCGATGCGCGCCGACTTCAGCTGGCCGTCGCCAATGGGAAGGTCTTTCACCCCCGCCCCGATCCGGGCGCCGCTGATATCCAGGTAGAGGCGGGGAGGTATGGACGGTTCATGCTTTGACGGCAGCTTGTGGTATTCGAATCGCGCCTCCCGGTCAAGGGTAATGGCGAGGCGGGTGTAGTCGGGATTCGACCAATAACGCATCCCCTTCACTATCGCCCTGGGTGCAGGCTCCACAGACGCGGTTGCGGCCTTGTGCACCGCTGTTGAAGACGTGCGGCTCTCGGAATGCACCGTTTTCTTCTCCGTCCGCTTCTTCCCCTTCGACTTCGTCGCGGCCTTCTGCCCCTTTTTCTGACTTTTCCCCTTTTTCTGACTTTTCCCCATTTTCTGGGAGTGGCTCCGCTTTGCCGCTTTCCCCCCGCTTTCATGCTCCTCTCCCCAGGCAACATGGGAGCAGAGCGCGGCAATCAGGACAACCCAGATTAGAACAAGCAATTTTCGTCGCATTGGCGTCAGACCATCCTTTTCAATTCATCCAGCAGGTTGAGGGCTTCGAGCGGGGTGAGCGTGGCGACATCCATCCCCTTAAGCCTATTGCGCAGCATGTCTTCTCCGCTGTCGAACAGTGACAGCTGCGAAACGGGGGGAGAGGCGGCGCTCTTCTTGCCGCGGGCGATGCGGGGAATCCCCTCCTCTGCAAACTCCCCCTTCTCCAGGTTCTGCAGGATCTCCTTTGCCCGATCGATGACCTCAATGGGGAGGCCAGCCAGCCGCGCCACCTGGATGCCGTAGGAATGGGAAGCGCCGCCGGCGACTATCTTGCGGAGGAAGATAATCTGCTCGTTCCACTCCTTCACAGCGATGTTGAAGTTCTTGATCCGCTTGCGCGTGACCGTCAGTTCGGTCAGCTCATGGTAATGGGTGGCGAAGAGGGTCTTTGCCGCGTGCTTTTCATTGTCGTGGAGGAACTCCGCAACCGCCCAGGCAATGGAAACGCCGTCGAAGGTGGACGTGCCGCGGCCGATCTCGTCCAGGATGACGAGGCTCCTGGGGGTGGCGTGGCGCAGGATGTTCGCGCTTTCCATCATCTCCACCATGAAGGTCGATTGCCCGCGGGCCAAGTTGTCGGAGGCGCCGACCCGGGTGAATATGCGGTCCACAAGGCTTATGCGCGCCTCCGATGCCGGGACGAAGCTCCCCATCTGCGCCATGAGGGTGATGAGCGCCACCTGACGCATGAAGGTCGATTTGCCGGCCATGTTCGGACCGGTTATGATGATGAGCTGGTTCTCCCGGTTGTCGAGCAGGGTGTCGTTGGGAACGAACCGTTCCCCCTGGTGCATCGCCTCGATGACCGGATGCCGCCCCTCGCTGATGAAGAGGGTGTCGCCCTCATCGACGAGCGGCCGGCAATAGTTTCCCTCGTGGGCCAGTTCGGCCAGGGAGACGAGCACGTCCAGCGTCGCCAGGCAATCGGCGGTGCGGGCGACTATCTCGCCGTGGCCGGCGGCCGTCTCGCGGATCAGCTGGAAGAGCGAAAACTCCAGCTCCTTGATCCGCTCCTCCGCCCCGAGGACCTTGTCCTCGTACTCCTTCAGTTCCGGGGTGATGTAGCGCTCGGCGTTGGCCAGGGTCTGCTTGCGGATGTAGTCGGCGGGGATCGAGGTCAGGTTCGTCTTGGTCACCTCGATGTAATAGCCGAAGACCTTGTTGTAGCGGATCTTCAGTGAATTTATCCCCGTGCGCCCCTTTTCCTGCGCCTCCAGGCGGGCGATAAACCCCTTCCCCTCGCGGCTGATGGCCCGCAGCTCATCCAGTTCGGCGTTGTAGCCGTCGGCAATGATCCCCCCCTCACGCAGGACGAAAGGGGGATTCTCGACGATACCGCCGGCAATGAGATTCACCAGCTCCGGCAGCGGATTCAGCCCCTCGTCCACCCTGCGCAATAGAGGGGAGGCGGTAGAAGCCAGAAGCTCCTTGATGCCGGGGATCCGCGCCAGCGATTCCTTCATCGCCACCAGGTCCTTGGCGCCGGCGCTGGCGAGGCTGATCCTGCCGTTCAACCTCTCCAGGTCATAGACCCCGTCCAGAAGGGAAGCGAGCTCGGCGCGGAGGGACGGGTCCCGGACGAACTCATCTATCGCGTCCTGCCGTTCCGTTATCCCCCGGATCGTTACCAGCGGATAGTTAATCCACTGCTTGAGCTTTCGCCCCCCCATGGCGGTGGTGGTGCGGTCCATGAGCCCGAGCAGCGACCCCCTGCGCTTCCCCTCCGCGAGGGTGGCGGTCAGCTCCAGGTTTCTCCTGGTCGCCTCGTCCAGTACGAGATACTCCCGGTTCGTATAGGGAACGATCGAATTGACATGCCCTGCCCGCCCCTTCTGGGTTTCCTGCAGA
>DAIEGL010000053.1 GCA_027356255.1 Geobacter sp. | reverse complement strand
CATCCCAAACAAAAAAGCACTCCACTTCAGAAAACCTACATCCAGCCACCACCATACCTTTGTCCTGAAAAGATTCATATCAACACCCCTGTCAAAATCATAGCCCTGAAATCCAAATAATCAAACAGAGGCGATAACCATAACCTTCCCTCCGGATGATACTTGATGCAAATGCCTCTCCTCTCCCGAACATGGCGTGTTCCCCGCTGCGTGCCGGTCCCGCCTGATCTTGACATTCATACGTTCTCGGATACCGTTGAAATACATATCTACATCTGGACGAAACCCAAGCCGTGCAGCGAAAGGAGAATCGCGTGAGGGAGGATTTGGACGAGCTTTGCGTCAACACCATCCGTTTCCTGGCGGTGGATGCCGTGCAGAAGGCGGGGAGCGGACATCCGGGGATGCCGATGGGGGCCGCTCCCATGGCCTATGTCCTCTGGACCCGCTTCCTGCGGCACAACCCGGCCAACCCTGCCTGGTTCGACCGCGACCGCTTCGTCCTTTCGGCTGGTCACGGCTCCATGCTCCTCTACGGTCTGCTCCATCTCACCGGCTACGACCTCCCCCTTGCGGAAATCGAGCGGTTTCGCCAGTGGGGGAGCAGGACCCCCGGTCACCCGGAGCGTGGCGTCGCGCCGGGTGTCGAGACGACCACCGGGCCGCTTGGCCAGGGGTTCGGCAATGCCGTCGGCATGGCGATCGCCGAAGCCTGGCTGGCCGCCCGCTACAACCGCCCGCACTTTCCGGTGATCGACCACTTCACATACTGTATCGCCGGCGACGGCGACCTGATGGAGGGAGTCGCCGCGGAGGCCGCCTCGCTGGCCGGCCACCTGCGCCTAGGCCGACTCATCTGCCTCTACGACGACAACCGGATCTCGCTGGCCGCAGCCACCTACCTCACCTTCACGGAGAACCGGGCCGAACGGTTTGCGGCCTACGGCTGGCACGTTCAGAAGGTCGATGACGGCAACGACCTTGCCGCCATCCAGGCCGCGCTGGAAGCCGCACGGGCCGAAACATGCCGCCCCTCCCTCATCGTTGTGCGGACCCACATCGGTTACGGCTCCCCCCATTTGCAGGACACCTTCGAGGCGCACGGTTCGCCCCTGGGTGCGGATGAGGTGCGGCTCACCAAGGAACGCCTCGGCTGGCCGGTGGAGCCGCCGTTCAATATCCCGGAGGAGGCGCTTCAACACTTCCGAAGAGCGCTGGAGGCAGGAAGAGAAGCTGAAGATGCCTGGAGCGGGCTACTTGACGCCTATGCCCGGGAGTTCCCGGATCTGGCCGCGGAGCTTTGCCGGGTGATGGCCGGAGAGCTCCCCGAGGGGTGGGATGCGGAGATCCCTCGCTTCGCCCCCGACCAGAAGGGCGTCGCGACCCGGGTCGCCGCGGGGAAGGTGCTGAACGCCATCGCACCGCGCCTCCCCCAGCTCATCGGCGGCTCGGCCGACCTGGACCCGTCCACCCACACCGCCATGGCCGGGCTGGGTGATTTCCAGAGCTCCCTTCTCCACCCCGCCGACCGGCAGGGTGCGGTAGGTGACACGTGGAGCTACGACGGCCGCAATCTCCACTTCGGCGTCCGCGAGCACGGCATGGGTGCCATTGTGAACGGCATGGCCGCCCACGGCGGGACCATCCCCTTCGGCGCCACCTTCCTCACCTTTTCCGACTACCTGCGCCCCGCCCTGCGCCTGGCTGCGCTCATGGGGCTCCATGTGATCCACGTATTCACCCACGACAGCATCGCCCTCGGCGAGGACGGCCCCACCCACCAGCCGGTGGAGCAGCTTGCGGCGCTCCGGGCGATCCCGAACCTGGTCGTCATCCGCCCCGGC
>DAIEGL010000036.1 GCA_027356255.1 Geobacter sp. | reverse complement strand
CATCCCCACCACGCCGTTTACGGTCACCGCCGCCAATGGCGCCACCTTCGTCGACGACCTCGGCGTCTATGACGGCGCCACCGGCATTCCGTTCGTCAAGGTGGCATCCGCTCCGGCGACGGGGCAGTACAGCGTGAGCGGTACCGGGGTCTACACCTTCGCCGGCGCGGATACCGGCAAGACCGTCAGGCTCAACTACACCTACACCGTGGCCGCCAGCGGCAACAAAATCACCATCACCAACCAGGCACTGGGGGCCGCCCCGTACTTCACCTGCGTGCTGAACGAGGTCTACGAGGGGAACGCGCTCACGGTAAAACTCAACAAGTGCGTCGCCAGCAAGCTCGCCATCGCCACGAAACTGGAAGACTTCATCATACCGGAATTCGATTTCGAGGTGATGGCCGATGGTTCCAACAACATCGGCAGCATCTCCATCGACGCAATGTAACCGATTGTCTGCGGATAGGGGGCGCACCCGAAAAGCCGTATCCCTCGGCCTGCCGCAAACTTCTCCGGGGATCCCACGAAAGGGGACATCATGCAACAGGTAAACAACCTCATCGACGGCGAACTGATCAAGATCGGAGGGAAGGAGTTTGTCATGCCCCCCCTGAACTTCGGCCGCCTCAAGAAACTGAAGCCCGAACTGGAAATCCTGCGAGCTGCGGATAATTGCAACACGTTGGAAAATGAAGTGCTCGATGCTGAAATCACCATCATTCATTCCGCACTAACCCGCAATTACCCCGACATAACCCGCGAACAGGTTGAGGATCTCATTGATCTGAGGAATGTTCATTCAATCATGCCCGCCGTCATGGCACAGAGCGGGCTGGTGAAGCGCGAGGGGGGAGTCTAGCCGGGGAAGGCGACGGGCGGCCGTTTGACTGGGATGAGCTCTACGCGGAGCTCATCACCATCACCGGCTGGACGTGGGAATACATCGACGGCCAGATGACCATTCCCCGGCTTTTGGTCATGAATCAATACTGGAGGGAATGCCCGCCGGTACACATCGCCCTGAACCGGCTTAACTCGGCGCTGCTCAAGCCGGCGGGAGGGAGCAGCACCACGAAGCAGAATAAAGGCAATCTTGGTGACCTGATACGCGAATTCGGCGCGGCGGGCGGGGAGATACAGGGATGAGCGACCAGCAGGTACAGGTAAAGATCGGCACGGTTTATACGCCAGATACCGGGATCAACGAGTTTAAGACTTCGTTGAGAAGCGCAACCGATCAGGTGGGCGGCGACGCCCAGCGAATGTCGAAAAGCCTCGGTGATATCGCCGTGCCTGTGGCTTCTATCCTGTCGGTCTATGCCCTGGGCACTGCAATCAAGGCTGTGGTGGACGATTCCATCGAATACCTTACCAAGCTGGAGACCGCCAATCTTGGTATTGCTTCTTCGTTCATGCTCGGCGGTAAATATATCGATCAGTCTACCGGTAAGGCACTGAAAGGTCAGGCAGCATTATCGGCCGCCCAGGAAGATACTAAAAGTATCATGGAACAACTGCAGGTGGCGAACATGCAGACTATCGCCACCCTCGACCAGTTAATCCGGGCGTACCAGGAGGCGTTGCCCGTTGCCATGTCCAAGGGGTTCAACCGCCAGCAGGTTCTTGACTTCACTGTCGCCATGGTCCAAGCGGCTGGTGCGATTGGCATGTCGCTGGATCAGATGGGGCAGGAAATCCGGTCCATCCTCACCGGTGCCATCGATCCGAGAAACAGCCGGATAGCCACCGTCCTCGGCCTGCGTAACGAGGATATCAAGGCTCACGAAAAAAACGCAGACGAGCTGTTCTCGTTCCTCATGGGAAAACTGGAGGCATACACGGTCGCCGGCGTCGAAAGTCAAAAGACCATGGCAGGGCTTGCCTCCAACGTCAAAGATATCGCCCTGCAGATGGGGGGCAAGGCGTTCGAACCACTGTTTGAGGCGGTCAAGTACAATCTGAAGAATATTGCCGACCAAATGGTCACCATCGACAATGTGACCAAGAAGATCAAGTGGGATCCCAAATTTCTCAGCGGCATCGAATCAGTCAGGAGTGGGGTCAATTCGATTATTGCCGAGGTATACCGGTTCTCGATGTTGTTGGATAAGGCCGGCGGCTCGATGACCCGTCTCGGCTATATCGCTTCGGGGGGCTCTTTCACCAAGATGGGCCAATGGTTCGAGGAACAGAACCGGATGTTCGAGCAGCGGTATCTCGCTTCCGACAAAGCGTTACAGGCATTGGCGGATCGAGAAGCGGGGTTGGGTAAATCAAACTCCGGCCAGAGTGCAGAGTATCGCCAGAATCCGGCTGTCCCCACTGTGGCAAAAGCGCACTCCCGCGCTCCGGAGTGGAAAGCCGAACTGGAACGAATGCTCGAGGACGAGGGGAACTTCTTCCGCGACAGCAAGGCGAAGGAGCTGGAATTCTGGGAAAGCAAACTGGCCCTGACGAACAAGGGGACCGCTGAGCGCCGGGCCGTGGAGCATGAGATATTCCAGGTCAAGTCCGCCATGGCCAAGGAAGAGTTGGGGGCGCAACTGCAAGGATTGAGGGACCAGAACGATGCCGCCCTCAAGGGGAGTGTCGACAGGATCAACATAGCCCGGCAGGAAGCCGAGCTTATCAAGTCGAAATACGGTGAGCAGTCGAAGGAATACGCCGCCATGCTCCGCCAGGTCAACAAGGCGATGCGCGAGTACGAGGCGGACCAGATCAAGCGGCAGGAAGCGCTGCTGGAGAAGAAAAAGGAGCTTGACCTTGTCGGCATCGACATGGAAAACGACCGGATCACCTACCTCAAG
>DAIEGL010000031.1 GCA_027356255.1 Geobacter sp. | reverse complement strand
GACCCGGGCCACGCCGTTGACGGTCTTCTGCGACTCGTCGATCAGGGCCTGGAGCATCTCCCGCTCCGGCGCGAACCAGTAACCGTTGTAGACCATCTCCGCATAGCGGGGGATGAGGGAGTCGCGCAGGTGCATCACCTCGCGGTCCATGGTGATCTGCTCGACCGCCATGTGCGCCTCGCGGAGGATGGTGCCGCCCGGCGTCTCATAGACCCCGCGGGACTTCATCCCGACGGAGCGGTTCTCCAGGAGGTCCACCCGGCCGATGCCGTGCTCGCCGCCGATGAAGTTGAGATGGGCGAGGAGCTGGGCCGGCGACATCTGCTCGCCGTCCACGGCCACCGCATTGCCGTTCTTGAACTCGATCTCCACGTACTGGGGCTTGTTGGGCGCTTTTTCCGGTGCCTTGGTGAGGACGTACATGTTTTCCGGCGCTTCGGCCCAGGTGTCCTCCAGGATCGCCCCTTCGAAGGAGATGTGGAGCAGGTTGCGGTCGGAAGACCAGGGGCGCTTCTTGGTGACCGGGATGGGGATGTCGTTCTTCTTCGCATAGTTTATCAGGGCCTGGCGGCTGTTCAGTTTCCAGTCCCGCCAGGGGGCGATGACGGTGATGGCCGGGTTGAAGTGGTAGTAACCGAGCTCGAAGCGGACCTGGTCGTTACCCTTGCCGGTGGCGCCGTGGGAGACCGCGTCGGCCCCCTCGATCTTTGCTATCTCCATCTGCCTTTTCGCGATCAGCGGCCGGGCAATGGAGGTGCCGAGGAGATAGTGCCCCTCGTAGATGGCATTGGCACGGAACATGGGGAAAACGAAGTCGCGGACGAATTCTTCCCTCAGATCGTCGATGTACACCTTGTCGGCGCCGGTGGCGAAGGCCTTGTCGCGGATCGGCGCCAGCTCGTCCCCCTGCCCCAGGTCTGCGGAAAAGGTGATCACCTCGCAGCCATACTCGTTCTTCAGCCACTTGAGGATGATGGAGGTATCCAGCCCACCAGAATAGGCGAGGACGATCTTTTTCACTTCTTTCTTTGCCATTATGCTCTCCTTTTTACATTTGTAATTAACACTATCGCCGTGCACGCTCAAAAGTGCCCATATGCAAGGCGCCGAGGAGCGAGCAGCGGAGCATACATCGGTATTTGAGCAGCGAAGCGACAAAGGCAACGCCGCAGATGGGTGCTTTTCAGCGTGCACCCATCAAGGTCGCCATGATCGCCTTCTGCACGTGCAACCTGTTCTCAGCCTCGTCCCAGACCGCCGAATGGGGCCCTTCGATGACGTCGTCGGTGATCTCCTCCCCCCGGTGGGCGGGGAGGCAGTGAAGTACAATGCAGTTACCGCGGGCCAGATCGAGGAGCGCCTCGTTCAGCTGGTAGCCGGCAAAGGCCTTTTCCCGCTCTTTCTGTTCCGCCTCCTGCCCCATGCTCGCCCAGACATCGGTGTTGATCACATCTGCGTACTTGACCGCCTCCTGCGGGTCATCGGTGAGGACGATCTTCGACGTCGTCCGTTCCAGTGCCCACTCCATCACGCGCGCGTCCGGCTCGTACCCCTTCGGGCAGGCCAGGGTGAGATCGAAGCCGAAGATGGCGGCCGCCTCGATCCAGGTGTTGGCCATGTTGTTGCCGTCCCCCACCCAGGCGATCTTCAGCCCCTCGTAGGAGCCTCTGTGCTCGATGACCGTGAAGAGGTCGGCCATGATCTGGCAGGGGTGGTGGAGGTCGGTGAGGCCGTTTATGACCGGCACGGCGGAGTAGCGGGCGAACTCCTCGACGATCTCCTGGCCGTAGGTGCGGATCATCACCCCGTCGCAGTAGCGTGACATGACCCGGGCCGTGTCCTTGATCGGCTCGCCGCGGCCCATCTGGGAATCCCTGGTGGAGATGAAGAGGGGATGGCCCCCCAGCTGATACATCCCCACCTCGAAGGAGACGCGGGTCCTGGTGGAGGACTTCTCGAAGATCATCGCCAGGGTCTTCCCCCTGAGGAGATGGTGCTCGACCTCCTTTTTCTGCTTTTCCTTCAGTTCCCGGGTCAGGGCGAAGATGGCATCCAGTTCGGCCTTGGTGAACTGGCTCAGCGCCAGGAAATCTCGTTTCATTTGTTTATTCCTTCTGGGGCGCATGGCATGCGCCTCTCGGCTGTACAGGGCGAACGCCGTTCGCCCCTACAAGATTTAATGATTATATCTCCGCCAGGATACCTGTCAGAATCTCGATCATCTCGTCCACTTCCTTCTTCCCTACGATGAGCGGCGGGACGAAGCGGAGCACCCGGTCCTGGGCCACGTTCAGGAGCACTCCCCGCTCCAGCCCCTTTTTAACGATATCTCCGGCCGGAACGGAGAGCTCCATGCCGATCATGAGGCCGATGCCGCGCACGTCGGTGATGAAGGAGAACCTCTTCTTCAGTCCTTCCAGCTCGCCCATGAGGTATTCGCCCATCTCTTCCGTATGGTTGAGTATCCCCTCTTCGAGGATGGTCCTCAGCGCGGCCACGCCGGCTGCGGTCACGAGCGGGTTGCCGCCGAAGGTGGAACCGTGGGTGCCCGGGCCGAAGGACGCGGCCAGTTCCTCACGCGCCAGCATGGTGCCGATGGGAGCACCGCCAGCCAGGGCCTTGGCCAGGGTCATGATGTCAGGGGTGACGCCGAAATGCTCGTGGGCGAAGAGCTTGCCGGTCCGGCCGATACCCACCTGCACCTCGTCGAAGATGAGGAGGAGGTTGTTCTCGTCGCAGAGGCGCCGCACCTGCCGGAAGTATTCTGCATCGGGGACGACCACACCACCTTCGCCCTGGATCGGCTCCAGCATGACGGCGCAGGTGTTGGGGGTGACCGCCTTCGCCAGGGCGCCTGCGTCGTTGAACGGCACGTGGACAAAGCCGTGGAGGAGCGGATCGAAGAATTTCTGCACCTTCTCCTGGCCGGTGGCCGAGACGGTGGCCATGGTCCGGCCATGAAACGAGGCAAGGGCGGTGATGATCTCGTAACGGTCCTGGCCGTACTTTTCCCTGCTGTACTTGCGGGCCAGCTTGATCGCCGCCTCGTTGGCCTCGGCGCCGCTGTTGCAGAAGAAGGCCCGGTCGGCGAAGGAGTGGCTGCAGAGTATCTCAGCCAGTTCGATCTGGGTCGGGATATGGTAGTAGTTGGAGCAGTGGATCAGCTCCGCCGCCTGTTTCTGCAGGGCCGCCACCACCCTCGGATGGCAGTGCCCCAGGTTGTTGACCGCCACCCCGGCGAGGAAGTCGAGATACCGCTTGCCGTCGGCATCCCACAGGTAGCACCCTTCACCCTTGACCGGCACCAGCGGGTACCGGCCGTAGGTCCGCATGATGTATTTGTCGCCTTTTGCGATCCATTGTGCTGAATTCACTGTTTTCCTCCTATCAGAAAAGGAACGAGGTTTGAGGGTCGAGGAAAAACCTTTTCTTAGGTCCTATTCCTCGCACCTTGATCCTCGATCCTGCCTCACCCCAATATCTCCGTCCCGATCCCCACATTGGTGAACATCTCCAGGAGAATCGCATGCTCGACGCGCCCATCGACGATGTGGGCCTTGTGCACCCCTGCGGCCAGGGCGTCCGTACAGCAGGTGACCTTGGGGATCATGCCGCCGGTGATGGTGCCGTTATCGATCAGCTCCGGGACGTCCGTCAGCGCGATACTGGAGAGGAGGTGCCCCTCCCGGTCCTTGACACCCGGCACGTCGGTCAGAAGGATCAGCTTTTCCGCCATGAGCGCCGCGGCCACCTTGCCGGCCACCAGGTCTGCGTTGATGTTGTAGCTCTCCCCCCCAGCCCCGACACCGACCGGTGCGATGACCGGGATAAACCCCCCCGCCTCCAGGGTCACGAGGATGCTGGAATCCACGTCCGTGATGTCGCCGACGAAACCGATATCGACCTTCTCGATGGTGCCGTCGTCCCTCTTCACCTCCTGCAAAAGCTTCCTGCAGAGGAGGAGCCCGCCGTCCTTGCCGGAGAGGCCGACGGCCCGGCCGCCGTGCTGGTTGATGTAGCCTACCACCTCTTTGTTCACCTGGCCGGTCAGCACCATCTCCACGACCCCCATGGTGGCCTCGTCGGTGACCCGCATCCCCTTGACAAACTCTGAGACGATGCCGTAACGCTTGAGGGTTTCGTTGATCTGCGGCCCGCCACCGTGGACGATGACCGGATTTATGCCGACATACTTGAGCAGGATGACGTCGAGGGCGAACGACTTCTTCAGCGCCTCGTCGGCCATGGCGTGGCCGCCGTATTTGATGACTATGGTCTTGCCGGAAAAGCGCTTGATGTAAGGAAGCGCCTCCATCAGCGTATTGGCCTTCTCAATGAGTTTGTGCATCGCCGCCTCTGGGTGTGGTCTGCGCGCCGCGGGTCACGGCGCCAAAAAACGTAAATATAGCAGATAAGCCGAAATAATCAACATCAAAGGGGTTTACGGAAACCGGCCAGGGGAAAGAATCCACTCCCTCCCGCAGCATCAGATGGGGCATCCTTCTGCGGCGGGAAGTGTGATGGTCACCCGCGTCCCTTTCCCGGGCTCGCTTTCAACGCTGATATTCCCCTTGTGCAGCCTGATGAATTCACGGGCGTAGAAGAGGCCGA
Source organism: Geobacter sp. (assembly GCA_027356255.1). Lineage (GTDB taxonomy): Bacteria > Desulfobacterota > Desulfuromonadia > Geobacterales > Geobacteraceae > Geotalea. The sequence goes on along the minus strand of DAIEGL010000031.1, from coordinate 14,794 downwards.
GGCCGAAACCGCGGATCTGGCCGGCGTGGTCTGTGTCCACCTGGTAGAATTTCTCGAAAATCTTCGGCAGTTCCTCTTTGGCTATGCCGATTCCCCTGTCTTCTACGATGATCTTGCAGGTGTTGCGCTGGTTCTTGATGAATATGGCCACCCTACCCTTGCTCAGGGAGAACTTGTAGGCATTGTCGATGACCTGCTTGATGGCGAAGCTCACCTTTTCCCGGTCGAGAAACAGGCAGGGAAGCGGTTCCAGATCGAATGCGGTTTCCACGCCCGGCTTCCCCGCCACCTCTTTGGACGCATGGAGCAGCCCGAGGATGATGCTGTTCAGGTTGCACGGCTCCAGCTTCAGCCCTTCCCCCTTGTCCATCACCTGGCTGAAGGTGAGCAGATCCGTCACCAGCCCCCCGAGATAGCACGATTCGTCGTAGACCATCTGCAGGTTCTCCCGGTAGGTCTCATCCTCCGGGTCATAAACGCCGGAGGCCAGATTCTGCAGAAAGAGGGAGATGGATGTGATGGGGGTGCGGAACTTGTGGGAAATGAGAGAGAGGAAATTGGACTTGAGGCGGTCGAGAGTTTTCAGGTTGGAGATCTCTTCCTTGAGGGCCTTCTTCACCAGCGCCTTGTCGATGGCCGTCTTCAGCTGGAGGAGGTTGAGCGGCTTTGTGATGAAGTCGTCGGCATCGGCCTTCAGGGCGTTCAGAATCACGTCCTTGTCCGCATAGCCGGTCATGACGATGACCACCAGCGTCGGTTCGATCTCCTTCAACCGCTTGAGCAGCTCGATGCCGTCCATGTTGGGCATCATCACATCGGTGAGGATCACATCGATCCCCCCCTGAGCGAAGAGCCTGAGCGCCTCTTCGCCGTCCCCCGCCTCCAGTACCCGATACCCCTTCAGCGCCTTGCTGCAGAGGTCGCGAATGATCGCCTCGTCATCGACGATGAGGATGCACTTCCCCTCCTGCTTCTGACGCGCTTCCACCGTCTGGGTCTGAACGACTTCAAGCATATCGCCTCTCAACGCCGGAAAACCGCTATTTCAACGGCGGGGTGAAGATGGCAAGGAGCTCGACCGGAACGTCTCCGGTGTTGCGGAGGCCGTGGGGGATGCCCGGGGGGGCGAAGCCGCAGCTCCCCTCCGTATAGGCGATCTTCTCCGCGCCCATTGTGCACTCGACCTGTCCGGAAAGGATATAGAAGGTCTCCGACTCTATCTCGTGGGTATGGACGAAAATCTCTCCCCCCGGCTCTATCCTTCCCCGGTGGACGCTCAACAGAGCGCTGTCCGCCTTCACCACCAGGTCCTTCAGATAATAGCGGTTGTGCTTCGGATGGAGCGATTCCGCCACGCTCCCTGAATCGATGTTTTTCCCCTGCATGTCCTCTCCCCTCAACCGATGATTTTATGCGCCGCTTCCAGCGCTTCGTCCAGGTTTTCCGGCTTGCTCCCGCCGGCCTGGGCCAGTTCCGGCTTGCCGCCGCCGCTGCCGCCGATTATGGGGGCAAGCGACTTTATGATCTCCCCCGCCTTTATGCGGCCGCTCAGGTCTTTAGTCACCGCCACCAGCAGGTTCGCCTTGCCGGCAGAAACGCACCCGATGACGATGACCCCCGATTGCAAGCGCTCTTTCAGGGTATCGGCCAAATCCCGCAGCCCCTTCGGATCGTCCATCTCGACCCTGGCGGCAAGGACCTTTATCCCGTTCGCCTCCTGCACCCCGGCCAGGAGGTCTGCGGATTTGGAGGCGTTCAGACGCGCCTGGAGCGCCTCCATTTCGCGCTGCATCTCTTTCTGCCGCGCCAACAGCCGGTCGACCTTGTCGAGAACGGTCCCCCCTTCGGCCTTCACCAGGACGGCAATGCTCCGCTGCTCGTCTTCCAGCTGCTGCACGTATTCCAGTGCCCCGTTGCCGGTAAGCGCCTCGATCCGCCGCACCCCGGCGGCGATCCCCGCCTCGGTCACGATCTTGAAGAGCCCGATATCGCCGGCGGCCCTGACGTGGGTGCCGCCGCAGAGCTCGCTGCTCACCTCGCCCACCCGGACCACCCGGACCTTTTCCCCGTACTTTTCGCCGAACAGCGCCGTGGCTCCGCTCTGCATCGCTTCCGCCGCGGCCATCTCCTGCGACTCCACATCCGCATTCGCCATGACGTAGCCGTTGACGATGTTTTCCACCCTGCGCAGTTCCTCGGGAGTCACGGCGGAGAAATGGGTGAAGTCGAAACGAAGCCGCTCGGCCGTCACCAGCGAGCCCGCCTGCTTCACATGTTCCCCGAGCACCTGACGGAGCGCGGACTGCAACAGGTGGGTGGCGGTATGGTTGCGGGCCGTGGCCCCCCGGACCTCGGTCGCCAGCCGAAGATCGGCCGCATCCCCCACCCGGACCGTCCCTTCGGTGACGAGCGCCCGGTGGACGGTGAGATCGGTAAACGGCTTGCTGGTGGCGACCACCCGGAGATGGGCACCGCCGGTGGAAATGACCCCCGTGTCTCCAGCCTGGCCCCCCGACTCTCCGTAAAACGGGGTGGTATCGACTATGACCTCCACCATTTCGCCCGCGGCCGCCTCGGCCACCTCCGTTCCGTCACGGAGAACGGCTTTGATCGCGGAATAGGCGGTTTGCTCGTTGTAGCCGACGAACGAGCTTCTGACCCCTTTGCCATGGAGGGCCTTGTAAATCTCCGCCAGTCCCTCCTCGCCGGAACCCTTCCAGTTTTCCCGCGCCTGGAGCCGCTGCCTTTCCATGCAGAGGGCGAAGCCGTCCTCGTCGACGGTGAACCCCTCGTTCTCGACGATGTCGGCGGTGAGGTCCACCGGGAACCCGTAGGTGTCGTAGAGCCTGAAGACCACCTCGCCCGGGACGACGCTACCCCCCTCTTTCTTCAGCGCCGCCACCTCCTCGTTGAGGATGGCGAGCCCCCTGTCCAGCGTCTCGATGAACCGCTCTTCCTCCGCATGGATGACCTTCTTGATGTACTCCTCCCGCTCCAGGAGTTCCGGGTAGGCATCCCCCATCATGGTATTGACGGCATCGACGATCCGGTAGAGGACCGGCTCAGCGAAGCCGAGCATCTTGGCGTGGCGTGCGGCCCGGCGCATGATCCGCCGCAGCACGTAGCCACGCCCCTCGTTGCTCGGGAGGACGCCGTCGCAAATGAGGAAAGTGATCGCCCGGGAGTGGTCGGCAATCACCCGCATGGAGACGTCGTCCCGTTCGTCCTGCCGGTAGTGCTTGCCGGAGAGCTTCTCCACATGCCTGATGATCCCCTGCAGAAGGTCGGTGTCGTAGTTGGAGGTCACCCCCTGCATGACCGTCGAGATCCGCTCCAGCCCCATGCCGGTGTCCACCGAAGGCTTGGGGAGCGGCGTCAGGTTCCCCTGCGCATCGCGGTTGAACTGCATGAAGACGTTGTTCCAGATCTCCATGTAGCGGTCGCAGTCACACCCCACCTCGCAGGTCGGGCTGCCGCAGCCGGTGCCCGGGCCGTTGTCCCAGAAGATCTCCGTGCACGGACCGCAGGGACCCGTGTCCCCCATGGACCAGAAGTTGTCCTTCTCGCCGAAACGGTAGATCCGCTCCAGCTGCACCCCTTCCTGCCGGTGCCAGATATCAGCCGCCTCGTCGTCGTCCGTGTAGACGGTCACGTAGAGTCGGTCCTTGTCCAGTTTCAGCTCTTTGGTCAGGAATTCCCAGGCAAAGGAGATCGCCTCCTTCTTGAAGTAATCGCCGAAGGAGAAGTTGCCTAGCATCTCGAAGAAGGTATGATGGCGGGCGGTACGCCCCACGTTTTCCAGGTCGTTGTGCTTGCCCCCGGCCCGCACGCACTTCTGGGAGCTGCATGCCCGCACATAGTCGCGTTTTTCCAGACCGAGAAAGAGGTCCTTGAACTGGTTCATCCCCGCATTGGTGAAGAGGAGGGTGGGGTCGTTCCTGGGGATGAGATTGGAACTCTCGACGACCGTGTGCCCCCTTTCCTGGAAAAATCTGAAAAATTTCGCCCTGATTTCTTTGCCTGTCATGTAAACCTCTGGAATTGATGTGTTTAAAAAAAAGGCTGCCTCGGCAACCTTACTGCTCTCTGAAAACTTTCAGGATCGCGGCGATGGAGAATCCCCGGCGCTGCAGGTAACCTATGACGCGCCGCTTTTCCCGGTCATCGGCGCATTTCGGGTCGAAACCGGCAAACTTTCTTGTCAGGAGCGCAGCCACGGTTTCCGGTTCCCCGTGTTCCCCCGTCAGTTCGGCAAGCACGTCAGCGACAACGCTTTCCGCGACCCCACGCCGGAGAAGCTCCATGCGCAGGCGCGGTCCGAAGGCACGGCCGTTGCGGATGGCAGAATCCGCCCACCGCCCGGCAAAGCGCCTGTCATCCAGATAGCCGAGCACCTTGAGCCTGTCGATCGCCCCGTCAACCCCTCCCGCCGGGAAACCCTTGTCCCGCAGCTTGCGCCTGAGTTCCGCCTCGCTGTGGTCCCGACGGGCGAGCGCCCTGAGGGCGCACGCCAAGGCCTTGCCGCTACCTTCCACTTTAGAATTTTTCCACTTCCAGCTTCTCCCCTTCTTCACCCCCCTCGTCCAGGGCAAACTGATCCCAGCTTGCATCGGAGGTGGAAGAGATGCCGGAAACCTTGAGGGCGAAATCGTCAGGGTTGGATGACTGGCGCAGCGCCTCCTCATAGGTAATGAGCTTGTTCGTATAGAGCTGCATGAGCGACTGATCGAAGCTCTGCATCCCGTATGTTGTGTAACCCTGGGCAATGGCCTCGGGAATCTGCTTGGTCTTTTCCTTGTCGTCGATGCAGTCGCGGATGCGCGCCGTGTTGATCATGATTTCGACGGCAGGCACCCTCCCCTTTCCGTCCGCCCTCGGAACGAGCCGCTGGGAAATGACCCCCTTCAGGATGCCGGAAAGCTGCATCCTGACCTGGCGCTGATGATAGGGGGGAAAGACGGAGATGATGCGGTTTATCGTCTCGGCCGCATCGATGGTGTGCAGGGTGGACATGACCAGATGCCCGGTTTCTGCGGCGGTCAGCGCGGTTTCGATGGTCTCGAAGTCCCGCATCTCTCCCACCAGGATGACGTCCGGGTCCTGGCGCAGGGAACTGGTCAGCGCCCTGCCGAAGGAAGCGGTGTCGAACCCCACCTCCCGTTGGCTGATTATGCTCTTCCTGTCCCGGTGCAGATACTCCACCGGGTCCTCGATGGTGATGATGTTGCAGGTGCGATTATCGTTGATGTAGTCCACCATTGCCGCCAGGGTGGTGGACTTGCCGCTACCGGTGGTGCCGGTCACGAGGATCAGGCCGCGCTCCTCCAGGCTCAGCTTCTTCAGAATCGGCGGCAGGTTGAGGGACTCCAGGGAGGGGATGCCGAACGGGATGGCGCGGAACACCATGGCGATGGTTCCCCTCTGGGCAAAGACGCTGACGCGGAAGCGCCCGAGCCCAGGCACGCCGTAGGCGAGGTCCACCTCGTAGTTCTCGTCGAATTGCTTCTGCTGCCGGTCGTTCATGATGCCCAGGGCCATGGTCATGACGTTGTCGGCGGTGAGCCGCTCGGCATTGGGAATCGCGCGCAGCTTGCCGTCAATGCGGACCACCGGAGGCATGCCGGTCTTGATGTGGATATCCGACCCTCGCGCCTTTACCGCTATGGTAAGCATCTCATTCAGTTCCATCGGCTTAGGCGGCGCCTCCGGCCTGGACCAGCGCCCCGGTCAGTTTCTCTTTTATCTCCGCGCAGATCTCAGGGTTCTGTTTCAGGTAGATGCGGGAATTCTCGCGTCCCTGGCCGATCCGCTCCTTGCCGTAGGAGAACCAGGCGCCGCTCTTGTCGATGACCCCCCTTTCCACGGCCAGATCGAGGATGTCCCCCTCGCGGGAAATCCCCTCGCCGTAAAGGATGTCGAATTCCACCTCCTTGAAGGGGGGCGCCACCTTGTTCTTCACCACCTTCACCCTGGTGCGGGAACCGATCACGTCGTTCCCCTGCTTGAGGCTGGCGATCTTCCGAATGTCCATCCGCACCGAGGCGTAAAACTTCAGGGCGTTGCCGCCGGTAGTGGTTTCCGGGTTGCCGAACATGACGCCGATCTTCATCCTGATCTGGTTGATGAAGATGACGCAGCAGTTGGACTTGGAGATGATGGCGGTAAGCTTGCGCAGGGCCTGCGACATGAGCCGTGCCTGGAGCCCCATGTGCGAATCACCCATGTCCCCTTCGATTTCGGCCTTCGGCACCAGCGCTGCCACCGAATCTATGACCAGCACGTCGATTGCGCCGCTCCTGACCAGGGTTTCCGCTATTTCCAGGGCCTGTTCGCCCGTATCCGGCTGAGAAACCAGGAGATCGTCGGTCTTCACCCCGAGCTTGCGGGCGTAACCGATGTCCAGGGCGTGCTCGGCATCTACGAACGCGGCAATGCCGTCCGTCTTCTGCGCCTCGGCGACGATGTGGAGCGCCAGGGTCGTCTTCCCCGACGACTCCGGTCCGTAGATCTCGATGATCCGGCCCCGGGGAACGCCGCCGACACCTAAGGCCATGTCGAGGGAGAGGGAACCGGTCGGGATGGAGGCGACATCCGGCAGCGGTTCGTCGTTGCCGAGCCGCATGATCGAACCTTTTCCAAACTGTTTTTCTATCTGGCTCAGCGCCAGGTCAATCGCCTTCTCTCTTTCCTGCATTCATGGCCTCCTGTCAATGTTCGCTCCGCAGGACGTGACCATGGGGAGCGTACCCACAAATAGCACATTTGCGCGTGCCATTTCAAGTCTATCTTTGGCGGGCGGTCCCGCGAAATCCGCCCGGATTCGCCTGTTCCACCCCGCCTATGGGATAGGGGCAAGGGGCTCCGGGTGCATGAACGGGAGCGTCGGCTGCCCCGCATGCTCTTCCAGCGGGAGGAGGAGGAAAAACGAGCTCCCGGCCCCCCCGGTCGATTCCACCCATACCATGCCGCCGTGGGCCTCGACCATCCCCTTGACGATGGCCAGACCCAGCCCCGCCCCCTTCCCCCGGAACTTGTGCTTGCCGCTGGAGTGGTGGCGGATCTCGCCGACTTCGTAAAACTTGTCGAAGATCTTCAGTTGCTCGTCGGTATCGATCCCTATGCCGCTGTCCCGCACCTCCACTTCGAGATAGCAGATGTCCGTGATCTGCTCGTAGAATTCCCGGTTGAAGCGGGAGAGCGCCTCCCCCTTCAGCTCCAGCGCCCGGCGGTCCGCGACCCGCCCCACCACGACTATCTCCCCCCCGTCCGGAGTGAATTTCATGGCGTTTATCAGGAGTTCGGTGAAGACCTCCTCCAGGTATTCCCGGTCGCCGTTGAAATAGGGCAATGCGTTCGGGGTTTCGAAGCGTATGGTCTGCTTCCGTTCGAGAAGGAGCGGTCTGAAATGCTCCTGCAGGGAGTCGATGATCTCGCACAGCTGCAAGGTGGCCGCCTTGACCGGGGATGAACCGGCCTCCAGCTTCATGACCTTCAGGAGATCGCTGACCATCTCGTTGAGACGGTCCCCCCCCTTGTGGATCATCTCCAGTATCCTGCACTGCTCCGGGTCGATGACGCCATCGTAGTTGTTGAGGAGGAATTCCGTGCCGCCGAGAATGCTGGTCAGCGGGGTCTTGAACTCATGGGAAATCATGCCGATGAAGTGGCTCTTCATCCTGTCGAGCCGTTCAAGTTCGAGGTTCGCCCGTTCCACGAGCGCCAGGTTCTTCCTCAGCCTGCTCTGGGAAACGGCGAGGCTGTTGCTGCTTTTTTCCAGGAGCCGGTGGGAACGGAGCAGCTCCTCGTTTTTCCAGTTCAGCTCGGCAAAGAGCCGCGCCTGATCGATGACTATCCCGACCTGGTTCCCCATTGTTTCGAGGAACCGCATCTCCTCGGCGGTATGACTGTGCTCCTGCCGGGTCATGATATGCATGATGCCGATCAGGCGATTATTGGCGCGGAGCGGCGTCGCTGTGATCCACTGCCACCCTTCGCCGGCCGAGGCGTGGGCAACATGGCACGGTGCCTCCCCGAGGGCGTTGATCACATGACAGCGCCCTGCGGAGGAGATCCGGCACTGCGTTCCGCACGCAAGCTTCCGCTGTCCCAGTTCCGCTTCGAGCTGCTCGGATATGTTTTGTGCCGCCGTCAGGAGCAGGGTCTTTCCGTCGTCCTGCAGAAGATGGACGGTACCGCCGTCGGCGGAGAACACTTCCAGGGTCTCCCGGAGGGTTACTTCCAGGACGGTCTGCAACTGCGGGCTTTTGTTGGCGCTGGCGAGGATATTGTTGAGGATGGAGAGTTCGTGGTTGCGCTGGCGGATCTCCCGCTGATAACGGCTTTTGGAGGTTATGTCCCGGACGATGGCGTGTACCACCGTTTCGCCACCCAGGTCTATGAGGCGGGCGTCTATTTCGCCGAGGAAGAGGGAGCCGTCCTTTCTTCTGAAGGTCATGCCGTCCGAGTGCCCCCTGCCGCGGCGCCTGACCCGGAAGACCAGGGAGGTGAACTTTTCCTGTTCTTCCTCCAGGATGAGGTCCTTGCCGCGCATGACGGACATCTCCTCCTTGCTGAAGCCGAGGAGCTCGGTCCCGCTCCTGTTCACTTCCTCCAGGGTGCCGTCGGCGGCGTTGAAGACGTAGATGGCGTTCCCCGCCCCTTCCAGCAGGCTCATGTAGCGGCGGGCGGTCTTGTCCACCTCCCGCTGCATCTCCCGGATTTCGAGCGAATGGGCGGCCTTGTTCCGCAATCTCGCCGTACTGCCGGCTACCTTGACCATGAGCAGGGCTATCATCAGCATGAAGACAACGGTCAAATGGAATGCGCGGGGAAGGGCCAGATCGGCGGGGAGAAACGCCTCGGCCAAAAGCCAGAAGAGCAGCAGCCCGATGGAGAAGACGAGAATCCTGACAACGATATTTTTTCCGGCAGACGTCATGGTATCCACCCGTCGGTTATGCGCAGCCCGGACCTAACCCACCTTTTCGGAGCTCCGCAGGGACAAAAGCCGCTTTCTCAGCCACTCCAGGGCCGCAAAGGAGGTAATCAGCCTGATTTCCTCCCTGTCGCCATGAAAGTTGTATCTCTTTGCCTCGCAACCGGCAGGGTCGGCCAGGGCCATGTAAACGGTGCCGACCGGCTTTTCGGGAGTTCCCCCGTCAGGGCCGGCGATCCCGGTCACGGCCAGGGCGATGTCGCTTCCGGCCAGTTTGCGCGCCCCGTCTGCCATGGCCACGGCCACCTCCGGGCTCACCGCCCCCTTTTCGTCGAGGAGCCGTTTGGGAACGCTCAAGAGCTGCGCCTTGGCCGCGTTGCTGTAAGTGACGATCCCTTCGAGGAAGTAGGCCGAACTGCCGGGGACATCGGTGATGCGCTTCGCCACCAGCCCGCCGGTGCACGATTCAGCCAGGGAAAGGGTAAACCCCGTTTCCCTGAAGAGCGCTGCCACCACCGTGTCCATGGTCTCCCCGTCCTCGGCGAAAACGTAATTGCCGAGCCTTTCCCGCGCCTTTTCAGCAGCCCGGTCGAGGAGTGCGGCGACCGCCATCTTCTCATCCCCCTCGGCACGGAGCTTTACCAGCATCTCCGGGAAATTCACGCAGAAGACGACGGACAACCCCGCCCCCTCCTCCGTCACCCCTTCCAGCAGGAGAGCGGCCTCCGCTTCGGATAAGCCGAAGAGCTTGAAAACCTTCGTCCGGCGGAACGTCCGCCGCTTCGCCAGGGAAAAGGTCACAGAAACCTCAGGATCAGATGGAGTGTCAGGCAGGCGTAGCCCCCCGCCACCACGTCGTCCAGCACCACGCCGTAGCCGTTTTTCACCTGCCGGTCGAAAAAGCGGGCCGGCGGGATCTTGGTGATGTCGAAGAAGCGGAAGAGGAGAAAGCCGGCCACGACCGCGCTGAAGCCGACGGGGACGCCGATCATGGTCACCAGGTAGCCGACCACTTCGTCGATGACGATCTTTCCCGAATCCTTCTCGCCGAATATCAGCTCTGCCTGTCCCGCTGCCCAGCTGGCGAAGAAGAAGAGGGCGAGCAACGTGAGGATGTACAGCGGCAGGGACAGTCCCGCCAGCAGGAGGTAAAGGGGGATCGCCGCCAGGGTGCCGACCGTCCCGGACGCCACGGGGCTGAAGCCCGTCCCCCACCAGGTGGCGGAAATGATCACGAAACGCCTCATCGACCCTCTGACTCCCGTTCGATGATCCGGTATACTTCCATGAGCGGCAGCCCCTTTTCTCCGGCAAGGCGCCTGCACTCCTCGAATTCGGGGACTATGCGCAGCAGGCGCTCCCCGTCCCTGACTGCCTTGACCTTCACCCGCCCGAGCGAGGTGTCCCGCTCCTCGACGGCGCGGGAGAGGACCATCCGCGACACGGGATAGTAGCGCACACCGATGGCTGTGGATTCGGCCAGGACCAGCCGTGCCAGTTCGTCCACCTTGTCCATGGGGGAGATGATGGTCAGCCTGGTGGCCGGACGGTTCTTCTTCATCTGCAGGGGAGAAAAGGCCGCGTCCAGTGCCCCGCAGGCGAGGAGGCGCTCCATGAGGAAGCCGAGGATTTCCGGGTTCATGTCGTCTATGTGGGTTTCGATCACATATACCTCATCCTTGGCGAGTGCGGCCGTTTTTTCCCCCACGACAAGGCGCAGCACGTTCGGCACGTCGGCAAAGTCCCTGCTTCCCGCGCCGCACCCCACGGCTGCTACCCGCATGGCGGGCGGGGGGCCGAAGCCGTCGGCCAGGGCGGCGACAATGGCGGCACCGGTCGGAGTCACCCGCTCCCCCGGACCGGCATCGCCATGCACCGGGACCCCCCGCAGAAGCTCGGCAGTCGCCGGGGCCGGCACCGGCAGCCTGCCGTGGGCCGTCTCCACAAAGCCGCTCCCGAGCGGCATGGGCGAGACGTGCAGTTCGCCGATACCGAGGTAGTCGAGGCCGATGGCGGCGCCGACGATATCTATGATTGAATCGACCCCCCCCACCTCATGGAAGTGGACATGGCCGATCTCCACCCCGTGGACCCGGGCTTCCGCCTCGGCCAGCCTGAAGAAGATCCGCTGCGCCCGCTCCTTCACCCGGGCGGAGAGGGAGCTCTCCTCGATCATGGCGGCGATGCCGGCATAGTGGCGGTGGGGCTGATGCTCTTCAGCGTGGACGTGAAACCTCGTGGCAACCATCCCCTTGCGCCTGACCTTTTCGGCGCTTATGCTGTAAGCGGAAAGGGGGAGCTTCAGTTTGGCCAGTTCCTCCCGCAGATATTCGATGGGAACGCCCAGCTCGATCAGGGCGGCCACCGTCATGTCCCCGGCAATGCCGGCGAAGCAGTCAAAATAGAGAATCTTCACACAACCCCTCGTTATTCCCGGTTCATCAGGCTGGCCGCATAGGCGGCGCCAAACCCGTTATCGATATTCACCACGGTCACCCCTGCGGCGCAGGAGTTGAGCATGCCGAGGAGTGCCGCGATCCCGCCGAAGGACGCGCCGTACCCCACCGAGGTGGGGACCGCGATCACCGGCCGGTCTATCAGGCCGCCGACTACAGAGGGGAGCGCCCCTTCCATGCCGGCGACGACGATGACCACCGCGGCGGAGGAGAGTAGTTCCTTACGGGACAGGAGGCGATGGAGCCCGGCCACCCCCACGTCGAAGAGGCTCTCGACCTCGTTCCCCATCATCCGCGCCGTTATCACCGCTTCTCCCGCCACGGGAATGTCCGAGGTGCCGGCTGAAATCACCAGGATCTTTCCCCGCCCCTTGAGCTCGACCGGCTTCTGCTCGATGGTGAGGCAACGCGACTCGCTGTGGTAGTGGGCCGCGGGAAACGTCTGCCTGAGCTTTGCCCCCTTCTCCCCATCGACCCTGGTCGCCAGGATGTTGTTACCCTTGGCCAGGAGAGCGATGATGATCTGCTCCATCTGCCCGACGGTTTTGCTCTCGCCGAAGATCACCTCGGGAAATCCCTGGCGCAGGGTGCGGTGGTGGTCGATGGTCGCGCAGCCGAGCTCTTCATAGGGGAGGTACTTCAACCGGTCTATGGCGTCTTCGACCTCTATGTCGCTGTTCTTCACGTTCTCCAGCAATCGTTTCAGTTCGCTGCGGTCCATCGGGCGCCCTCTGTCTTAAAAATTAATATGATTGGTTCCCCCTTGCCGGGGGGAAACCGAGTGAAAAATTATACCACGTCGCGTACGAAAGGGAATAATCTTTATTTTTTCTATGGATAGCCGCTGTATATGGCCGGGAAGAAGGGGTGCAGCCTACAGGCTGTCCAGGTAGGTCTTGATCTCTGCGGCCATCTCGGGCGAGTCGATGAGGACCGACAGTTCGTTGTTGTGCCGCAGGGCGCTCTGGGTCAGGTTGTGGCTGCCGATGTAAACGTAGCGGCCGTCGATCACGGCCGTTTTCATGTGGCTGGTGACACGGGGCGAATCGAAAAACACCTTTACCCCTCCTTTTGCCAGAAGGGAGGCGGTATCGCGGTTCTCCGCGTTGAGCGGGTCGTTCTTGTCGTTTCCTTTTTCCAGGATTACCGACACATCCACCCCGCGCCCGGCGGCCTTGACCAGCTCCGCCGCGATGGTGCGCGGCTGGTTGCCGCGCGCATCGGTCACCTTGAACAGGTAGAAGGAGAAAGCAATGCTTCTGCGGGCGTCCCGGATCCCCTTCAGAAGGGCATCGGCGTATTCCTGGTTGCGGAGCAGGGTGGTCCTGGCGTAATAGCTCCCACCCGCCAGCAGGGGCGCGGCCGGGCAAAGGAGGGCCGCGGCCAGAAGCACCGCGGCCAGCCATTTGTGGACGAGTGGTTTCCCCGGCTTCCCCCCCACCATTTTCAACGGAACAGGTCCTTTACCTTGGAGAAGAAGTTTTTCCTCATGGGGTTCGCATCTTCGCCGCTGATCCGGGCGAATTCCTCCAGAAGCTCCTTCTGCTGCCTGGTGAGGTTCGTCGGCGTCTCGACCTTGACGACCACCAGGTGGTCGCCCCTGCCGTACCCCTGCAGGACGTGGACCCCCTTGCCGCGGAGCCTGAATATCTTCCCCGACTGGGTCCCTTCCGGAATCTTCAGGTTCACCTTCCCGTCCAGGGTGGGTATTTCCAGTTCGCACCCCAGCGCCGCCTGGGTGTAGCTGACGGGGATTTCGCAGATGACGTCGTTCTCTTCCCGCTTGAAGATGGGGTGCTCACGGACCGTTATGGCCACGTAAAGATCTCCGTTGGCCCCCCCCTTGAGCCCCTGCCCCCCCTCTCCCGACAGTTTCAGGCGGTTGCCGGTCTCGACACCGGCGGGAATCTTGACCGAAAGGGTCTTCTTGTCACGCACCGTACCGGCGCCGCGGCAGGTCGGGCAGGGGTGTTCCACCACCCTCCCTTCGCCGTTGCAGTGGGTGCAGGTCTTGCTGACGCTGAAAAAGCCCTGCTGAAACCGCACCTGGCCTGCGCCGCGGCAGGTGGGGCAGGTCTTCGGTTCGGTCCCCGCCTTGGCGCCGCTGCCGCCGCAGCTGTCGCAACGCTTGGCATAGGGAACCTCGACCTTCTTCTCTGCGCCGAAGGCCGCCTCCTCGAAACTGACCTCCATGTTGTAGAGCAGGTCGTCGCCACGCTTGCCGCGGCTGCGCGGCCTGGCGCCGAACACATCGCCGAAGATGTCGCCGAAGATGTCGCCGAATGGGGAACCGGCGCCGAAGCCGAAGCCGCCGGAGGAAAAGCCCCCCCCGGCCATGCCGGCATGGCCGAACTGGTCGTACTGCGCCCTCTTCTGCGAATCGGAAAGGACCTCATAGGCCTCTGTCAACTCCTTGAACTTGTCTTCCGCCGCCTTGTCCCCCGGATTTTTATCGGGATGGTACTGGATGGCCAGCCGCCGGTAAGCCTTCTTGATTTCGGTATCGGAAGCGTTGCGGTTTACCTCCAGTACCTCGTAATAATCACGTTTGTCGCCGTTTGCCAAAATATGTCCTTTGTAACGCAAAGAGGCAGCGAAGACAAAAATGCCGTCGCTGCCCAGCGCATCAGATGGGTTTTCAATTCACGCGTAGGGCAGGCCCGAGTGTCTGCCCGGCTTCCAGGCACACTTGGGTGCCCGGAAGCCGGGCGCACACATGGGTGCGCCCCTACTTCTTGTCTTCTTTCACTTCTTCGAAATCGGCGTCCACGACCTTCTCGCCCTTGGCCTCCCCTTCGTGGGGAGCGGCCCCGGCAGCCTCTTCACCGGGCTGGGCCTTTGCGTATACCGCTTCGGCCAGCTTGTGGGAAGCCTGCATCAGCTCGTCGCTCGCCTTCTTGATGGCATCGGCGTCGCTCCCTTCCATCGCCTTCTTCAGGGCGGCGAGGCCGTCTTCGATCTTCTGCTTTTCCGCGGCATCGATCTTGTCACCAAACTCCTTGAGCGATTTTTCCGTGGAATAGGCGAGGCTATCCGCCTGGTTGCGCGCCTCGATCAGCTCGCGTTTCTTCTTGTCCTCGGAGGAGTGGGCCTCCGCGTCCTTCACCATCTTGTCGATCTCCTCCTTGGAGAGGCCGGAAGAAGCGGTGATGCGGATCGACTGCTCCTTGCCGGTCCCCAGATCCTTGGCGGAGACATGGACGATGCCGTTGGCGTCGATGTCGAAGGTCACCTCGATCTGGGGGACGCCGCGCGGTGCGGGGGGGATGCCGGAGAGCTCGAAGTTGCCGAGGGTCTTGTTGTCCGCCGCCATCTCCCTTTCCCCCTGGAGCACGTGGATGCTGACGGCCGGCTGGTTGTCGGCGGCCGTGGAGAATGTCTGGCTCTTGCGGCACGGGATGGT
>DAIEGL010000300.1 GCA_027356255.1 Geobacter sp. | reverse complement strand
CTGGGAATAACGCGAAAGCGCATCGTCTCATTCGTCAGGCGCGTAACAACCGCTTGAAAAAGGGGAAATGAACGGCCAACCCGGATTGCGTGGTCGCCAAAGAGCATGCCTTCAGGCGCTGAACAGTTTCTACCGACGAATAAGAAAAAAGCATTCCTCAGTAACATCCAATTACAACAAAAAGGCCCGGAGAATCACTTCCCCGGGCTTTTTTGTTAAAGAATCGTAGAATCCGTATTTATTCGTGCCACTCCGGCGGCACCCCCGCCTTTGCGGCGGCATCGTTTAAAGCATCTAGTTTTTTCCGCAGCTCCGTCAACCTGTACTCGATGTCCTTTACGGTATATTGCAGAGTGAGATACTCCGACCTGGACATCTTGCTTGGATCGTTCAAACGCGCATTCGTATCCGTCAACTGATTCTCGGCCGCCTTTATATCGGCTTTGAGCTTCCCGAAGTCCGATTTCCAGGCAGCCTCGTCCTTCCCGCCGTAAATCGCCTTCTTTTTGTTTTCTTTCCCGGCAGCGGCGCTCTCCTTCGGCTCGCCCTTCTTCTCTTCCCCCTTCGCCTTACCCTTCGTCGGCTCTTCGATCTCCGTCACCTGCGGAGCGTTACCCTCGTCGCCGCCGAGCACCTTGACCTTTTTACGGTATTTTTTCGGAACAGAACCCAGGTCGTCCGCAAAATTCACGGTTCCCCTGTCGTCCACCCACTTGTATGTTTCTGCAAAAACTGGGACAGCAAACAGCAGTACGATCGCTACAACAAAAATGCTCCTCATGCTCATTTCCTCCCATAAAATGGTGCTTCGCTTTACCCCCTGAAAAACTAGCCCGGAGGCCAGGTCAAGTGCCTCCCGCCAAGGAGATGGAAGTGGATGTGAAACACCGATTGACCGGCGCCGGCATTGTTGTTGTTGACGATGCGGAACCCCTCGTCCGCGACCCCCTTCTCGCGGGCGATGGTCGCCGCAACGCGAAAGATGTGGCCGATCAGCGCCTCATCCTCCGGCTGCAAATCCAGAGAATTCACAATGTGCCTTTTCGGCATGATCAGGAGGTGCAGCGGGGCGACCGGCCCAATGTCCTCGATGGCCACGACGAGGTCGTCCTCGTAAACCTTCGTGACTGGGATATCCCCCTTGATGATCTTGCAAAAGATGCAATCTTCCATGCGTCCCCCTCTCTGTATTCCGACGAAGTTTCATGTACATATACTCCGTCGCCTACCGATTTTCAAGTAATAGCGTTATTTTCAGCAGCGTCACCCGCCGGCGACCGACCCTTTTTCTCAAGGTAAATGAGAAATTCCTTGTTCCCCTTCGGCCCCAGGATCGGCGATTCGGTGACCCCCCTGACCGTCAGCTCCAGCTCCGCAGCCAGGGCGGTTATGGCGGCGATCACCTCGGCGTGCTTTTTCCCGTCGCGCACCACCCCACCCTTCCCCACTTCGCCGCGCCCCACCTCAAACTGGGGCTTTATCAGGGCGACCACAACCCCGCCGTCTCTTATCAGGCGGATCGTCGCCGGGAGCACCTTTTCGAGGGAAATGAACGACGCATCGATGACCGCCATATCCGGGGTCTCCAGAAGCCTGTCCGGCTCCAGGTAGCGGATGTTGGTCTTCTCCAGGTTCACGACCCGCTCGTCCTGGCGGAGTTTCCAGGCGAGCTGGCCGTACCCCACGTCAACGGCGAAGACCTTCTCCGCCCCCCGCTGCAGCAGACAATCGGTAAATCCGCCGGTGGATGCCCCCACATCCATGACCACGAGGCCGCTCACGTCGATGGCAAACTCATCGAGCGCCTTTTGCAGCTTCAGGCCGCCGCGGCTCACAAAGGGAAGGACCTCCCCCTTCAGCCGGATCTCCGCGTCACTGGCAACCATCTGCCCCGCCTTGTCCGCCAGATGGTCGTCCACCACCACCTGACCGGCCATGATCAGCGCCTTGGCCCGTTCGCGGGATTGCGCCAGCCCGCGGTCCAGCAGCAACTTGTCCAGTCTCTCTTTAGCCACGATATCCTCTTCGCCTCATATGATCCCGTGCAGCGGACCGCCGGGGGCGCCGAGCGCATCGACCCGTTTTTCTATTGCCGGATCGTCGATGAGCGGAGGCGCATGGTGCCCCTTGATGCGGGCATCGATAACGAGCGGGCCGCTGCATCCCCAGTGCTTGCAGGCGGTGGCGCTGCCTACGCCGTAAATATCCGCGGCCGGATTCGACCGGGTGAATGTGACCCAGAGAAAGTTGTTCAACGTCCTCGCCGTGAACTCGCTGTCGTCCACAACCACGATCAGCGGGAAGGAAGAGATGGGATCGTTGTAGGTAAAAAAACGGCAGAAAGCCTCCATCTGCGGGTCCGGCCGGCCGTTTTCGGTACTGTGCTTCGGCCCGCGCACCGCCAGGACCCCCGGCAGGCAGATGCGCGGCTCGCCGAACCCTTCCGGCAGCCGTAAGCCGGCGGGGAGGTCGGTGGGGAGGTCGCGCCTCTTACCGCCCGCGGCGGCAATCACCACCTTGGATCCCTTGTTCAGCCCGGTCCCGGAATAATCGAGGGTGTCCACGGTGGTGCTGGTCTGGAAGTGCAGGTCGCGCCGCCAGTCCACGCGCTCCAGGATGTGGCGCATAAACGCCGGGATGTCGTGGATGTCGAGGGCGGGGTTGTCCTCC
>DAIEGL010000294.1 GCA_027356255.1 Geobacter sp. | reverse complement strand
CGCCGGGCCGGGTCGACCAGATAACGGTAATTCTCGTCGGCACGGTTGAGCTGATAGCGAGGCGCGGAATGCCCGGTCTCGACACACTTCGCCTCCGAACGACTCAGCATAATGAAGACAATTACGGCAACAAACCGGCAGGAAAGTCTCATCCTTCATCCTTATCAGAAAGCGAAGCAGTCGCAGCCGATCCCCCAGAACCGGCCCTCTTTCGGCGACCAGACCGGTCGGTGGCTGTGGCAGGCGCACCCCTGACGATGCAGACCAGCTGCCGCACTGCCGCGGCGGTAGCCGCCGTAGCTGGCTACCGGCGACCAGTCGGGACTCACCGGCGGCAGGGACGGTGCCAGGGGAGCGAACGCGCCGCTGCCATGGACAATCTTTCCCCCCATGATGGTCAGCACCGCCTCGATCCCCTTGATCTCTTTTTCGGGGACGGTGAAGTAGTCCGCCGACAGCACCGCCAGGTCGGCAAACTGTCCCGCCGCAATCCCCCCCTTCTTTCCCTCGTCGCCGGAGAACCAGGAACTCCCGACCGTGTAGAGCCTGAGCGCTGCGGTCCGATCGAGGCGGTTCTTCCCGTCGTACAGCGGCAGACCTCCGACGGTCCTGCCGCTCACGAGCCAGTAGAGGGAGATCCAGGGGTTGTAGCTCGAAACCCTCGTGGCGTCCGTCCCGGCGCCGACCGGTATCCCCATGTCCAGCATCCGGGTGATGGGGGGAGTCCGCCTGGCCGCCTCTGCGCCGTAGCGGGCCACGAAGTATTCCCCCTGGAACGCCATCCGGTCCTGGATGGCAATGCCGCCGCCGAGGCGCCGCACCCGCTCCATGTTCTGTTCGGTGATCGTCTCGGCATGGTCGAAAAACCAGCGCAGCCCCTGGAACGGCACCTCGCGGTCGACCTCCTCGAAGACGTCGAGGAAGCGGGAGATCGACTCGTTGTAGGTGGCGTGGAGGCGAAACGGCCAGCGCTTTGCCGCCAGGAGGCCGACCACCCGCTTCAGCTCCGCCTCCATCACCGGCTGGAGGTCGGGGCGCGGTTCCAGGAAGTCCTCGAAGTCGGCGGCGGAGAAGACGAGCATCTCGCCGGCGCCGTTCACCTTGTAGACATCGCTCCCCTTCCCCGGCTCGGTCATGCCGATCCAGCGGGCGAAGTCGTCGTATTCCTCTTTCGGCCGCTGGGTGAAGAGGTTGTAGGCGATCCGCAGGGTGAGCTCGTCTCGCTCCGCCAGCTGCTCGATGACCCGGTAATCGTCGGGGTAGTTCTGGAAGCCGCCCCCTGCGTCGATGCAGCTGGTGATCCCGAGCCGGTTCAGCTCCCGCATGAAGTGGCGCGTCGAGTTGACCTGGTCGTCGAAGCCGAGTTTCGGCCCCTTGGCGAGGCTCGCATAGAGGACCAGGGCATTCGGCTTGGCGATGAGGAGCCCGGTGGGGTTCCCCCCCTTGTCCCGCTGGATCTCCCCGCCGGGGATATCGGGGGTGTCCTTTGTATAACCGAGCGCCCTCAGGCCGGCCTGGTTGACCATGGCCCGGTCGTACAGGTGCAGCACGAACACCGGGGTGTCTGGCGCCACGGCATTGATCTCGTCCAGCGTCGGCATCCGCCGCTCCGCGAACTGGAACTCCGTCCAGCCGCCGATCACCCGCACCCACTGGGGAGGCGGCGTGCGGCGGGCCTGCTCCCGGAGCATGGCGAGCGCGTCCGCAAGGGACGGCACCCCGTCCCAGCGGAGTTCCATGTTGAAGTTGAGTCCCCCGCGGATCACGTGGATGTGGGAGTCGTTGAGGCCCGGAATGACCCGGCGCCCCTTCAGGTCGATCCGGATCGTCTTCCCGTCGGCGGTGGCGAGGAGCTCCTCTCCGCCGGTGGCTGTGATGCGGCCGCCGGTTACGGCTATGGCCGAAACCTCGGGCCGGCCGGCATCGAGGGTGGTAATCTTTCCGTTATGGAGAATCAGCGCGGGTCCGTTCATGGCGTTACCCCCCTACTCCTTCCGATCGTGGTAATGGTCAGGACAGGGGTTACCCGCCGTGGCCGCCGAGGAACTCCTTCACGAAGCGGATCTCGATGCCGTAGGGGGTGTGGGCCTTCATGATCTCCATGCACCCTTCGTAGGTCTCGGAGCGTGCCCAGTACTGCTGGAGCTCGAACAGGAACTGGAGGGAGGTCACGGGGACCGCGCCGGCCTGGACGAGCCGCTGCACCGCCCGCTCGTGGGCCTCCGCGGTGATGTCCCCGCAGGCGTCGGTCGGTACGTAGACCTCGTAGCCGGCCTGGAGCAGGTCGAGCGTCGGGAACAACACGCACGCCTCCGTCCAGAGCCCGGCCACCACGATCTTCCGTCTGCCGGTCCGCTCGATGGCGGCCTTGAAGTTCGGGTCGAGCCAGGAGTTGATGGAGGTCCGGTCGATCGGCTTCTGGTCGGGGAATATGCCGGTCACTTCTGGGATCATCGCGCCGCTGAAGCTCTGCGCCGCGACCGTGGACAGGATCGTCGGGACCCGGAAGAGCCTGGCGGCCTTGGCGAGGACCTGGACGTTCTGGACGACGGTCGTCCGGTCGTGGGAGTGGACCCCCGCGAACATTGCCGGCTGGAAGTCGATCAGCGCCACTGCGCAGTTAGCCGGGGCCAGCATGCCGTGAATCGTCTGATTAGCCAT
>DAIEGL010000262.1 GCA_027356255.1 Geobacter sp. | reverse complement strand
GGCCGGGTATGCTTCCATAAGGGTATTTGACAGCCAGGGGCGGTTCGCAGGCCGGATATTGCCGGACAAGAGATACTGGGTCTCCATCGACCGCATCCCCCCCTTCCTGCAAAATGCCTTGGTGGCCGTTGAAGACTCCCGTTTCTACGAACACAACGGGATCGATGTCCGGGGAATCGCCCGAGCCCTGGTGAAAGATGTGGTCAAGGGGCGAATGGTCGAAGGTGGTTCAACCATCACCCAGCAGTTGATCAAGAACAAGTTCCTGACGGGGGCGAAAACCATTGAGAGGAAGCTCGAAGAGGCCCGCATGGCCATCGACTTCGAGAAACAATACACCAAGAAGCAGATCCTGGAGATGTATTTCAACGAGATCTACTACGGGAACGGGGCCTGGGGGATTGCCCAGGCCGCCCGCCTCTATTTCGACAAGAACCCGGAGGAGCTGACCGACGCCGAATGCGCCATGCTGGCCGGAGTGCCGAAAAACCCGGGGCGCTACAATCCCCTGGGGAAACCGTCCCTGGTGACCAAGCGGAGGGACGTGGTCCTGAGCCGCATGGTGGATATGAACATGATCTCGCGCCAGCAGCAGAAATACCTGCGGGCCCATCCCGCGACGGTAATAAAACCGGGCCAGGCCCCGTACTATATTGCCCATATCCGGAACAGCCTGATCGAACGGTACGGAACGGGGATCATCGAGCAGGGGGGGCTGGATGTGATCGCGGCCATGGATCTGAACCTGCAAAAGCTGGCTGAAAAGACCCTGGCTGAAGGGGTCAAGCGGATTTCCCCCGGTCTCCAGGGCGCGCTGCTCTGCCTGGACCCCAATACCGGTGACGTTCTGGCGGCCGCAGGTGGGGTCGATTTCGCCCGGAGTCCCTATGACCGTGTGTTTGTCGCCCGCCGCCAACCCGGATCATCCATCAAGCCGCTGATCTATGCCGCGGCCCTGGAGAAGGGGATAAGCCCCAGCAGCATCTGGAACGATGCGCCGGTCTCCTACAATCGGGGGAATGGCGAAACCTGGACACCTTTGAACTACGGGAAGGAAACCTACGGCAATCTCACCCTCAGACAGGCCCTGGCCTACTCCAATAACGTCATCACGGTGAAGCTGCTGGAGAGCATCGGGGTCCCCTATTTCACCGATTTTGCCGGGAAGATCGGGCTCCAGCTCCGCGAACGGAACGACCTCTCCCTGGCCCTCGGCACCGAAGACGTCACCCTGAACGACCTGGTGCTGGCCTACTCCCCCCTTGCCAACGGCGGTTCGCGCCCCGCGCCGCGTACCATAGTCCGCATTTACGACCGCTACCGCCGCAGCTGGACGGAGAACCCGCCGACAGTCGTCCCGGTCCTCTCCCCGGCCACCGCATATGTCACGACCCAGATGCTGAAGGACGTCATGACTTACGGCACCGCCAAGACCCTCAAGAAATTCAGCCAGGAGCGCCCCTCGGCTGGGAAGACCGGCACCACCAGCGATTATCGGGATGCCTGGTTCATCGGCTATACCCCGCAGATGGTGACCGGTATCTGGGTGGGGTACGACAAGCCGAAGCCCGGCGGGAAGGGCTTTACCGGGGGAGGCGTTTCCGCCCCCATCTGGGGACGGTTCATGCGCAAGGCCCTGGCCGCCAAACCGGCCGTCGATTTCCGGAAGCCGGATACGGTCGTTTCCGTCACCATCGACCCTGCGACAGGGTACCTGGCGACCCCGGACTGCCCGGAAAAAAGGGAGGAATTCTACATCCCCGGAACCGAGCCGACCGAGCGCTGTCCCAAGCACGGCGGAGATACTCTCAAGCCGTTGTCGCCGCCCCAGCCGCCGGAAGCAGACGTAGGGCAGCCTGCCACGGAGACGGATGGGGCGCAACAGGGAGGAAAAGAATAGGGGCTTTCAGTCACAGCCTTTTCCCCACCCTCCGCAGGAAGATGGAATTGGTCACCACCGACACGGAGGAAAACGCCATGGCGAGCCCCGCGAACTCGGGCCTCAGGGTGATCCCCAGCGGATAGTAGAGGAGCCCCGCGGCGATGGGGATGCCGAGGATGTTGTAGAAGAGCGCCCAGAATAGGTTCTGCCGAATCTTCGCCAGGGTGGCCCGCCCCAGCCGGATGGCCCGCACCACGTCCATGAGGTCGTCGCGCACCAGGATCACGTCGCCGGTCTCCTTGGCCACGTCGGTCCCGCCGCCGATGGCGATGCCGATGTCGGCCCGGGCCAGGGCCGGGGCGTCGTTGATGCCGTCCCCCACCATTCCCACGGAGAGCCCCTTTGCCTGGTACTCCCGCACCACCTCCTGTTTCCTCTCGGGGAGCACCTCCGCCTCGAAGCCGTCCACCCCTGCCTGCGATGCGATGGCTGCTGCCACCCATTTCTGATCGCCGGTAATCATCACGACCTTCAGCCCGAGTCGCCGCATTTCCGCCACCGCAGCCGCCGAAGACCCCTTCAGCCGATCCGCCAGGGCCGCGATGCCGAGGAGCCGACCTTCCGCCGCCACGTAGATGAGGGACTTTCCCTCCGCGGCTATGCGCCGGGCATCGGCGGCGAGCGGCGCAACCGGCACCCCCGCCTCCTCCAAGAGCCGGGCGCTTCCGGCGAGCACCTCCGCCCCGTCGACGGTGCAGGAAACGCCGAATCCGCCCCGTTCCCGGTACGCGGTGACCGGTCCCGGGAGGGCGCCCCGGGCGGCCGCCCCCTCCGCCGCCGCCCGGGCCAGGGGATGGGTCGATTGGGACTCTGCGGAGGCGAGGCACGCAAGGAACCTCCCTTCGTCGGTGTCCGGCGCGGTCACCACATCGGTCAGGGCTGGCCGCCCCTCGGTGAGGGTGCCGGTCTTGTCCAGGAGGATCAATTCTAGCTTCGAGATGTTCTCCAGCACCGAGCCCCGCTTGATGAGGATTCCCCGGGCGAGCCCCACCCCGCTTCCCACCATGATGGCGGTCGGCGTGGCGAGCCCCATGGCGCAGGGGCAGGCGATGACCACCACGGCGATGGCAAGCTTGAAGGCGAAGAGGAACGGCTCATGGAGCGCGCCGTACCAGAGGCCGAAGGTGACGAGCGCAAGCCCCACCACCACCGGCACAAAGACCCCGGAGACCCGGTCCGCAAAGCGCTGGATCGGCGCCTTGTCCGCCTGGGCTTCCTGCACCATCCTGACGATCTGGGAGATGAGCGTCTCCTCCCCCACCTTTGTAGCGCGCATCCTGATCAGGCCGGTCCGGTTGATGGTGGCACCGGTCACCCCGTCCCCCGCCCCCTTCTCCACCGGCAGTGACTCGCCGGTCACCATGGATTCGTCCACGCTCGTCGCACCCTCCACGATCTCCCCGTCCGCGGGGATCGTCTCGCCGGGGCGCACGAGCAAAAGGTCCCCCACCCGCACCATGGAAGCCGGCACCTCTTTCTCCCCCTCGTCCGTCACGAGCCGCGCCTTGTCCGCCTGGAGCCGCAAAAGCTTCCGCAGCGCCTCCCCCGCCTTGCCGCGGGCCCTCGCCTCCAGGTACTTGCCGAGGCGGATGAAGGCGATGAGCATGGCCGAAGTCTCGAAGAAGACCTCGCCATTGTGCTCGCCGAAGGCACCGAAGAAGGCGAACATGGAATAGAAGTAGGCCGCGGAGGTCCCCAGGGCCACGAGCACGTCCATATTGGCGCTGCGGCTTTTGAGGGAGTAGAAGGCGCCGCGGTAGAAGGTGAGCCCCGCCGTGAACTGGACGATGGTTGCGAGCACCAGGTTCGTCCATCCGACCGCCCGGAGGTGGTGGAGCCCCATGGTGAGCATGATGGGGAGGGAGAGGAGGAGGCTCGCGACGAACCAGTTCCGCTGGTTCCGGTAGGACTTGGTCTCGTCCTCCTTTGCAGCCCCTTCCGGTATAGGACGGAAACCTGCTGTGGTCACCACGCCGTAGATTTCCGCCGGCGCGATTGCCGAGGGATCGAAGCGGACGAAAGCCGACTCCTGGGCCAGGTTCACCACCGCCGCCGTCACACCCTGCGCGGCGAGGAGTTTTTTCTCCAGGTTGGACACGCACGAGGCGCAGTGAAGCCCAGCAACACCGAAGCGGAGTTCGCCCGTCCCACCCTTGGGGCGGATGCCGTACCCGAGCTTTGCCACCCGCTCCTCGATCGCATCCCGGTTGATGGCAGCTTCGTCGAACTCCACCAGAAGCTCCTCCATGGCAAAATTTACGGAAGCCCGGACGATGCCGTCGGTCTCATTGAGCGTCTTTTCGATCCTGGCTGCGCAGTTTACGCACGACATGCCGGTAATGGCGAATGCGGCTTTTTGCATGAATCTATCCTCCTCGTAGTGATGCGGGATTATTTCAGGGTGACAACCACATGCATGGGCAAACGGCGTTCGCCCAATGTGCATGCATCAGGGCGTATGCCATACGCCCTACAGAAACCGCGACAACGCGGTCTTCACCTCTTCCAGAAGCTCCTCTTGCGTCATCGGCCTGGCAGTCTCGTGTTCCGTGCCGCTGCCGTGCCCGAGCACGCACATCTCCAGGTGCCTGGTGAGAAGTTCCACCCCCAGGGCGTCCAGGGCCGAGCGCACGGCCGCGATCTGGTTCAGGATATCAACGCAGTAGCGCCTCTCCTCCAGCATCCGCTCTATCCCCGCCACCTGTCCGGCGATCCGCTTCACCCTAGTCGCCAGCTTCTTTTGCGATGAACCGTCCATGCGATCCTCCCCTCTCCATGATACCCCATGAGGGTATTTTCCAATGCAAGAATACCCCCGTGGGGTATCTGTGTCAAGGCCGTAGTTGCGGGCCCCGGCCATTCTGGTGGGAAGTTCCTGCTTGATTAAAAAGATTGGCAGCGTATAATTACACATTCTCAAGCTTTCCTCGGAGGGAGTCTATGATCAACCTGCTCTGGTCGGGTTTCGTCATGGTGTTGCTGTTATCCGGTTGCGGGTGGAGCGGCACGCCGACCCGGCAGAACGATTTCGCCCCGCTGACGTCGATCGAGATCGTTGCGGATGCCCCGGCCATTGCCGGGCAGACCTCCACCAGGCTGAAGGCGATCGGCAATTACTCGGGGCTGTTCACCCGCGACATCACCGATCAGGCGGTCTGGTCGAGCGATACGCCGACCGTGGCCGCGTTTGTGACCCCGGCGGAGCCGAGCCGGGTGACCGGGGTGGCTCCGGGAAGCGCCACCCTGACTGCAAGCGTGGGAAACGTGTCGGCCCCATTCGGGCTGACGGTGACCTCGGCAACCGTCACCGGCGTGACCATCTCCCCTGCCGCCCCGAACGTGGCCACGGGGCTGACCATCCAGTTCAGGGCGACCGGTACCTTCTCGGATTCAACCACCCAGGACCTGACCTTCGATTCCGCCTGGGCTTCCAGCGATGCCACGGTGGCAACCGTCGGCAACGAGGCCGGCAACAAGGGGCTCGCCCGGGCGCTGGCAGCCGGCACTGCGACGATCAGCGCCACCTTTGGCGGCATCAGCGGCACGACCCCCCTCACCGTCACGGAGCCGGTGCTGCAATCGATCACGATCTCCCCCTCCAATCCGTCGGTCCTGAGCATCTCCCGCACGACCTTCACGGCCACCGGCACCTATACAAACGGAACAACCGCAGACATCACCGCTCTTGCCGCCTGGGGCTCGTCCAACACCGACATCGCGCCGAACCCCACTGCCGGCGCAACCACGACCTCCGCCCAGGGGACCACCTCCATAAGCGCCACCCTGAACGGCGTCACCGGAGCAACCACCCTCAAGGTAACCGGGGGCAACCTCAAAAGCTTCACCCTCCCCACCGACATGACCCTCGTCAAGGGGACCGCCGGCTTCATAAGCGTCACCGGCACCTTCAGCAACGGCAGTTCGCGGGACATCACCAGTGGGCTGACCTGGTCGGTTGCCAACACGAACTTCGCCACGGTGGACACGCCGACAGGCAGCCGGCTGCGGGTCAACGCCCTG
>DAIEGL010000261.1 GCA_027356255.1 Geobacter sp. | reverse complement strand
AAATAACTTCCCCGGAATCCCCTAGGTGTAATCAACTGGTAATAACTAAACATAGAGCATGGCTTTGCCGATAAGGGATATATTTGCGTCTTTGCAGGAGAACTGATGAACTTACAAGAATTAAAAGGTAAAAAAATCAATGAGTTGGCAGCAATAGCCAAGGGGCTCAATATCGAGGGGGCTTCCAGTCTGCGCAAGCAGGATCTGATTTTTGCCATCCTCAATGCCCAGACCGAGAAAAACGGCATGATCTTCGGAGAGGGTGTGCTCGAAACCCTGCCGGACGGGTTCGGTTTTCTCCGGGCGCCGGATTACAACTACCTGCCGGGGCCGGACGACATCTATGTGAGCCCCAGCCAGATCCGCCGATTCAATCTTCACACTGGCGATACCGTCTCCGGTCAGATCAGGCCTCCCAAGGAAGGTGAGCGATATTTCGCCCTGCTCAAGGTGGAGTCGGTCAACCATGAGTCGCCGGATGTCGCCAGGGACAAGATCCTCTTCGACAACCTGACCCCGCTCTATCCAGAAGAGAAGCTGAAGCTTGAGACTGCGCCGGACAACATGTCCATGCGAGTGGTTGAGCTTATAGCGCCTATCGGCAAGGGGCAGCGCGGTCTTATCGTCGCACCGCCCCGTACCGGCAAGACAATGCTGATTCAGAATATCGCCAATTCCATCGCCGAAAACCACCCCGAGGTGTTTCTCATCGTTCTTCTAATCGATGAACGGCCGGAAGAGGTGACCGACATGCAGCGCTCGGTCAACGGCGAGGTGATTTCCTCCACCTTTGATGAGCCCGCCTCCCGCCATATCCAGGTGGCTGAGATGGTCATCGAGAAGGCGAAGCGGCTCGTCGAGCACAAGCGCGACGTGGTGATCCTCCTTGACTCCATCACCCGTCTGGCCCGCGCCTACAATACGGTCATCCCCCCCTCCGGCAAGATCCTTTCCGGTGGTGTTGATTCCAACGCCCTGCATAAGCCGAAGCGCTTCTTCGGTGCGGCCCGCAACATCGAAGAGGGGGGATCCCTCACGATCATCGCAACCGCCCTGGTGGATACCGGGAGCAAAATGGACGAGGTCATCTTCGAGGAGTTCAAGGGAACCGGCAACATGGAGCTCCACCTGGACCGCAAGCTGGTGGAGAAGCGGACCTTTCCGGCCATCGACATCAACAAATCCGGTACCCGCAAGGAAGAGCTCCTCATCGAGAAGAACTCCCTCAACCGCATCTGGATCCTGCGTAAGGTGCTACATCCCATGAACGTGGTGGACAGCATGGAATTCCTGCTTTCCAAGCTGGAAGGGACCAAGACCAACCAGGCGTTCCTCGATTCCATGAGCAAGTGAAAAAGGTATTGAAAAAATGGATCAATGGTGCTAATTTAAATACTTTCGAATGCAGAAATTAAATAAGAAACCAGGGGCGCACCCCTGTGAGGAGGAAGATATGAAAGAAGGAATCCATCCGAGCTACACGGAAGTAACGGTGAAATGTCTGTGCGGCAATACGTTCCAGACTCGTTCCACCAGAACCGAGATTTCCACGGAAATCTGCTCCGCCTGTCACCCGTTCTTTACCGGGAAGCAAAAGCTTATCGATACAGCCGGGCGCGTGGAGAGGTTCAAAAAGAGATACGGCATGTAACAAGACTCCTGTCTTGCGGATTCATTGGGGGGGATTTTGTCCATGGCGAAATCCCCTTATCTGTTTTTTCGAGCCGTATTTTTTGACCTGGTAAAGGATATAGATGAAGGTCGCGCTTCTTCAACACACACCCGATCCGGAAATGACCGTAGCCCTTGCCGCGAGGCTCTGCTATTCGCCCGTAGATATCGACGAGCTCAAGCAGAAGCTTTCCGGCGCCGACATCCAGTCGTTTCTCGACAAGATCATGTCGCTCGGCCACCAGTCTGTACTGGAGCATGCTTCCTTCACCTTCGGCATCGAGGGGATCTCGCGGGTAACTTCCCATCAGCTGGTACGCCACCGGGTGGCATCCTACTCCCAGCAGTCACAGCGCTACGTTTCCCACAAAGAACGGTTTGCTGCAGTCGTTCCGCCGACCATTGCCGGGCGGCCCGAGGTCCTGGCCCGCTTCGAGGCCCAGTTGCATGCCTTGCACCAGGCCTATGCGGAGATGGTCGAAGCAGGAATTCCTGCGGAGGATGCGCGCTACCTCCTTCCCAATGCCACCGAGACCAAGATCCTGGTGACCATGAACGCCCGTGAGTTGCTCCACTTTTTCGCGGTCCGCTGCTGCGAGCGCGCCCAGTGGGAAATCAGGGGGATGGCGCTGGAGATGCTGAAGCTGGCGAAGGCGGTTGCACCGACCATCTTCAGGGATGCCGGACCGGGATGTCTCTCGGGTCACTGCCCGGAGGGGACCATGACCTGCGGCAAGGCCGCAGAAGTGCGGGAGTATTTTCGTAACATGTAGGACAGGATTTCCCTGCCCGATTAAAGGTTAGGGGCAAGGGCGGGACGGCCCCGCCTCCTACGGCAGATCGAACGAGGTTTAGATGGCAAAGATCAATATCGGTGGACAGGCGGTGATCGAAGGGGTCATGATGCGGGCGCCGCGCTCTCTGGCCATAGCGGTTCGGCGCCCATCCGGGGAAATCGTCATCAGGAAGGAAGAGGTCGTTCCCCTGTCGGAGAGGTTTCCCCTGGTGAAGCTCCCTGTTGTCCGCGGGGCAGTGGCCCTCTTCCAGTCGCTCATCACCGGCATAAAGGCTCTCAACTTCTCCGCCAACGAGGCGATGGCCGATGAAGGGGAAGGAGAGGAGAAGAAGGAGTTATCCTCCTGGGCCATGGCGGGCACCATGGCGGTGGCCTTTGGCTTCGGCATCCTGCTCTTCTTTATCCTCCCCCTCTACCTTACCAAACTCCTTGTCCCTGTAATCGGCGGCTCCAACATCATCTTCAACCTGGTGGACGGGGTGATCCGGGTGGCGGTATTCCTCCTCTACATCTTCTCCATATCCAGAATGGGTGACATTCAGAGGGTCTTCCAGTATCATGGCGCGGAACACAAGTCCATTTTCGCCTTCGAGGCGGGCGAAGAGCTGACCGTGGAGAACGTCCGCAAGTACAGCTGCCTCCATCCCCGCTGCGGCACCAGCTTCCTCCTTATCGTCATGCTGGTGAGCATTGTCATTTTCTCCCTTATTCCGAAGTTCTGGCCTTTTTATTTCAAGGCGGGGTCACGGGTTGTTCTCCTTCCGGTCATTGCCGGGGTTTCCTATGAGCTCTTGAAATGGAGCGCCAAGCATGACCAGTCGTCTCTGGTGAAGCTCCTCATCTCCCCGGGGCTTGCCCTGCAGCGGCTCACCACCCGGGAGCCGGACGACAGCCAACTGGAGGTGGCGATACGTTCCATGGAAGAGGCGCTGGATGTGAACAGCGGTTTCAAGGACGACCGGCTGGTCATCTGAGAATATAATAAATCTGCCGCAGGGCATTGAAATCAGTGGCAGGTGTTATAAGGATTTATTGATGTTCGAGAAAATAGAAGAACTGGAACGGCGCTATCAGGAACTGGAGGCGCTTCTGGCCGATCCGGCAGTGCTCGGGAACCAGGGGGAATTCCGCAAGCTTTCCAGGGAACATGCCGACTTGTCTGCGCTGGTCGAGGCCTACCGCCGTTACAAAAAGGTCATTACCGAGATCACCGGCAATCGGGAACTCCTTGCAGACCCGGAGATGAAGGAAATGGCCGAGGTTGAACTGGAGTCCCTGGAAGAGCAGAAGGACGTGCTGGAGGGGGAGATAAAGCTCCTCCTGCTCCCCAAGGACCCCAACGACAACAAGAGCGTCATCCTGGAGATCCGTGCCGGGACCGGCGGCGACGAGGCGGCTCTCTTTGCCGGCGACCTGTTCCGCATGTACGGCCGTTATGCCGAATCGAACCGCTGGCGGGTGGAGGTGATATCCGCCTCCGAGTCCGAGAAGGGGGGCTTCAAAGAGGTCGTTGCCTCCGTTGAAGGGGATGGCGTTTTTGCCAAGCTTAAATATGAATCGGGGACCCACCGTGTCCAGAGGGTGCCGGAGACCGAGGCCCAGGGGCGTATCCATACCAGTGCATGTACCGTTGCCATCATGCCTGAGGCAGAGGACGTGGACATCGACATAAACCCGGCCGATCTGAAGATCGACGTTTACCGCTCCAGCGGCGCTGGCGGTCAGCACGTCAACACCACCGACTCCGCGGTGCGCATAACCCATCTTCCAACCGGCACCGTGGTTGCCTGTCAGGAGGAGCGGAGCCAGATCAAGAACCGGGCCAAGGCGATGAAGGTCCTCAAGACCCGCATCCTCGACACCATCGTGCAGGAACAGAACGCCAAGATGGCAGCAGACCGCAAGCAGCAGGTGGGAAGCGGCGACCGGAGCGAGCGGATCCGTACCTACAACTTTCCACAGGGAAGGATGACCGACCATCGTATCGGCCTTACCCTGTACCGGCTCGATGCCATCATGGCCGGCGACATCGGCGAAATTACCGATGCACTGCGGACCTATTACCAGATGGAGGCGCTCAAGCAGCAGAGCGAAGCGCCTTAGCGGCGGATTCGTCTGCAATTCTTATGTCGCCCTCTTCGGCCGATACGGATACGTTATGGCAAATCAGCAGGAAACATGGACTGTCCTCAGGATACTTGCCCGGTCAAAGGAGTTTCTGGTGCAGAAGGGGGTGGAGAACGCCCGCCTGGAGTCGGAATGGATGCTCTGCGCCGTACTCGGTCTTGACCGGATGGGGCTCTATGTCAATTTCGACAAGCCGTTGACAGATGTTGAGCTGGCCGGATATCGCGACATGGTGACCCGCCGTGGGCGGCGTGAGCCGCTCCAGTATATCCTCGGTTCCCAGGAATTCATGGGAATGGAGTTCGAGGTGTCGCCGGCCGTGCTGATTCCCCGTCATGATACTGAAGTGCTCGTGGCGGAAGCGGTGGCGCGCGCCGGCGGGGAAGGTAGCCTCCTTGATATCGGCGTCGGGAGCGGCTGTGTCACCGTGGCCTTGGCCAGTGCTCTTCCGAAAGCGACGGTTTCCGGGGTGGATAGTTCGCCGCAGGCACTGGCCCTGGCGCAAAAAAATGCCGACAAGCTTGGTGTCGCGATCGCGTTGTACGAAGGGTCGCTGTTCGGGCCTTTTACGGGCCGGCGGTTCGACCTGATCGTCTCCAATCCCCCCTATATCCCGACTGCCGATCTGGAGACCCTTCAGCCGGAGGTGCGTGACTACGAGCCGCTCCAGGCCCTGGACGGCGGAGCGGACGGGCTCGATTTCTATCGACTCATCGTGCCTGCCGCGCCCGGCCATCTCAGCCACGGCGGGTGGCTTCTGTTCGAGGTGGGAATAGGGCAGGCTGAAGCGGTGCGGGAGATGTTGGGCCGAACCGGTTTCAGCGAACTATTCGTTGCAAAAGACCCGAACGGGATCGACCGCGTCGTCGGCGGACGGCTTTTGTAGGGGCGCGGTCGCCGCGCCCATTATGGGAAAACCCTGGGCGGGAATAGACCGCCTGCATGACATTGTGAAAGAGGTGTACTGCATTGGACAAATTGATCATCAAGGGGGGGAAGAAGCTTGCCGGTGAAGTGACGGTGAGCGGCTCGAAGAACGCATCCCTCCCCATCTTCATCTCCACCATCCTTGCCCCGGGCCGGCACGAGATCAGCAACGTCCCGTTCCTGCGCGACATCAACACCACGATAAAGGTGCTGGAGCAGCTGGGGGCAACGGTCGAAGGCAACGGCAACATCGTCAGGATAGACACGACGGGCGTCAATAATTACGAGGCCACCTACGAACTGGTCAAGACCATGCGCGCTTCCGTGCTGGTTCTGGGGCCGCTCCTCGCCAGGTTCGGGAGGGCAAGGGTCTCCCTTCCCGGGGGGTGCGCCATCGGCGCCCGTCCCATCAATCTTCACCTCAAGGGGCTGGCCGCCATGGGGGCGGACATAAACCTTACCCACGGTTACGTCGAGGCAAAGGCGAAGCAGCTCAAGGGGGCACGGATCAATTTCGACATTTCCACAGTGGGGGGGACCGAGCACCTGCTGATGGCGGCCGCAACCGCCAAAGGCGAGACCATCCTGGAGAACGCCGCCAGGGAACCGGAGATCGTCGATCTGGCCAATGTCCTCACCAAGATGGGGGCAAGGATCGATGGGGCCGGGACAGACACCATCCGTATCACCGGAGTAAGCGAGCTCTCGCCGGTCAGCCACCGGGTGATGCCGGACCGGATCGAGGCCGGCACCTTCATGATTGCGGCGGCGATCACCGGCGGAGACATAAAGATCCGTAACATGCAGCTGGAGCACCTCGATGCGCTGGTCTTCAAACTTCAGGACGCCGGGGTGGAGATCATCAACAAGGACAACGTGGTGCGGGTCAAGGGACCGAAGAAGATAAGGAGCGTCAACATCAAGACCCGCCCCTATCCAGGCTTCCCCACCGACATGCAGGCCCAGTTCATGGCGCTCATGTGCCTTTCGGACAGCGCCAGCGTCATAGCAGAAAACATCTTCGAGAACCGCTTCATGCACGTTTCGGAGCTGATGCGTTTCGGCGCCGACATAACCACCGAGGGGAACAGCGCCACGGTCAAAGGGGTGAAGAAACTTTCCGGCGCACCCGTCATGGCGACCGACCTGCGCGCCTCCGCCTGTCTCATCCTGGCGGGCCTGGCGGCCGACAACACCACTGAGGTTTCCCGCATCTATCATCTGGATCGCGGATACGAGTCAATCGAGAAGAAGCTGGCGGGGCTGGGCGCAGATATCGTAAGAGTGCAGGAATAAAAGTTGTATGGGCGCATGGCATGTGCCCTTGCCGGCAGATCAACCGTTATCGGGCGAACGCCGTTCGCCCCTACACAGAGGCGTTAATGACTGATTACATCACCATCGCCATTCCCAAAGGGCGTATCCTTCAGGATTCCGTTGCCCTCTTCAAGAAGATCGGCATAGACTGCGAGGAGCTCCTCTCCGATACCAGAAAGCTCATCTTCGAAAACCCGGCACAGCGGATGCGTTACATGATCGTCCGTGCCACGGACGTCCCCACCTACGTGGAATACGGCTGCGCCGATTTGGGGATCGTAGGCAAAGACACCCTCCTGGAGCAGGAGAAGGACGTCTATGAACCGCTCGACCTCAAGTTTGGTTATTGCCGCATGATGGTTGCCGAACCGGCCGAACTCTCCCGCGACGACGATCCTGCCGGGTGGACCAATATCCGCATTGCCACCAAGTACCCCAATTTCACGGAAAAGTACTTTACCGGCAAGGGGGTACAGGTGGAGATCATCAAGCTTTACGGCTCCATCGAGCTGGCGCCCCTGGTCGGACTGTCGGAGCGGATCGTGGACCTGGTTTCAACCGGCGAGACCCTGAAGCAGAACGGCCTGGTGGAGGTGGAGACCATCGCCGAGATCACCACCCGGCTCATCGTCAACCGGGCGAGCCTGAAGACCAAATATGAGCGGATAACGGCAATCATCGAAGGGCTGGAAAAGCACGTATAGAGAAAGAGGTTTCCATGCAATTCCTTGACATAAGCGACGCAGATTTTGATGCTAGATTTTCCGCCATCCTCGGACGGGGAGAGGAGACCGGCAGTGAGGTCGAACAGGTCGTCCTCGACATCATTGATGCCGTGCGCAACCGGGGTGATGCGGCGCTTCTCGATTACACCCGGCGCTTCGACCGGCTGGAGGCCGGTTCCGTTGCCGACCTGGAAGTGACCGAGGCTGAATTCAACGAGGCCTTCGCCAGGGTGGCGGACGAGGAGATCGCCTCGCTCAAGCTGGCGGTGGAGCGGGTGGCCCGCTTCCACGAGAAGCAGAAGCAGGAGACCTGGCTCTCCACCGATGAAAAAGACATCATGCTTGGCCAGATGGTCACGCCGCTCGAACGGGTCGGAATTTACGTCCCGGGGGGCAAGGCGAGCTATCCTTCGAGTGTCATCATGAACGCAGTGCCGGCCAACGTGGCAGGAGTCGGCGAGGTAATCATGGTCGCCCCGACCCCCGGGGGGGAAATCAATCCCCATGTGCTCGTGGCGGCCCGGCTCTCCGGCGTGGGGCGGGTTTTCCGCATAGGCGGGGCGCAGGCCGTTGCCGCGCTCGCCTACGGGACGGCGACCGTTCCTCGGGTCGACAAGATCACCGGCCCGGGGAACATCTATGTGGCGACGGCAAAGAAGCTGGTATTTGGACAGGTGGGGATCGACATGATCGCCGGCCCCTCCGAGATACTGGTGATCAACGACGGCAGCGGCAATCCGGCCCACATCGCCGCAGACCTCCTTTCCCAGGCCGAACACGACGAGCTTGCCTCGTCCATCCTCATCACCACGAGCCGCACCTTCGGTGAAGAGGTGGCTGCGGAGGTTGAACTCCAGCTCGGGAAACTCAAGCGGGAGAGCATCGCCCGCAAGTCGTGGGAGACGTACGGCGCGGTCATCGTAGCCGGCACCCTTGCAGAGGGCATTGCGTTCTCCAACCGGATCGCCCCGGAGCATCTGGAGCTGGCGGTGGCGGACCCATTTGCCATCCTGCCGCAGATTCGCAATGCCGGCGCCATTTTCCTCGGCCACTTCACCCCCGAGGCGGCGGGAGACTACCTGGCCGGTCCCAATCATACCCTGCCGACCGGCGGCACCGCCCGTTTTTTTTCTCCACTGTCGGTGGACGATTTCGTCAAGAAATCCTCTATCGTCTATTTCAGCGAGACGGGGCTCAATCGGCTGGGGAAAGACATCGTGCGCATCGCCGAACTGGAGGGGCTGGAGGCCCACGGCAGGTCGGTCGGCGTAAGGTTGAAATAATTTCGGAGGAGTGTATGTCCAGAACTGCCGTCATCGAACGTATCACCAAGGAAACCCAGATAAAACTCTCCCTGGATATCGACGGGACGGGGGAGGCGAAGGTCTGCACCTCGGTGCCTTTTCTCGACCACATGCTCAACCTGTTCGCCCGCCACGGCCTGTTCGACCTGGAAGTGGAGGCCATGGGTGATATCGACATCGATTTCCACCACACGGTGGAGGACATCGGCATCGTGCTGGGCGAGGCCCTTAAGCAGGCCCTCTCCGACAAGAAAGGTATCCGCCGCTACGGTCAGGCCTCCGTCCCCATGGACGAGACCCTGGCAAGCGTGGCCGTTGACCTGTCCGGGCGCCCCTACCTGGTTTACAACGTCACTCTTCCCAAGGTGAAGATCGGCGAGTTCGACGTGGAGCTGGCCCGCGAGTTTTTTCAGGCGCTGACCAACAACCTGGCGGCCAATATCCACATCAATGTCATGTACGGAGACAACGTCCACCATATTCTAGAAGCGTGCTTCAAGGCACTGGGCCGGGCGCTCGATCAGGCGACCCAGAAGGACTCCCGGATCGCCGGAGTCATGTCGACGAAGGGAAAACTGTAACGCCTTGAAAAATGTAGGGTGAAAAGGTTTAGTGATGATAGCGATAATTGACTACGGCATGGGCAATCTCCGGTCGGTGCAGAAGGGTTTCGAGAAGGCAGGTTTTGACGCGGTCGTCACCGCTGACCCGAAGGTAGTGCTGGATGCGGAAAAGGTGGTGCTTCCCGGTGTGGGGGCGTTCCCGGACTGCATGCGGAACCTGGAACAGGGTGGGTTCGTGGAGCCGCTCCTGAAGGTGATCCGGGAGGGGAGACCGTTTCTCGGTATCTGTCTCGGGCTGCAGCTCCTCTTTACCGAGAGCGAGGAATTCGGCGTCCACAAGGGGCTGGATGTCATACCGGGCCGGGTAGTCCGTTTCCCGGAAGGGCTCAAGGAGGGGGGGGAGGAGCTTAAGGTGCCTCACATGGGGTGGAACCAGCTCGCTATCCGCCGCCGGCCTCCGGTATTTGCCGGGATCGAGGACGGGACCAACGTCTATTTTGTCCACTCTTTCTATGTCAAGCCGGATGACGAATCGGTCGTTGCCGCTACCACCGGCTACGGTATCGAGTTCTGCGCCGCCGTCTGGAAGGACAACATCGTCGCCACCCAATTCCATCCGGAGAAGTCCCAGGATACGGGGCTCATGATCCTGAAAAATTTCGGTGAATTAAAGTCATAACTCCACCACGGAGTCGCGGAGTTTTAATATGTCTCAGTGGTGAGGGGGTGAAAAGGTTTAATCATGATAGTAATACCGGCAATTGACCTGAAAGAAGGAAAGTGTGTCCGCCTGGAGCAGGGACTCATGGAGAAGGACACCGTTTTCTGTGACAACCCGGCCGACCAGGCCCGCGAATGGGAAAGGCAGGGGGGGGAACTGCTCCATATAGTCGACCTGGACGGTGCCTTTGCCGGCCGGCCTGCGAACAAGAGCGCAATCGAGGCGATCGTCAGGGCGGTGCAGATCCCGACCCAGCTCGGTGGGGGCATCCGCGACATCGAGACCATCAAGGCCTACCTCGACCTCGGTCTTTCCAGGGTGATTCTCGGTACGGCCGCGCAGCGCAACCCGAAGCTCGTGGAAGAGGCGTGCAGGCTCTTTCCTGGTCGGATAGTGGTCGGCATCGATGCCAAGAACGGGCTGGTGGCGGTCCAGGGGTGGGCCGAGGTGACCGACGTCTACGCCGTGGATCTGGCCCGGCTTTTCGAGGGGTACGGCGTGACCGCCGTCATCTATACCGACATCAGCCGCGACGGCATGATGCAGGGGCCGAACATCGAAGCCACCAGGGCGCTGGCCGAGGCGATCAGCATTCCGGTAATCGCCTCCGGCGGAGTCTCGTCGCTCAAGGACATTGAGAACCTCATGGCCGTGGAATCGGCCGGCGTTACAGGGGTGATAACGGGCAAGGCCATATATACCGGTGCCATCAGGCTGGCCGAAGCGGTGGCGCTGACAAAGAGGGCATGTTGAGGTTGAGGGTAGCCATGTATTCGGAGAATTCACATGTTGACTAAACGCATTATCCCCTGCCTCGACGTGAAGGGAGGCCGGGTCGTCAAGGGGGTGCAGTTCCTCGAACTCCGTGATGCGGGCGATCCGGTGGAGATTGCCGAGATCTACGACCGGCAGGGGGCGGACGAGCTGACCTTCCTGGACATCACCGCATCGAGCGATGCCCGCGATATCATCATCGACGTGGTGCGTCGCACTGCCGAGCGGGTCTTCATGCCCCTCACCGTTGGGGGCGGGGTGCGGACGGTCGATGATATCCGCCGGCTACTCAATGCTGGCGCGGACAAGGTCTCGATCAACACGGCGGCGGTACACCGGCCGGAGTTCGTCAGAGAGGCTGCGGAGCGGTTCGGCTCCCAGTGCACGGTGGTGGCTATCGATGCCCGCCGGGTGCCGGGGGAGGAACGTTGGGAGGTCTATACCCACGGCGGCCGCAACGCCACCGGGATCGATGCGGTGGAATGGGCGCAGCGCATGGAAGAATACGGCTCCGGCGAGATCCTCCTTACCAGCATGGACCGGGACGGGACCAAGGACGGCTACGACCTGCTACTGACCAGGGCCGTGGCCGATGCGGTCAGCATCCCGGTCATCGCCTCCGGCGGGGTGGGGAACCTGGAGCACCTATACGACGGTTTTACCAGTGGGGGCGCCAGTGCCTGTCTGGCGGCATCCATCTTCCATTACCGCGAGTACACCATCCGGGAGGCGAAGGAGTACCTCAAGGAAAGGGGCGTACCGGTAAGAATCTAAGGTTCAAGGGAAAAGGTACGTGATTTATGCGAGATGATGATATTCTCCAGGAGGTTTATCGGGTCATCCTGGAACGGAAAGCCAACCCGTCGGAGCGGTCCTACACCGCTTCCCTCATGGCCAAGGGGGTTGACAAGATCCTCAAAAAGCTCGGAGAGGAAGCGACAGAACTGGTGATTGCCGGCAAGGGGGGGGCAAGGGACGAGATCGTCTACGAGACGGCTGACCTGTTTTTTCATACACTGGTTCTCCTCGGCTATTACGACATCTCCCCCGACGAGATTTATGCCGAACTCCGCCGCCGTTTCGGGATTTCAGGGATTGCAGAAAAAGAGTCGCGGACGGGAAATAGTTAGAAAAACGTAAATTTCCCTTGACAATATGTTGCGTGATGTTATTATGCCTATTCCTTGTAAATTAATCTGCCGGCCTGACCTTGATCTATAAATAAGTAAATTTATATACAGGAGGGAGGGGAACATGAATGCCGGGAGTAAGGGTAAAAGAAGCTG
>DAIEGL010000250.1 GCA_027356255.1 Geobacter sp. | reverse complement strand
CCGGCGGCGGCCAGCATGGTCTCCGCAACGGTGCTCCTGTTCTCCCATTTCGGCTGGCCCAGCTCCTACAAGAAACTGGCCATCCTGCTCCTAATATATTTTCTCGCCCTCCTCATGGTTTCCAACGTCCGCTACTATTCCTTCAAGGACCCGGAAATGATCAAACGTCAGCCGTTTGCCTTTCTGGTCCTGGCCGTCATCCTCCTTATCGTCATCGCCGCTGAACCGATCATCATGCTCTTCGTTATTTTTACCTGTTATATCCTCTCTGGTCCGATCGGCTTCGTCATGACCTGGCCGCGGAGAAGACGGCTGGAAAAGGCGCTGCACAGGGGGCACGAAGACTTGCACCCGATGGCGAAAAAGGGGCGGTAACCGGAGTTCGGTTTATTTAATAATATCGAACTATGTTTGAAATTATAAAACTTATTGAAATGACAAAGAAAATTTCTTGACAGATGCCGGGGGATTTTCCTATTATCGATAAAAGTGTAAAGAGGCTGTGAAGAGGAGTAGTAGTCGGGGGTCGCCTTCGAGAGAGTTGACGGTCGGTGCGAGTCAGCAGGCGGATACGATGAACTCGCCTTGGAGCCGCTCCCGTGAAAGGAAACGAGTAATCGGAGCCGTCGCCCGCGTCAAGGGCTCAAAGAGGTTCGCCGTTGGCGAATGAATGAGGGTGGTACCGCGGAGCTCAAGCCTTCGCCCCTTACTGGGGCGGAGGCTTTTTTATTTGGTGGCAATGGATTTCGGGCAGACTTGTGGAATACTAAAGGGCATCATCAAAGGAGGAACAATTCATGGCAACGAAAAAGGCAGAAATCAAGACGATCAAGATCTTCGACACCACGCTCAGGGATGGCGAGCAATCCCCCGGCGCCAGCATGAACATTGATGAAAAGCTGCGGGTTGCCAAGCAGTTGCAGAAACTGAATGTGGACGTGATAGAGGCAGGCTTTCCCATCGCTTCAGAAGGTGATTTCGAGGCGGTCAAGAAGATAGCCCAGACCATCAAGGGGCCGGAAATAGCGGGCCTTTGCCGTTCCAGCTTCAACGACATCGACCGGGCTTGGGAAGCGCTTCAGTATGCGGGTGAGAAGGGACGGATTCATACCTTTATCGCCACCTCCGATATCCATATGAAATACAAGCTGAAGATGACGCCGAAGCAGGTGCTGGAGGCGGCGGTCAAGGCAGTGAAACGGGCCAAATCGTACACGCCGAACGTTGAGTTTTCCTGCGAGGATGCTGTGCGGACTGACATCAAGTTCCTTGGGGAGGTAGTTGCTGCGGTCATCGATGCAGGTGCGACGGTGGTGAACATCCCCGATACGGTCGGTTACACCATCCCCTTCGAATACTTCAACATCATTAAGTATCTGAAGGACAACGTGGCCAATGTTGAAAAGGCGGTCATTTCCGTCCATTGTCACAATGATCTCGGCCTCTCGGTGGCCAATTCCATTGCCGCCGTACAGGCCGGAGCAGGCCAGGTGGAGTGTACCATCAACGGCATCGGCGAGCGGGCCGGTAACTGCTCACTGGAAGAGTTCGTCATGACCCTCAAGACCCGCCACGATATCCTCCCATTCAGAACGAACGTGGCTACTGAACAGCTGACCCCAGCAAGTCGCCTGCTGACCACGGTCACCGGCATCGTGGTGCAGCCCAACAAGGCGATCGTCGGGGCCAATGCTTTTGCCCATGAGGCGGGAATTCACCAGCATGGCGTGCTGATGGAAAAGAGCACCTACGAGATCATGACCCCCGAGTCGGTGGGGTTGAAAGCAAATGCCCTTGTGCTTGGAAAGCATTCCGGCCGTCATGCCTTTAAATTGCGTCTGGAAGAGCTCGGCTACGACCTTGACGACGAGAAGCTGAACCGTGCCTTCGAACGCTTTAAAGCCCTGGCAGACCTGAAAAAGGAGGTGTTTGACGAGGACCTGGATGCGATCGTTGCCGATGAGGTGATGAAGGCTGAGGAAAAGTACAAGCTTTCCCACATCACCGTTACCTGCGGTTCCTTTGCCGTAGCCACTGCAACCGTGCAGATGGAGATCGACGGTGTGCAGGTCCGCACGGCCGAGCTGGGGGACGGGCCGGTGGACGCCACCCTGAAAGCCATCAAGAAGTTGACCAAGTCAAAGGCAAAGCTCCAGCAGTACAATGTGGGTTCCATAACCGGCGGCACCGATGCTCAGGGCGAAGTTACCGTCCGTCTGGCCGATGGGGGGGGCACAGTTATCGGCCGGGGTTCCTCCACCGACATCATCGAGGCATCGGCAAAGGCTTACATTCATGCATTGAACAGGCTTCAATTCAAGATGGAAAGAGACGTGGAGAGTCTGTAGCCTGCCGAAAAATCTCTCCGCCTTAGTTCAGAAAACTGAAATCAGACTTGGCGTTTCCCAGACACCTTCTGTAATGAGGGTGTCTGGGAAACGACCGTTTTCCCCCGCTGTTTTCCTCCATAAGCAACCCATCGGTAAACCTGAAATTACCCGTAAATGCGGATCAAACCTGTGAGAGCCTGGAGTGCAACTCCCCCGGTGATTTCAAGCTCTTGACCCAAGTCCGCATTTATCCGTCAAATTCGTGTTCATCCGCGTCCAAATGTCGTTAATGTTTTTGTTTGCATTTCTTTAGACAAGTCGGTAAAATCTGCAAATGAATAAAATTTAATAAAATGGGTTTTGTGTCGATGTTTGGAAACCAAAGGAGGGCTTATGAAAACAACGGATTATGGTAGAATCTGCGGTTTCATGCTTGTAGTGCTCTGTTTTGTTCTGGTGGCCTGCGGCAGCGAAAACATCGATCTTTCTGTCGCAACGCTTAGAGGGACGGTGGAATTTCCAGTCGCGGGTGCCACCTCCAAGGCAGTCGCCATGGTGGTGGCGACGGAAAATGATATTGATGTGGATGTTTTCGACCTCAATGGGAAAATGGTCGCAAGCGTTCATCCCCAATACGTGCTTGGAAAAGCAACCCCACTTTATTCCTACGAAGTTTCAGGTTTGCCCCCCCAAATCGACTACGTGTTGATGGCAAAAAAGATATCCACCGGTCAGGTCGTAAAGAAGCTGGTCGAAAAGGAAAAAGTCGTTGCCGGAACTGTGGAAGGTCAAAAGATAGACCCGGTATCCACAACGGCGGTAGTAATGGCGGAAAAGACGCTGGCGTCAACGTTCGGCCTGGGCAGTGCGGCTATCAAGCTGGGGGAAGAAGGCATTCTCCTGCCGGCTTCTGTAACCGTAGCGTTAGTCTCGGATACCATTCACACCGACATCCAGCCTTCATGCCTGGAAAACGAGATTCGGACGCTCGCAACCACCGTGGACCCCGGTTCCAGCAGCTCGCTGGTTGGCATCGATTCTCAGGCAAAAGCCGACCTCGTCAACAGCTACCTGATCGTCAATGAAGCTATCAAGCAAAATGTTGATGTGCAGGATTTCGTAGCAGGGATATCAACCCTGGTAATCAACAATATCCGGATAATCGTCTATGATTCCTTAGGATTCATTTCAGGCATCAAAACCATTACCAGCACAGATGCAGCCACCACAACTACAGCGGCTTCCAAAGGCTACACGCCGCCGACACCGCCAACTACAACAACCACTGGCTGAACATGTCACTATCGAAAGGGTTATCGTTGTTAACTTAGCAAGCAAACAAGAAATTCCGGCACAGCTGTGCCGAAGGGGAGCATAGGTACATCCCCTTGTGCCGGAGGTTTCTGATCTAGTTTATTGTCTAACTTCAAGGACGGCCGTGTGCCGTCTTTTTTTTCAAGAAATTCGAATAGAGGGACGAGTGGCGGTAACGCATTTTTCGAGCATTTCCAACAAGATTGAACTTGTCCCAGAGCACCATCCCAGCGGTTGATTTTCACATTGACTTTTTTCTTTTTACTGTGCAATGGTTGAAGCGATTTCTTGTGAGGATGCTTATGGTCAGACGATTAATTGGGGGCGTTATTTTTTTATCGATAACGCTGAGTGCTGCCGTACTTATGGCTAACCGAGAAAAACCATCACTGTGGCAGACATATTCCTTCAACGGCAAGGATTTTGGCGAAGCCGAAATGCCGGGCCCCGCTGCAGTCGCCCTGCGTGACGGCTATCTGCCGGCTGTAGCATCCGGTAATGCACCCCGCGAGGACCGCCTGCCCAATGGGACCGGCGGCCTCGCCCTGTTCTGCTATATCCAGAGTGCAGGAGGGAAGCTGAAACCTCAACGAGGCGCTATACCCATGAGTGGCGTCGTTGTAAAGGTTGTAGGGAAGGGATTTATTCTCGCAGGAAGGACGGACAGCGCCGGTTATCTGATCCTGGCCTTGCCGCCTGGTGATTATGAGGTGCGCATACCGAACTTCAGCAGGAAAGTCCGGGTAGGGAAAGGGAAAAACACCCTCGTCGCAATCAGGGGTGGGAAGAGGATGGTAGATTAAGTGTTAAAGTCATTTGTGCGGTCGATGCTCCTTACAACGCTGCTGACAGCGCTTCCGCTTCTTGCGGCCGCTGGCAGCCTTGATGATTACTATCTTCAGCGTTTTGATGCCTTTTACGGCAAGCATATCCTGGCGACCGGCATTGCAGCGGTCCAGACCGCCCCGCATGCCGAGCCTTGCCTGACACCCCTCTACCACGGCGTCAAGAGGGACTGGAATCGGCTAACCCCGCAGACCCAGAAAACCCTGGCGAAGTATCTGGCAAAACCGGCATTAGCCGGCGAGAAGGTCGTTACTTCTCCCGGCGGCCACTTTAATATACATTACGCGTCCAGCGGGACGGATGTTCCGAACCCCACCGACGACAACGGCAACCCGATCTCGGTCAGTACCTGGGTGTCGACTGTTGCCGATGTGTTAGAGAATGTCTACAACGTTGAAGTCGGCCAGATGGGTTACCGGCCGCCTCCGACTGCGGCCCCTTACGACGTGTATCTGGAAAATCTGTCTTCACAGGGTGTGTATGGTTTCACCATGGATGACGTCGCTGTCACTGCGACTTCCTTTTCCAGTTACATTGAAATCGATAGCTCATTTACTTCTTCCATTTTCAGAAATGCGCCAGGAGGCCCCTACACCCCTCTCCAGAGTCTTCAGATAACCGCCGCACACGAGTTCCACCATGCCATTCAGTATGGCTATAACTTTTATTTTGATATCTGGTATGGGGAGGCGACCTCTACCTGGATGGAAGATGAGGTCTATGAGGGGGTGAATCAGCTTTACAGTTATCTGGTTAACTACCTGGTCAAACCCATGTCACTGGATGTTGCCCTG
This sequence comes from Geobacter sp., assembly GCA_027356255.1. Lineage (GTDB taxonomy): Bacteria > Desulfobacterota > Desulfuromonadia > Geobacterales > Geobacteraceae > Geotalea. Next base: position 11,402 of record DAIEGL010000250.1, on the reverse strand, counting down.
TCCGGAGATAATAGCGAATATGGCCGCTGGATATTCAATCGCGATCTGGTGGAACGCTTTAATTCGCCGGTAATTATCAGGAACATCTGGGAAAAACTGCGTACGATGCCCGCCCCGGCAGACGGCTCCGATATCCCGATGCTCCCGGTTATCGATGATGTTCTGAAAGCCGACAACGGCAATCTGGGAAATGATTTCTTCTCCTTTTGCAAAAAACTCTATATGAGGAACTGGAGCAGCCATCAAAATGAGATTAGCTTGATTCATCCGGTCATGCCTGTTGCCACTTACAGTAATTACCCCGTAAACAGCGCCAGCAGCCCGACCTCGAGCATAACGCTTCCCAAATATTCATACGCCTATTTTAAGTTCCTGCCGTCGTCGGCAGCGCCGCAGAATCTGCTGCTCAAGTTGGCAAAAACAAGCGGCATAACCGTTACTGCTTTTAAAAAGAACAGCAGCGGGGATATAACAGAATACCAGTACGATTCTTCCAGCGGAACGATAAATATCCCGAATTTCAACTATTCGGACATTGCGGAAGTCGCTTTTCTAGTTTGCAACAACAGCGCCATGGACGGACAGACGGTAAACTTCAATACCGACGGTTCTCCCCTGCCAACAGTGCAAGGTTCTGCATCTTCAGTGGTGGGGAGCAGTGGCAAGAGCGGCTGTTTCATCGCCACGGCCGCCTACGGCAGTTATCTCCACCCCAAGGTGATGCTCCTGCGGCAGTTCAGGGATGAATACCTGATGACCAATGCTCCGGGGAGGGCGTTCGTGGCGCTCTACTACCGGCTGAGTCCGCCGTTGGCACATTTCATTGCAAGACACGAAGTCATGCGCGCCATGACTCGGTATGCTATTACCCCGCTGGTGATGGCCGTGGAGTATAAAGGTGCCACGGTTGTCCTGGTGTTGTCGGCGGTTCTGCTTTCTTTGGGTTTGCGATTTCGCAGATCTCGGACGGGCGAGTTGTAGAAGTACGGCTGAGATGATGAGGGTGACTCTGGGGTGGGGGTGAACCTCAAAGTGCTGCGACTGCCGGACAAAAAAAGCCCCGCCGTAATTTCCGGCGGGGCTTTTTTTGTCTTAAATCTATAGCGACATTGCGTTAGATTTTTTTGACGTTTGCGGCCTGCAGACCTTTGGGGCCGTTGGTGACATCGAAGCTTACTGCTTCGCCTTCGGTAAGGGATTTGAAGCCCTCACCCGTGATAGCGGAGAAATGCACGAATACGTCCTCTCCATTATCCTGCTCGATAAAGCCAAACCCTTTTGCGTCGTTAAACCATTTTACTTTGCCCTGTGCCATTTTTACTGCCTCCTTTTGTTGCCTCCGGATCTCTGCCGGGTCTTCGTGAAATACTGCAGTTTCCGGAGTCTTGGGCAGGAAAAACCCCAAAGACAAAGTGTACTTTGTTGTGTTTCCAGGTGCTGTAAAAACTTCCGAAACTTGCCGCACGATAAAATTAACATCATATAATTACTTTGTCAAGCGCTATTGTTTGCTTTAATGGGGCGGATATCAAAAAGTGTTTATCCGTCCGATAAAGGCCATCAGCAAGCCGTAATGCTGGTGGTCAAACTGGAACGCGATGCGCGGTAGTCTCAGCAGGTCCGGCTCATCGGCCTCTTCCGGCAAGGGGGCTGTCGGTACTATTCTGGTGCCGGCATGGTGCAATTCCGGAAACTCGTTTTCCAGCTCTTCTATGTTTGCCTTGGATAGTTCCATGTTCAGCCTGATGATCAGCCGCCCGTTCACAAACCTCATGGAGTGGTAATTCCGGTAGAAATCTTCTATAACCTGCACCGCTTCCTCTTCGCTGCGAGTGATGGTGAAGATGGAGAAATCCTCGGCAGAGATGAATCCCTTCCCGAGCATCCTCTCTTTGATGAACTTGAACCATTGTTCCCAGTAACCGTCACTGTCGTCTATGAGAACGAGCGGTTTGGGCGAGGTCTTTCCCGTCTGGATCAGGGTGAATACCTCCATAGCCTCATCCAGTGTCCCGAATCCCCCCGGGAAGACGGCCAGGGCGTCCGCCTCCTTGACGAAAGCCACCTTGCGGTTGAAAAAGTACTTATAGGTTATGAGCCGGGGGTTGGCGAGCATGACGGGGTTGGGTGCCTGCTCGAATGGGAGCCTGATGTTGACAGCAAAGGAGTTTTCGCTTCCGGCGCCCTCATTCCCCGCCTGCATGATACCCGGTCCGCCGCCGGTTATGATCATGTATCCTTTGTCTGCCAGACGTCTGCTGAAGCTGACGCATTTCTGGTAGCTCTCTTCGTGGGGTTCGGTCCTTGCCGAGCCGAAGATGGTCACTTTTTTCTTGTGGCGGTAGGGGGCAAAGACCCGGTTGGTATAGCGCATCTCCTTCATGGTATTGTTCAAAAGTTTGAGGTCGGCAAGATAGTCTGTGTCCAGTCCAGCTTTCAGCGCCGATATTATCATTTCCCGGACCAGTTCGGGGTGATGGACCCCGTCGGCCTTCTCTATGAGCAAATCGATGAGGGCGTCTATTTCGCCGTTCGTCCTGTTAAAGCTTAATTGCATGGGTGCCGTGGTCTCCTTTGGATGATTGTATACAGTATACCATTGGCGTATTGCTTAAGGCAAATGTTTAGCATCATTGAACAAATATTAAATTGATTTGTTTGCCTGATTTGTTTACATTGTAACGGAATTATTGACCATTTTATTGGTGAAAGGAATTAGTTTTATGGGTATGACCATAGCAGAGAAAATATTTGCCTCCCACTTGGTTGACGAGCCGTTTCAGGGGACTCGGGTGCTCAAACTCGATGTGGTGATGTGTCACGAGATCACCACCCCTATCGCCATTGCCGATCTCATTGCGCGCGGCAAGGACCGGGTCTTCGATTCCTCCAAGATCAAGGCGGTGATTGACCATGTGACACCCAGTAAGGACAGCAAGACCGCCACCCAGGCGAAAATGCTGCGGGACTGGGCGCGTCGCCACAACATCAAAGACTTTTTCGATATCGGCGCCAACGGCGTCTGCCACGCGCTGTTTCCTGAAAAAGGGTTCATCCGTCCCGGCTACACGGTAATAATGGGTGATTCCCATACCTGTACCCACGGGGCGTTCGGTGCCTTTGCTGCCGGAGTCGGGACCACAGACCTGGAAGTCGGGATTCTGAAAGGTGTCTGCGCTTTCCGTGAGCCGAAAACCATTCGCGTCAATCTGAATGGCAAGCTCCCCAAAGGGGTTTATGCCAAGGATGCGATCCTCCATGTCATCGGCCGGCTCGGCGTAAACGGCGCCACGGACCGGGTGATTGAATTCAGAGGCGAGGCGGTCGACGCCATGACCATGGAATCGCGCATGACCTTGTGCAACATGGCGATTGAGGCGGGGGGGACATCTGGCATCTGCATGCCGGACAGTGTGACGGTCGATTACCTCTGGCCGTTCATAAGCCAGGAATACGCCTCGAAAGAAGCGGCTCTTGCCGAGTTCAAAAAATGGTGTTCGGACGAGGATGCCATCTACGAGCGGGTAGTCGATCTGGATGTCTCCGGTTTGGAACCGGCCGTCACTTTCGGCTACAAGCCGGACCAGGTGAAGTCGATAACTGAAATGGCGGGCACTCCCGTTGATCAGGTTTATCTCGGCTCGTGCACCAACGGTCGTCTGGAGGATCTGCGGGTGGCAGCCTCTATTCTGAAGGGGAAGAAGATTGCTCCCACGGTCCGCGCCATACTGTCTCCTGCAACGCCGAAGATTTACAGCGATGCCTTGCACGAAGGATTGATCGATATCTTCATGGAGGCGGGGTTCTGTGTGACCAATCCCACCTGCGGCGCCTGCCTCGGGATGAGCAACGGTGTCCTTGCCGAGGGGGAAGTCTGCGCCTCCACCACCAACAGGAACTTCATGGGGCGGATGGGGAAGGGGGGGATGGTCCACCTCATGTCCCCGGCAACCAGCGCTGCAACGGCCATAGAAGGGAAGATGGCCGACCCGAGAAAATACCTTTAAATTCATTCAAGGAGACGATATATGAAAACCTTTGGCGGGCCGGCACTCTTTCTCGATCGGTCGGACATCAATACCGACGAGATTATCCCGGCCAAATATCTGACCGAAATCACCAAGGAAGACCTGAAGCCCTACATCCTGGAGGACTTGAAGCTTCCCGGTTTTGATCCGAAAGGCGAAAAGATCAAGGCGTCCAGAGTGGTCGTCAGCCGATCCAATTTCGGCTGCGGCTCTTCGCGTGAACATGCGCCGTGGGTCTTTGAGGTGAACGATATCAACGTGGTAATCGCCGAATCGTTTGCCCGCATCTTTCGCCAGAACATGTTCAACTGCGGCATGGCAGCCCTCGAACTCCCCAAGGAAACGCTCGACGTGCTGTTCGGTTATGCCGGCTTTGCCGATACGGCGATCTCCGTGGATATCGAAGGTCAGAAGATCTCGGTAAGGGGGGGAGGAAAGGAAGAGAGCGTCTCTTTCGAAATCTCTCCTTTCGACAAGGCCTTGGTCCTTGCCGGTGGTTGGGTCGATTACGCGGACAGCAAGTATTGATTCGCGGACCCTCGTCTTTTTCCCTTTTGCAAAGACCCGCAAAACCAGCGGGTCTTTTTTTGTCTGTAGGGTAGATTTCCGATAACGCTATGCTTATTTAATGATTTTTATTGACTAAGCATCGTTCCTGCGGATAATATTCGCAGTTCATCATTGTTTATTGCGGCGATTTCCGGTGTCTGCCGGCGGGTCGCGGTTTATTGTTGTTTGATTTCCTGGGCCTATGTCTATAACAAAATCTGCTATAGCCGCATTGCTCGCCTGTCTGCTCTCCGCATCAGTGCTCTTTGCTGAGGACGCGGCTCCCGGCGCGGACGGCGGCACGATATTCACCCTCTGGCCCTTGCTCGATTACCGGAAGAGTCCGCAGGACGGGTACAGTAACATCTCCATCCTCGGCCCTGTATTCAAGCTTCAGCAACGTGGCGACGAGCGGGAGACAGCTGTCCGGCCGTTTTTTTTCCAGACAACGAACCGGCACAACAAGACGAGTTCAGACGAATACCTTTATCCGCTCGCATCCAGCGAATCGACCCCGGAAGCGAGAACCGTTCAACTGCTGAAGGTGGTCCAGAGCAATGTCTACCAGAGGAATGAAGAGGGGAAGCGGGATGAAAGCTCCATGTTCTTCCCGTTTTACATCAGTGGGCATTCGGAGAAATACGGCCCCTACACCTCGTTTTTCCCTTTCTATGGCGACATTTACGAGCGATTCTGGCGGGACGAGTATCACTTTGTCATGTTCCCACTCTATGGAAGGACGGTGAAGAAGGGGACCACGACCCGCAACTACCTCTACCCGTTTTTCGCAACCATTGAAGGGGAGCGGGAGAGCGGTTTCCAGTTCTGGCCCCTCTACGGCCAATCGGCCAAGGAGGGAGTATACAACAGACGCTTTGCCCTCTGGCCGATCTTCATGAAGGAACAGAGCGGGCTGGATACGGACAACCCGACGGACAGATTGTCCATCCTGCCGTTTTATGCGGCGACCGATTCGCCGAAGAAGGTTTCCCGCTCCTACCTCTGGCCGTTTTTCGGGTATACCGACGACATTGCCCGGTCGGAGAAGGAGGTCGATTATTTCTGGCCCTTCTGGCTGACCGTGCGCGGTGAGGCTAGGAACGCTACGACCCTTTTACCGTTTTACTCGGAGGACAGGGGGAAGGAAAACCTGAAAAGGTGGTACCTCTGGCCGATATACAAACATGAAGAGCTGAATTCACCCAGTTTCCGCCAGGAGCGGGACCGGGTCCTTTACTTTCTATATTCCGACAGCCGCGAGACCTGGCCGAAGGATGGGAGCAGCAGGCGTCGTACCGCTTTCTGGCCGCTGTTCGTTTATAACCGGGACCCGCGCGGCGTGCGCTCCCTTTCTATACCTGCGCCGGTTGAGCCGGTGTTTGACAAGGAGGGGATCGAGAAGAACTGGGCACCCCTCTGGCGCCTCTATCAGCAGAAATGGAACGATCACGGCGACTCGGCGGTATCGCTCCTCTGGAACCTCTACTGGCATGAGGTGCGGGGCGATGCACTGGTCTATGAGTTGTTTCCCCTGGTGGCTTACCGTTCCGAGAACAGGGACCATGACTTGAAGCTTTTGAAGGGATTGATGAGATACCGGAACAATAACGGGAAAAAAAGCTTCACTGTGCTGTGGCTTCCGATCGGCTTCCACTGGGGGAAGAGCGGCGCAGACGTTGTTGCAGGGGATGCAGTGCCTTCAAGGAGCGGAGAGTGATGGCCGGGGTCCTGGACAGAATCGGCAAAAAGGTAATCGTCTTTCACGAGACCGTCGGAGAGATGCTGATACTCCTCGGCCAGACGATCTATTTCTTCAGGGAAGCGCCGCGCAATATTGCCAGCATCTTCGCCCAGATGGCCATAATCGGCTATGAAACCCTGCCGGTTGCCTCTGTGATGGCCTTTTTCGTCGGCATGGTGCTTGCCTTGCAGACCGGCGTCGAGCTGCAAAAGTACGGCAGCCAGAACATCATCGGCGCGATCGTCGGCCATTCCATGGTAAGGGAGCTGGGACCGGTCATGACCAGCTTTCTGGTCGCGGGGCGGGCGGGGTCCGCCATGGCTGCAGAGCTCGGGGTGATGAAGGTCTACGAGGAGATCGATGCGCTGAAGACCCTAGACATCAACCCGGTGCGCTATCTGGCGATGCCGCGTTTCATAGCCTGCATCGTCTGCCTTCCGGCGCTCGTCATCTATTCGGATTTCATCGGTATCACCGGCGGCGCAATCATCAGCAATCTGCACCCGAAGATTTTCGTATCCTATTCCACCTATTACGACAGCCTGACGGCAGCGCTGAAGTTCCACGAGATCGGCATCGGGCTGATCAAGGCGTTCGTGTTCGGCGCCATCGTCGCCCTGGTCTCTTGCTATATCGGATTCAAAACGTCCGGCGGAGCCAGGGGGATCGGCATATCCACCACACGTTCGGTGGTCCTCTCCTTCATGCTGATTCTGATAGCGGATTATTTTCTGACAAGGCTTTTGATGTGATTTGCTTTGCACGCTTTCAGGAGGTTTTTACCCAATGGCGATTTCGGTAGAAAAAAAAGTCGGCATATTCTTTGTGATGGGAATGATAGTCCTAGGCGTCATGCTTGAGGTGGGGGAAAAATGGAACCCTTTCGAAAAGAAGGTTCTCTATAAGACCTATCTGACCAGCATTACCGGCCTCAAGGTCGGTGACCCGGTCAGACTGGCTGGTGTGGATGTCGGTAAGATCGACAGCATAACCATCCTCGACGAGAAGATTCAGATTGATTTCGAGGTTAAGCCGGGGACGAAGATCAAGACCGACACCGTGGCCGGGCTCCGTCTGACCAACCTTTTGGGAGGGCAGTTTCTGGGCCTCTCCTTCGGCTCCCCCAGTGCGCCTCTCCTTCCGCCTGGAGGCACGGTAAGGGGGCGGGATGTGGCCAATATCGACGTCATCGTCGATAACATGAGCGATCTGACCAAAGACGCGAAAGTCCTCATTACCGAGCTGAACAAGAACCAGAACGAGGTAATGGGGAAGATTTCCTCGATTCTTGACGATAACCGGGAAAACCTGCGCAATTCGATCGCCAATCTCAGCAGCATCACCGCCAAATTCGACCGCGGTGAAGGGTCGCTGGCCATGCTCTTGAACGACAAGGCGCTCTATGCGAATGCCAATGACGCCACTCTGAGCCTGAAGAATATCACTGCCAAGATAGACAGGGGCGACGGCACGATGGGCAAGCTCGTCAATGACGACGCCCTTTATGCCGATGCCAGGACAGCTATGGCGAACCTTAACGACAGCATGAAGGACGTGAAGGAGATTGCCGCCAAAATCAACCGGGGTGATGGCACGATGGGCAAGCTGGTCAACGACCAGGCCCTCTACAACGAGGTGCGGGATGCGTCCAGAAACATAAAGGAGATTACCCGCAAGATAAACGACGGGCAAGGGACCCTCGGCAAGCTGGTGAACGAAGACAACCTGTACCGCGACACGACCGCCACCCTGAAAAAGGCCGAAAAGGCCATGGACGGGCTTGGCGACACCGGGCCGATACAGGTCCTGGGGAGCGTCATCGGTACCTTGTTTTAAAGTTTGAAGAGTTTGAAGTGTTTGAAGTGTGGATGGCGCGGTTACGCGCCATTCGTTTGTGAGGAGCGAATCAATGCGTGATGTCTTATCGATAGCTGTCGGCACCGTTGCCATGCGGCCGTACGTGTTTGCCTTCTTTGCCGCCTATCTGGTGGCTGCAGTGACCCACCTGGGGTGGAGAAAAACCTTTTATTTCACGCTTGCCGGCTACCTCATATCGTTTGTATCGGAGTTTTCCTCGATAAATACCGGGTTTCCCTACGGCTGGTACTACTACATCGAGGCGACCAGGAACAGGGAACTTTGGATAGCGGGGGTTCCCTTCTTCGACTCTCTCTCCTATGTGTTCCTTGCCTATTGCAGTTACAGCACCGCGCTGCTGGTGGTCTCCCCGGTAAAGAGCTGGCGGAGCGGCTTCGTCACCCTGGAAACCCGTTCCATACGTAAATCATTTTCCGTTCTCCTGCTCGGTTCGCTGTTCCAGGCCTTTCTCGACATCATCATTGATCCGGTGGCACTCCAGGGACACCGCTGGTTTCTCGGCCAGATTTACGGCTATCGGGAAAACGGTTATCATTTCGGCGTTCCTCTCACAAACTACGCCGGCTGGTGGCTGGTGAGCGCGGTCATGATATTCGCCCTGCAAAGGATCGACTTCCGACTGGGAAATGGACCGGAAAAGCCCGCCGGCGTTTGTTCATTCCCCTTCCGCGCCCTGTTCGGACCGTTCCTCTACCTCTCTGTGCTGGTCTTCAACCTCTCCATGACGCTGATCATCGGCGAGAACCTGATGGCCATGACCGGCATCTTCATTTTCACCCTTCCGGTCGCCATTTCCGTTGTGCTGATAATCCGCCGTGCGAACCGTTACAGCAGGGAGGAACTGGCCGATCATCTCCGCGATTATCCCTATTCATCCGTGGCGATGAAAAAAGGATGAACTGAATCGGGCAGTTGCCATGGCCAACTGCGAATGCCTCAAGCGCGGCCTACGCCGCCCCCCCAACCGTGATCCCTGAGATGAGCAGGGTCGGCTGGGCGTCCGAAACCGGCACCCCCTGTCCTTCCTTGCCGCAGGTACCGATGCCGAAGCCTAAGTCATTACCTACCATGGTGATCTTCTTCAGCACTTCCGGGCCGTTGCCGGTGAGGGTCGCGCCACGGACCGGCTCGGTGACCTGTCCGTTTTCGATGAGGTACCCTTCCGACACCTCGAAAACGAAATTCCCGTTGACCGTGTTTACCTGTCCCCCCCCCATTTTCCTGACGAAGAGCCCCTGCTCCACCCCTTTGATTATCTCCTCCGGCGGTGTCACGCCCGGTGCGATGAGGGTATTGCTCATGCGGACGATCGGTTTCGCCTGGTAAGACTCCCGCCTTCCGTTGCCGGTCGATTTGCAGCCGTCCTTCATGGCTGTCAGCCGGTCGTACAGGTACCCCTTAAGGATGCCGTTTTCGACCAGAACGGTACGCTCCCCCGGCGTCCCCTCGTCGTCGAAGGAGAAGGAGCCGCGGGCGTTGGGGATGGTCGCGTCGTCAACCACTGTGACCAGCGGTGAGGCGACCTCCAGACCGATCTTGCCTGAATAGACCGACATGCCGCTCTGTGCCAGGTCGGCTTCCAGGCCGTGGCCGATGGCCTCATGGACCATGGTGCCCCCCGCCTCAGAGGAGAGGACGACCGGCATCACCCCTCCCGGGGCCTTGCGGGCGCCGAGCATCATCACCCCTCGCCTTGCCGCCGCCAGGGCGAGCTCTTCCGGGCTTTTCTGCTGAAAAATCTCAAAACCGCGGAATCCACCGAGTGGTTCATACCCCGTCTGGATCAGGTCTCCTTCGGTCGCCACCACCTGGACCATGAAAACGGTGCCGGTGCGGGAGGATTCGGTGAACTCTCCCAGCGAGTTGACGACCTGGGCCTTGAGCGTGCCGTCGCGGTAAACCGCCGTTACCTGGCGGATCCTCGCATCCACACCCCGGGCTGTCCGGTCGGCCGTTTTCACCGTTGCGACCTTGTCCTGCAGAGGTACGCCGGTAGGGGGGAGGAGGATGGGGAAGCCGCTCCCTACGCTCTTTCGGCGCAGGTCGATGGCTCCTTCGAACGTCTTCCCCCTGACCGCCCTGCTTACCGTCTCCGCCAGCGACAGCAGGGCGTCTTCGGTCACATCGTTGGTATAGGCGTAGGCGGTTCTGAGGTCGGAGATGACGCGGATGCCGACGCCCCGGTCGGCCCCGGCCATCACCTTTTCGATCTTGCCGTCTTCGCAGGAGATGACAGTGGAGGCCCCTTCCTCGAAATAGATGTCGGCGAATTCACCGCCGCCAGCCAAGGCCCGACGGAGGATCTTTGCGCAATCAAAACCTTCAAGCATGGTGAGTGCCCTCCCTGCATGGTTGAGATGGTGTTTCCGGCGGTTCCACTTCAATCATGGCTATTTCCCTTCCCAGAGCTTTCACCAGCGCGCCGACGTCTGCGCTGAAGCGCCGGGGTACGTCCAGCCGCACGATCCCCCTGTCGCGGTCCGCAGTGCTCAGGGTGGAAAGCCCTTCGTAGGCCTCCAGGATGAACTTCAAGTATACAAGATCGCGGCGGTTTATCTGGAAGAATCTCGTGCAGATGTCCATCATGCGCCCGTTCCCTGGATGGCGACCAGACCTGCGCGCCCGGCCAGTTCCCCCATGGTGAGGGGGGACTCGGCGGCAGCCGCGGCGGATTCCCGTGCGGCGTCGGCCAGGGTGATGAAGCGCACGTTACGCTGCTGGAGGCGCTTTACAAGATCGATGAACTGGGGCGTCATCGCTTTTCCTTCCAGCTCTGCATGGATGGTGTGTACATTGAGCCCCGGCTTGAGGCATGTGAGGTAATGATCGTTGATGTTGTCCGCGGTTATGCCGTTTTCTCCCAGAAGTTCGTCCATGGTCGGCCAGGTCGTGGGAATCTGGAGGGTATTGAACTGTCTGCTGTCCATCAGCGGGTAAAATGGGCCTGTGCCGCGGGAATCGCTGCAATAGGTGAGGGACATGGCGTCCTGAATCTCCAGGGAGTCGGCTGACACGGTCCAGCCCGGTGCTGCCGTGGTTTTCGGCCGACACCCCATGATTTCCTCGTAGAGGGCGCACGCCCGGCCGAGTTCCATGGCCACGGTCTTTTTCGGCATCCAGGGCAGAAGGTCGTGCCACTTCACGTGGTCCCAGCAATGGATGCCGGTCTCGTGCCCCATGGCAGCGGTTCTGCGCAGAACGTCCGG
>DAIEGL010000225.1 GCA_027356255.1 Geobacter sp. | reverse complement strand
GTGCTGGGTGAAATAACGCAGGCGGTGGGGTGGCCGGCCAAAAGCAGTTGACTTTCGCGATGCATATTGCGTACTATTTAAGCCAAATCGGGGCGGCAAAGGAACAACGTGACAAGAGGAAAACTGCTTTATCTCGAAACTTTCGGCTGCCAGATGAATGTCAGTGATTCTGAAAAAATCCTGACCCTGCTCAAAGGGGTGGGATACAAGCCCACCCAGGACCCATCCCAAGCTGATCTTGTAATCCTCAATACCTGCAGTGTCAGAGCAAAAGCGGAAGAGAAGGTCTACAATCACCTCGTCCAGTACAAGGGACTGAAACGGAAGAAGCCGGGGCTCATTCTAGGGGTCGGCGGCTGTGTCGCCCAGCAGGAAGGGGTGCGCCTTTTGGCAAATGTCCCGCACCTGGACATCGTATTCGGAACCCACAACCTTCATCTGTTGCCGGAAATGGTCCGGGCGGCGGAAGAGGGGGAAAGGCTTGCGGAGGTCGCTTTTATCGACAACGAAACCAGGCTCGACCTCTTCCCCGTTGACGACCGGACAGACGGCGTGTCCCGTTTTGTCACCGTAATGCAGGGATGTGACAATTTTTGTACCTACTGCATCGTTCCTTATGTGCGCGGGCGGGAGATAAGCCGCCGCTCGGCGGACGTTCTCGATGAGATAAGTGGAATGGTGGAAAAGGGGGTCATGGAAGTGACTCTCCTGGGGCAAAACGTCAACTCATACGGCGCCAAGGCGGCCGGCGAAATGAACTTCGTCTCCCTGCTGCGGGAGGTCTCGAAAATACGGGGGATCGAGCGCATCCGCTTCACCACCTCCCACCCCAAGGATTTTTCCCGGCCGCTGATCGACTGTTTTGCGGAAATCCCCCAATTGTGCGGGCATATCCATCTACCCGCCCAATCCGGGAGTAATGCGGTGCTGTCGGCAATGAACAGGGGGTATACCCGCGAGGAATACCTAGGATCGATTGCCCTCCTCAGGGCTGCTTGTCCCGGGATACAGATAACCGGCGACATCATCGTCGGTTTTCCCGGCGAAACGGAGGATGATTTCCGGGCAACCCTGTCGCTGATGGAGGAGGTGAGGTATGCCGACGTCTTCTCTTTCATCTATTCGAAACGACCGGAAACAAAGGCAGCTGGCTTTACGGATGAAGTCGGCAAGGACGAAAAACAGGAGCGGCTCGACCGCCTGATCGTCCTTCAGCGGCGCATCACCCTGGAAATCAACAAGGGGTTTGTCGGCACCGTCCAAAAGGTGCTCATCGAAGGGGAGAGTCGGCGTGGGGGGCAACTGTTCGGGCGGACTTCGGGTAACAGGATCGTTAACATTACGGCCGATGCCTCTCTGGTCGGGAGCATGGTCGATGTCGTAATCACCCGCGGCTATCAGAACTCGTTGCAGGGTGAACTTGTTGAGGAGTAAATTATATATGTACCACGAGATGAAAATATTCGGGTTCGCTCTCGATGCCATTGCGCAGATGCCGGTAATAATCCTCAAGGATACTGCGGGCGAGAACTCGGTGCCGATCTGGATCAGCACGCAGGAATCGGTCTCGCTTGCCGTCGAGCTCATCGGCCGGGACATATCATCCCGGAGCGGGCGGAGCGACCTTTTGACCGCCCTCATGCAGCGGATCGGGATGAGGATTGAGACCATCGCCATTGAAAGCCTGCGGGACGGCGTGTTCGGCGCGTCGGTCAAATTCGGCGGGAGGAGCAGAAAACACTCGGTAGGCGTGAGCGTCGGCGAGGCGATGATGGCGGCCCTCAAGTACCATCTGCCGGTAATGGTGCATGAGGATGTGGTGAAGCAGGCGCCCACGTTCGATCTGAATGAGGGTCGTCTTTCCCGGGAATACGATGCAAGCCGATTCGTGGACTTTCTGGAGAATCTTGATCCTGCCGCAATGGGGAAGTATCCGATGTAGAGGCGGTTGGTGATTGGTGATTTGAATATATTTTATGGAGGTGGTTGATGCGCGACGAATCCTTAGAGTTCTTACGGAAACTGCTGGAAGCCCCCAGCCCTTCAGGTTACGAGCAGCCGGCCCAGCGGGTTTTCCGCGCCTACATCGCCCCGTTCGCCCAGGTCACCACCGATGTCATGGGCAACGTCTTCGGCTCCGTCGAGGGGGCCGGTGAAGATCGGCCGCGGGTCATGCTGGTCGGCCACTCGGATGAGATAGGTTTCCAGGTCAAGTACCTGGACGACAACGGTTTTCTCCATTTCGGCGCCATCGGCGGGGTGGACCCCCATCTCACCCCTGGTCAGCGGGTGCATGTGCACGGCCGCAACGGGGTCGTTCCGGGAGTTATCGGCAAGAAGCCGATCCATCTAATGGAGACCAAGGAGCGGGATACCGTGGTGAAGCTCGATGCCCAGTACATAGACATCGGCGCTGCAAGCAGGAAAGAGGCGGAAGCGCTGGTCCGGGTCGGCGACCCGGTGACATTTGCAGTAGGTCTGGACAGGCTCCATGGCGACCGGGTCACATCCCGCGGCTTCGATGACAAGGCGGGGAGTTTTGTCGTCGCGGAGGTGCTGCGGCAGGTGGCGGCATTGAGCACAAGGTTGCCGGTCGATCTCTTCGGTGTGTCTTCGGTCCAGGAGGAGGTGGGGCTCCGGGGAGGGACAACGAGCTGTTACACGGTGAACCCCGATGTGGGCATCTGCGTCGAGGTCGATTTCGCTACGGACCAGCCGGACGTGGACAAGAAGCATAACGGCGAAGTGGGCATCGGCAAGGGGCCGATTCTGCCGCGCGGGGCCAACATCAACCCCGCCCTGTTCGAGCTCCTTGCCGATACTGCGGCGCAGGAGAACATACCGGTGCAGTTTACCGGCATTCCGCGGGCGACCGGCACAGATGCCAACGTCATGCAGATATCACGCGGCGGTGTTGCCACCGCCCTGGTGAAAATCCCCTTGCGCTACATGCATACCCCGGTCGAGGTCATCTCCCTCTCCGACCTGGAAAACGCCGTAAGGCTGATCGTCGCGACCCTGGCGCGCATCACGGACAGGCGGGCGTTCATCCCTAACTGACGGTGAGCGGAAACCGATGATATATACGCGCCTTTAACCCCTTTTAACTTGACTTGGTCGGCTCCCTGTAATAGCTTGTCAGGTTAAATATTTTGCGATTACCAAGCAAAGGAGTTCGTAATGCTAGACAACAGCATCCCAGAAGGTCTGACCTTTGACGACGTTCTGCTTCTCCCCGCCCATTCCCAGATACTGCCCCGCGATGTTGATCTTTCGACCCATCTTTCCCGCAATATCATCTTGAATATCCCCCTTGTCAGTGCAGCCATGGACACCGTCACCGAGGCCCGCGCCGCCATCAGCATGGCGAGGGAGGGTGGGATCGGCTTCATCCATAAAAACTTTTCCATAGCGGACCAGGCAATGGAGGTGGACAAGGTAAAGAAGAGCGAATCCGGCATGATCGTCGATCCGATCACCATGCGCCCGAATCAGAAGATCCGCGAAGCGCTGGAGATCATGGCCAAGTACCGGATCTCGGGGGTCCCCATCACCAAGAGCAACGGCAAGCTGGTGGGGATACTGACCAACCGCGATCTCCGCTTCGAGACCAACCTGGATCTCCACATATCCGAACGGATGACCAAGCGCAACCTGGTCACCGTGCCGGTAGGGACCACCCTGGAACAGGCGAAGGAGCATCTTAAGCACACCCGGGTGGAAAAGCTGCTGGTGGTGGACAGCGAGAAAAACCTGAAGGGGCTCATCACCATCAAGGATATAGAAAAAGTCCGGAAATATCCCAACGCCTGCAAGGACAGCTTAGGCCGTCTGCGGGTCGGCGGTGCGGTAGGACCTACTGCCGACATGGAGGCCCGGATCGATGCCCTGATGAAGGCCGGGGCGGACATAATCGTGATCGACACGGCCCACGGCCATTCCCAGGGGGTCATCGATGCCGTGCGGCTGGCGAAGCAGAATTTCCCCGGCATCGAACTGGTGGCCGGCAACATCGCCACCGCCGATGCTGCGGAAGCGCTCATCAAGGCAGGCGTCGACGCCATCAAGGTGGGGATCGGCCCCGGGTCCATCTGCACCACGAGGGTTGTGGCGGGGATCGGGGTACCGCAGATCTCGGCGATCGCCGAGTGCGCCAAGGTTGCCAGAAAACACGGCGTCTCCCTGATCGCGGACGGCGGGATAAAATTCTCCGGGGACATCACCAAGGCAGTGGCGGCTGGGGCGGACGTGGTCATGGTCGGATCGCTCTTTGCCGGCACCGAGGAGTCCCCAGGCGACACCATTCTCTATCAGGGGCGCGCCTACAAGAGCTATCGCGGGATGGGGTCCATCGGCGCCATGAAAGAGGGGAGCAAGGACCGCTATTTCCAGAGCGATGTGGAGAGCGAGGTCAAGCTGGTGCCGGAAGGGATCGAGGGGATGGTGCCGCTGCGCGGACCGCTCTCGGCAAACGTTCACCAGTTGATGGGGGGGCTGCGCGCCGGCATGGGGTATACCGGCTGCAAGACCGTCAGGGAACTCCAGGAAAACGGCCGTTTTGTCAAGATAACCGGCGCCGGACTCAAGGAGTCGCACGTCCACGACGTCATGATTACGAAAGAGGCCCCCAACTACCGCATCGAAAAATAGGAACCGAATTTGTCAAAAGTCCATCTGCTGCTTTATTCAAATAATGGAGCTTTTTACAAATTCGATTGAATGTGAAAGGATACAAATGGCTAGCGACATACATTCCGAAAAGATTCTGATCCTTGATTTCGGCTCCCAGGTGACCCAGCTGATCGCCCGGCGGGTCAGGGAGCAGAGCGTTTACTGCGAGATCCATCCATATTCCATGAGTTTCGAGAAGATCAAGGAGTTTGCCCCGAAGGGGATCATCCTCTCCGGCGGTCCTTCCAGCGTTTACGACAAGGATGCGCCCCATTCCGACCTCGGCGTGTTCGACCTGGGGCTTCCCGTGCTCGGCATCTGCTACGGCATGCAGCTGATGACCCAGCAGCTCGGGGGGAAGGTTGAGCGCTCGGACAAGCGGGAATTCGGCGGCTCAACCCTGCGGCTCGATGACGTGAGCGACCTGTTCGCTGGCTTCGACGGCGCTGCGGATGTCTGGATGTCTCACGGCGACCGGATCGAGGAGATGCCTGCCGGATTCCAGACGATCGCCCATACCGAGCATTGCCCCGTAGCGGCGATGAAGGACGAGAAACGGCGCTTCTACGGCGTCCAGTTTCACCCGGAGGTGGTGCACACCCCGCGCGGCGACGAGATGCTCGGCAACTTCCTCTTCAACATCTGCGGCTGTCAGCCCACCTGGACCATGGCCAACTTCATCGAAACCGAGATCGAGTCCATCCGCCGCAAGGTGGGGAGCGGCAGGGTGCTCTGCGCCCTTTCCGGCGGCGTCGATTCATCGGTCGTGGCGGTCCTCATCCACAAGGCGATCGGCGACCAGCTCCAGTGCGTCTTCGTCAACAACGGTCTGCTCCGCAAGGGCGAAGCGGAGAAGGTCGTCAACCTCTTCAGCAAGCACTTCCGCATCAACCTCGACTATGTGGACGCCAGCGACCGTTTCCTGGAAAAGCTCAACGGCGTTTCCGACCCGGAAACAAAACGGAAGACCATCGGCAACGAATTCATCTACCTGTTCGAGGAAGAGGCGAAAAAGATCGGCAAGGTGGACTACCTGGCCCAGGGAACCCTCTATCCCGACGTCATCGAGTCGGTTTCCACCAAGGGGCCGTCGGCGGTCATCAAGAGCCATCACAACGTCGGCGGGCTGCCGGAGAAGATGAACCTGAAGCTCCTGGAGCCGGTCCGCGAACTGTTCAAAGACGAGGTCCGCCTCCTGGGGAAGGAGCTGGGGATGCCGGACGAGGTCATCTACCGCCAGCCGTTCCCCGGCCCCGGCCTGGCCATCCGCTGCATCGGCGAACTATCCAAAGAGAAGCTCGATATCCTGCGTGAGGCGGACGCCATCGTCATCGACGAGATCCGGAAAGCAGGGCTCTACCGCGAGATCTGGCAATCCTTCGCCGTGCTCCTGCCGGTGAAGACCGTCGGTGTCATGGGGGATGCCCGGACCTACGAATACACCGTGGCCCTGCGGGCGGTCAACTCCCTCGACGGCATGACCGCCGACTGGGTCAAACTCCCCTACGAAGTACTGGGGAGCATCTCCTCGCGGATCATCAACGAGGTCAAGGGGGTCAACCGGGTCGTCTACGACATCAGTCAGAAACCGCCCGCGACCATAGAATGGGAATAGACGAAGGGGCGCTGCTGGCGCCCTTTTTCTTATGCGAGAAAACATGCAGACCATTAAACTGATTATTTTCGACCTGGACGGGACCCTGTCCGATTCCCTGGCGGACCTGACCGATGCGACCAACCGGATGCGCCGTCACTTCCATATGGCGGATCTCTCCGCGGCAGAGGTGCGGCGGATGGTGGGTGAGGGGGCGCGGAAGCTGGTCGAGCGCGCGTTGCCCGGTGCTTCGGAGGATGAGATCGCAGCGGGGTTGGATATCTTTCTCGCCTACAATGAAACGCATATCGCCGATAAGACCACGCTCTATCCGGGGGTAAAGGAAGTACTGGACGAGCTGAAGAGGCGGGGAAAGCTCATGGCGGTGGTTTCCAACAAGAACGTCGCCCTCTGCCGGAAGCTTCTGGCCATCCTCGACGTGGACAGCTATTTCGCAGCCGTACTCGGCGCAGATTCGCTCCCCTCCCGCAAACCTTCCCCCGAGCCGCTCCTGAAGCTTTTGGCGGATTTCAGCGTCCCGGCCGAACATGCCTTGATGGTGGGGGACAGCATCAACGACATCGCCGCCGGCAAGGGTGCGGGGATAACGACGGTCGGCTGCCGTTACGGCTATGGGGACGATGGGGACATCATCGATGCGGACTACCGGATCACGGCTCTTCCCGGGCTGCTGGAACTCCCCATCTGAAAAAAATCCGCGGACGTGATTTTTTTTCTAAAGTTTTTCCGGCAGGCGCCGATATGAAATCAGATTGCATTACAGTTGGAGGTATATCCAAGATGAAAATAGACGACAACAGCCAATCGGTGGTGGTGGAACTTTTCAGGCATCAGAAGGTGGAGCAGCAGGCGGCAGAGGCTGGCGCCAAGGGTGCAGAGCCCGGATCAAAGCCCACCAAGAGCGCCGATAAGGTGGACATTTCTCCGAGTGCCGGGCGTCTGAACGAAACCAGCACCCTGAAGGGCCCAGCCGAGATCCGGTCGGACAAGGTCGCGCAGGTGAAGGCGCAGATCGAGGCGGGCACCTACCAGGTAAGCGGCAAGGCTGTGGCGGAAAAGATGCTGACTGCATTGTCGAAGGAAAAGGACCGTTAGGCATCGAAGCCGTTGCCCTCATCGTTTCAAAAAGGCCCGCCCTGTGCGGGCTTTTTTGTTGCGCGAAACGTCGGCTCCGGTAAACTTGAGACAGGATGACAACCGACCTTGAGAAAATAGCCGCGGATGAAAACGTGCGGATAATCGGCGGACTGGCCGATGAGTT
>DAIEGL010000219.1 GCA_027356255.1 Geobacter sp. | reverse complement strand
TGGGTTTGAACGGGATGTATTTCATGGTATAAGACCATGGCGTCTTGAATGTTGCAGAAAAGGGACTTGGATGATCTTCGGAACAGGCGTCGATATTGTGGATATATCCCGCTTCGAGCGATACGTCAGGGAAGGGAATGTTGCACTTCTGAATCGGATTTTCACGCCCCATGAGCTTGAATATTGTGCTGCCCGGAAACGCAGCGCCCAACATTATGCGCTCCGTTTTGCGGCCAAGGAGGCTTTCCTGAAGGCCCTCGGCACTGGGCTTCGCGACGGTCTTTCGTGGCAGGACATGGAGGTGGTCAACGACCGGCTCGGCAAACCGGAAATGGTGCTGACCGGGAGGGCGCAACAACTGTTCCTGCAGGCAGAGCTCCGCAAATGTTTTCTTTCCCTTTCCCATGATGGTAATTTTGCCGTGGCAATGCTGGTGCTGGAGAAATAGATGAAGGTTGTTACCGGCGAGACAATGCAGCGGATGGACAGGCGCACCATTGAGGCGTTCGGCGTGTCGGGGCTGACCCTGATGGAGAATGCGGGACGCTGTTGTGCCGAGGCGATTGTTGCGGAGTTCGGTTCCCCCTCTAAAAAAGCCGTTATTGTTGCCGGCAAGGGAAACAACGGCGGTGACGGTTACGTCATAGCCCGCTTGTTGATGGAGCAGGGGTGGCACGTCCGCTTGTTTGTCGTGGCCGTCCTTGATGAGATAACCGGCGATGCCGCCACAAACCTTCAGCGCCTCGACAGGGGCGTGCTCTCTTTCTGCCCGCATTCAGGCGATCTCGGGCAATGCGCCGCTTCCCTGGCCGATGCTGCTGTTGTTGTGGATGCCCTGCTGGGGACCGGGCTGAAGAGCGATGTGCGCGGCGTTTACGCCGAGGCTATCGAAATCATCAACGCCTGCGGCAAGCCTGTATTTGCCGTGGATATTCCGTCGGGCGTTGATGCCGGAAGCGGCAGGATTTTGGGCAAAGCCGTACGGGCAGATCTGACCGTCACCTTTGCGGCGGCCAAACTGGGGAATGTCCTGTATCCGGGCGCGGAGCTGTGTGGAAGGGTGTGGGTCGTCGACATCGGCATACCGAAGGAGGTTGTCGATGAGGCGGCCGGTTTCGAGTTTGTAGATCATGATGCAGCGCGTAGTTTGTTGAAGAGAAGAGGGCGCCTGGCGCACAAAGGTGATTGCGGTCATTGCCTGATCGTTGCCGGATCTACCGGTAAAACCGGCGCTGCGGCCATGTCGGCAAACAGCGCTGTGCGTGCCGGCGCCGGACTCGTCAGCGCGGCCATACCCGCCGCACTGAACGGGATTATGGAGGTAAAAACCACCGAGGCCATGTCCATCCCCCTTCCAGAAGTAGAAGCGGGTTTTCTTGGCGAGGCCGCTTATGACGCGATTGCATCTGCGGCCGCCGGCAAGGATGCTGTTGCCATCGGTCCCGGCATTTCCCGGACCCCCTCCATATCCGCACTGGTGCAGAGACTAGTCGGTGATCTCGATCAGCCGCTGGTTCTTGATGCGGACGGCTTGAACGCAGTATCCGAGAATAGGGAGGTATTGCTGCACCGGATATCGGCCGTCGTCATTCTTACACCCCATCCCGGTGAGATGGCGAGGCTCGCGGGCGTATCTGTTGCCGAGGTGGAACAGGACCGGCTCGGCATTGCCCGCGATTTCAGCGCCATGTATAATGTTTTCTTGCTTTTAAAGGGGGCACGAACCGTCATAGCCTCTCCGGATGGAGAGATCGCCATCAACGGCAGCGGTAATCCGGGCATGGCATCGGGGGGGATGGGGGACGTGTTGACCGGCGTCCTCGTCGCGCTTATTGCACAGGGGTACGCTCCGTTTGCAGCCTGTAAGCTCGGGGCGTTTCTGCACGGTTTATCCGCCGACCTGGTGGCTGCCGAAAAGGGGGAGATCGGGATTTCGGCAGTTGATGTTCAGGAGCGGTTACCCTTTGCCTTCAAAAAACTTTCTTCGTAGTGTGATGGCCGGCCGGAATGGTCGCCTATGGCACTGCGGGCTGATACTATTCAATTGACAGGAGATAATGATGCTGACTGCCGCTGATGTGATGACTAAAGATATTATAACGGTGAAGAGGGGGACAACGGTTCGCGAGCTCGCCGAGCTTTTCACCGTTAAACGCGTGAGCAGTTTCCCGGTGGTTGACGATGACGGCGATTTGATCGGGATTGTAACCGAAACCGATCTGGTCGAGCAGGACAAAAGTCTGCATATCCCCACCGTGATTTCTCTCTTTGACTGGGTCATCTATCTTGAGAGCGATAAAAAATTCGAAAAAGAACTGAAAAAGGTGACCGGCCAGACGGTCGGGGACATATATACGGCAGACGTGACGGCGGTAAATTCAGCGTCGCCGTTGAGCGAAGTCGCCGACATTATGAGCAGTAAAAAAATTCACGCCGTTCCTGTTGTTGACGGTAAGAGGCTGGTGGGTGTAGTAAGCCGCATCGATCTTATCCGTACCATGATTAACCCGTAATGGTGAAGGTGCTGTTCAGTAATAGCGTTTTAGAGACGATTGCTTTGGGAGAGCGGCTGGGTTCGCTTTTGTCATCGTGTGATTTCATTGCCCTGACCGGTGATCTCGGTTCGGGTAAGACCCAATTTGCAAAGGGGATTGCCGCCGGTCTGGCGGTCGATCCCTCGGTGCCCGTGACCAGTCCGACTTACACCCTTGTGAATATCTATAAGGGGCGATTCCCTCTTTATCACTTCGATCTGTATCGTTTGCACGGCGATCAGGACATTGTCGATCTCGGTTTTGAGGAGTATTTTTACGGCAGGGGGGTCTGCCTGGTTGAATGGGCTGAGCGCCTGAACGATCTCCTGCCGGAGGAGCGTCTTGAGGTGGCTTTGTCCCATGCGGGGGATGAATGCCGGCGCTTCACCTTTACCCCTTTTGGCGACAGAGCCTGTGAAATAGTCGAACGACTTTTTTGCTGCGGATAATAAAAAAATGTTTTGACCAGGGGATGTATTCTTGGTAATAAGGATATTCCAAAGAAGCTGACATAGATTCAGCCTTGTAATCATTTATATATTCGAGGAGGACTTGCATGGCACTGGTGGTCCAAAAATATGGCGGCACCTCAATGGGAAGTGTTGAACGAATTAGAAATGTTGCCAAGAGAGTCGCTAAAACCTATGACGCCGGAAACGACATGGTTATCGTCGTTTCGGCGATGTCCGGCGAAACCAACAAGCTGGTTGCTCTGGCTAACGATATATGCGAGTTTCCGGACAATCGCGAGTACGATGTCCTGGTTGCATCCGGCGAACAGGTCTCCATTGCCCTTCTGGCAATGTGTTTGAAATCCATGGGATACAAGGCCAAGTCCTACCACGGCTGGCAGATTCCCATCATAACGGACAACGCCTTCAGCAAGGCGAGAATTGAGAGCATCGACGATAAGAAAATCAGGGCCGACATTAAGGACGGCACGATAATAGTCGTCGCCGGTTTCCAGGGGGTGGACAAGGACGGCAATGTCACCACCTTGGGACGCGGCGGTTCCGACACATCCGCCGTTGCCATGGCTGCTGCGCTTAAGGCCGATGTCTGCGAGATATTTACGGACGTGGACGGTGTGTACACAACGGACCCGAATATCTGCGGAGACGCCAGGAAAATCGAGAAGATATCCTACGATGAGATGCTTGAGTTGGCAAGCCTGGGAGCCAAGGTCCTCCAGATCCGCTCAGTTGAATTCGCCAAGAAATATGATGTGGACGTCCATGTACGCTCCAGTTTTAATGATAATCCCGGAACCATGGTTACCAAGGAGGATAAGGATATGGAAGCAGTTCTCGTTTCAGGAATAGCATATGATAAAAACGAAACCAAGATTGCGGTCATGCAGGTGCCGGATAAGCCGGGGATAGCCGCTAAAATTCTTTCGCCGTTGTCCGATGCCAATATTTCGGTCGATATGATCGTGCAGAACGTTAGCGAAGCGGGGTTCACCGATTTCACCTTTACGGTGGCAAAGGCGGATTTTAAGAAAGCGCTTGCCATCACCAAAGATGCGGCCAAGGAGGTCGACGCGAAGGAAGTCCTGACCGATGAGAACATCAGCAAGGTTTCCGTTGTCGGCGTCGGCATGCGCAGTCATGCCGGTGTGGCGACCAAGATGTTTCAGACCCTGGCCAAGGAAGGGATCAATATTCAGATGATTTCCACATCGGAGATAAAGGTTTCGGTCGTGATTGACGCCAAGTATACCGAACTTGCGGTTCGGGTGCTTCACGACGCTTTCGGTCTGTCCGGTAAGGTTGCGTAGGCCCCTAGTCTGGGTCAAGATCAAGGCCTCAAATTAATCTTTATTTGCCATAGAGGCACAGAAACGCAGAGTTTGGTAAATAATTTTGTTTTTCTGTGCCTTTTTGTCTAAATGATTTAACTACATTTATTGGATAAAGGTGACGACATGAGTCTGGTAAAACTATATGACACTACCCTTCGCGACGGAACCCAGGCAGAGGATATCTCGCTTCTGGTGGAAGACAAGGTCCGCATTGCCCATAAGCTGGATGAAATAGGCATCCATTACATCGAAGGGGGATGGCCCGGGAGCAATCCCAAGGATGTGGCATTTTTCAAGGACATCAAGAACGAAAAACTGTCGCATGCCAAGATCGCTGCCTTTGGCTCAACCAGGAGGGCCAAGGTCACGCCGGACAAGGATCAGAATATTCGCACCCTTATACAGGCCGAACCGGATGCCGTCACCATTTTCGGCAAAACCTGGGATTTCCATGTGCGGGAGGCTTTGCGTATTTCTTTGGAGGAAAATCTCGAACTGATTTTCGACTCTCTGGAATATCTGAAAGCCCACGCGCCAGAAGTGTTTTACGATGCCGAGCATTTTTTTGACGGTTACAAGGCAAACCCCGAATATGCGATCAAGACCCTGAAGGCTGCGGAAGATGCCAAAGTCGACTGCATAGTTCTCTGTGACACCAACGGCGGCACCATGCCGTTCGAACTGGCGGAAATTATCAAGGATGTTAAGAAGCAGATCAAGACGCCGCTCGGGATTCATACCCACAATGATTCCGAGTGCGCCGTTGCCAACTCTCTCCATGCCGTTGCGCAAGGGATCGTGCAGGTACAAGGCACCATCAACGGTTTCGGCGAACGGTGCGGGAATGCCAATCTCTGCTCCATCATCCCTGCACTGAAACTGAAGATGAAGCAGGATTGCATATCCGGCGAACAATTGAAAAAGCTGCGTGACCTGTCCCGCTACGTCTATGAACTGGCCAATTTTTCTCCGAACAAGCATCAGCCCTATGTGGGCAATTCAGCTTTCGCGCACAAGGGGGGCGTGCATGTGAGTGCCATCCAGCGCCACCCTGAAACCTACGAGCATATCAGGCCGGAATTGGTCGGAAATACGACCAGGGTACTGATTTCCGATCTGTCCGGTCGTGCCAACATCCTGGCAAAGGCTGAAGAATTCCAGATAAATCTGGACAGCAAGGATCCGGTAACGCTGGACATACTGGACAACATCAAGGAAATGGAAAACAGGGGCTACCAGTTCGAGGGGGCGGAAGCATCTTTCGAAATTCTGATGAAACGGGCGCTGGGAACCCACAAGAAGTTCTTTTCTGTAATCGGTTTCCGGGTCATCGACGAGAAGCGCCACGAAGACCAGAAACCGATTTCCGAGGCCACTATCATGGTTAAGGTCGGTGGCAAGGTCGAGCATACTGCCGCTGAGGGGAATGGGCCGGTCAATGCCCTGGATAACGCCCTCAGAAAGGCCCTGGAGAAGTTCTATCCCCGGCTCAAGGAGGTGAAGCTCCTCGATTACAAGGTAAGGGTTCTCCCCGCCGGTCAGGGTACCGCTTCGGCGATTCGCGTTCTCATTGAGTCCGGTGACAAGGAGGGCCGCTGGGGAACCGTGGGCGTTTCCGACAATATTGTCGATGCCTCCTATCAGGCCCTAATCGACTGTATCGAATACAAGCTCCATAAAGATGAAGAAATAGAGCTCCCCAAAAAGTGAGTCTTCAAAATAGCCAGCGTTTCATTTTATGGCTTGTTGCAGCACTACTCGTTATCCCGCAGTTGATAAAAGGCCACTGTCCTTCCCGTAAATCGGGGGAGTCAGTGGCCTTTCTGCATGTCTCCACCGCCCAGGTAACCGTGCGGGTTAAAGGTGCTGTACCGTTTCCGGGTATCTATCATTTCCCTGACGGGGCCACGATTGCTACCGTCATAAATATGACGATGGCCGTTCCTGCCGACAAGATGATGGCTAAAGTGAAGCCTGACACACTTTTGAAATCAGGCGATGTTGTTGAATTGCAGCTTGATGAAGATAAAAACCTAGAAATAACATTGTGTTACATGGATGCAAAAGAATCGATGGTGCTGGGGATACCGCTTCATCCCGACTTGCTGGATGTTGCCGGGTGGGATACTTTGCCGGGAATAGGGCCGGAACTCGCTAAACGAATTGTTTCCGATCGTCAAATTAATGGCGATTTCTATTCCGTGGACGCATTGAAAAGGGTTCCGGGCGTTGGTGAAGGTAAGATCAGGCAGATACGCGGATTGTTTGCAAGAAGATAACCTTTCGGAATCACAGCAATTTTCAACTCCTGTGCTGGAGTGCGGGATGAGTATCATAAGGTCTTTTTCGACATGGCATATATAATGAATATCTCTGGATACTTTAAGTTCAAATTTTATCCAGTGGAGGTT
>DAIEGL010000212.1 GCA_027356255.1 Geobacter sp. | reverse complement strand
GGAAAATGGCGCCATAACCGTCAAGGCTGCCGATGAGGGGAAGATGCTGAAGATCTCCGTCACCGACACCGGCTTGGGTATCCCCCCAAAAGACCTGCCGAGGATCTTCGAGCGGTTCTACCGGGTGGATGAAGCCCGCAGTCGCGAGCAGGGGGGGACAGGCCTCGGCCTCTCCATCGTCAAGCACATTGTCCAGGCACACGGCGGCACCCTATCCGTGGCAAGCACGGTAGGAAAAGGATCCACATTTTCATTCACACTAAAAAAAGCGGAAGCGGATAACACCCCATCCTGAAGCTTCGGAAAATACGCATGAGCGGCTCCGGACTGTGCCGCAGCTTTTACTGCGTTTCATTGATGTGCACCTCAGGTTTAACGGGAAACCCGGTCTTCGGGTCATGGCCCGCCATACCTACAGCCAGCGTGTAATAGACCGTCTGCTGCGGCATCAATAGTCGTGGCCCCCACTCCAGGCCGATAAAACGTGAGTTGCTGCTCAGGGGGATCTTCAGGCCGGAAGCATCATTAAGCACGCCGGAATCATTGGAAAAATATACGCTCGGCTTCTCTGCCCCGAACCACTCGATGAAATTGGCCGTCATGGTGAAGTCATGACCTTCTCCTATGGCATCGTTACCATAATCGAAGATGCCGGCATAGGAATACCTTGAGCTGTCCACCTCCGTCTCATACTCGATAAGCCGGTCCTTCACCCATCCGACGTTTCCTGCCGACGTACCGTAATTCCCCACCCACGGCTCGTCGCCGTAGACATAGATATACCTGGCAGGGGCGTGGCCCGTATTCGTTATCTTGATCGTCAGGACAAAATAGGTATCGCCTGCATTGAGATAGACGTACCTGTCGATGCGCAGCGGAGTTCCGTCGAGGAGCGCCTCATGGCTGCTGGAAATTACGAGTGACTTGTTGCTTTCATCGAGGACCTTGCTGCCGAGAAACCGCCACTGGGAAGGGGGGAGCGGCTTGTGGGTAATCGCCGAGATGAGCCCTTCGTTGACGTTGCACCAGACATGATACCACCTCCTGCCGTCGAAATAGGCCATGCCGGTTTCATCCATAAAGACGTTGTCGCCGCCGGTCACGCTGGCCGGAAGCCCCCCGCCGACAAAGAGCCCGTGGACGTTCTCATTGTCGTCCCCCAGAAATCTTCCGAAACAGGTCAACAGCTGCGTACCGTTTCGCAGGAAATTCCTGATGAAGCCGCTGCCATCTGCGGCGTCCCATTCGTAATAAAGATACGGCTGGCCGGGGTTGTCCTTGTGCAGGGAGCGGGATATGCGATAGCGTGGATCGCCGAAATCGATGCTGTATACGACCCTGTCGCCATCCCCCACATAGAGATCGTCTTTCAGCTCGTACTTCCACCCCTTCCCTCCCTTGAGCAGGAACAAGCCGTCGAAGTGCCCCTTGATGTCGAATCGGACTGTGGCAAACAGAAGCAGCAGCGTAAGCAGCAGAACGGCCATTCCGCCATACCTGAAATATCTCTTTGTGCCTTTCATTCGGGAGAATACTCTTGCGTCCATCTGCCACCTCGTGTTTGGATTTGCGGTTCGGACCCTCCACGAGATATTACAGTTTTGAAACAATATCGTCACCAAAAAATCCCTGCACACGGCCGCTGTTTAAGGCAAAATTGAATGACGCTAATTGAAGGGTTGAAAAAGGCTGCCAGTTAGTCTAGGATAGATTGGTTTTTTTTACAGTCGTTAAATTTTTCAGGAAGGGGTTATGAATGAACAACAGGAAACAGGAAACCCATTTAAAAGAGTGGCGAAGCCTCGAAGAGTATGCCGAACAGATGCTTCCCATGATCGGCCGCCTATACCGTGATCACAACATCGTAATCAGCGTCTACGGCCGCTCGCTGGTCAACAACCCGACCATCGATATCCTCAAGGCGCACCGGTTTGCCCGTCTGATCCTCGACAGTGAACTGACGGTCAAGGACACATTTCCCATTCTCGAAGCGATTACCAAGCTTGACCTGGCTCCGGCGCGGATCGACATCGGGAAACTGACCGTCCGCTACCAGGCAATGGGCGGCAAGGTAACGGCAGACGACTTTGTCCGGCAGGAACTGGCCGCAATCAACACCGGCCGCACCCCGGTTCTGACTGAGCCGCGCGATATCGTCCTGTACGGCTTCGGCCGGATCGGCCGGCTCCTCGCCCGCATCCTCGTCGAAAAGGCAGGCAGCGGCGAAAAGCTTCGGCTGCGGGCCGCCGTGGTGCGCAAGGGGAGCGAGGACGACCTGGTGAAAAGGGCGAGCCTTTTGCGCCGCGACTCGGTGCATGGCCACTTCAACGGCATCATCACCATAGACGAGGAAGAAAACGCCATCATCGCCAACGGCAACATGATCCGCATCATCTACGCCGACGCCCCGGAAAACGTCGATTACACCCAGTACGGCATCCATAACGCGATCCTCATCGACAACACCGGCAAGTGGCGCGACCGGGAAGGGCTCGGCCGACACCTCCAGGCCAAGGGGATTGCCAAGGTCGTCCTCACAGCCCCGGGCAAGGGGAACATCCCCAATGTCGTCGCCGGGGTGAACACCGAGCTGATCACGCCGCAGGAGCAGCTCTTCTCCGCCGCCAGTTGCACCACTAACGCCATCGTTCCGGTGCTCAAGGCGGTGAACGACCGCTTCGGCATCGTCCACGGGCATGTGGAAACCTGCCATTCCTTCACCAACGACCAGAACCTGATCGACAACTACCACAAGAAGTCGCGCCGCGGCCGGAGCGCCCCCCTCAACATGGTCATCACCGAAACCGGCGCCGCCAAGGCCGTAGCAAAGGTCATCCCGGAGCTGACCGGCAAACTGACCGGCAACGCCATCCGCGTGCCGACCCCCAACGTCTCCCTGGCCATTCTCAACCTGGAGCTGGCCCAGCCCGTCGATGTGGAGTCCCTTAACGGCTACCTGCGCGGGATCTCCCTTGACTCGCCGTTGCAGAACCAGATCGATTACACCAACTCCCCGGAGGTCGTTTCCAGCGACTTTGTCGGTTCACGCCACGCCGGTGTGGTGGACTCGCTGGCAACCATCGTTCAGGGTAACCGCTGCGTCCTCTACGTCTGGTACGATAACGAATTCGGCTACAGCTGCCAGGTGGTGCGCATGATCCAGAAGATGGCAGGCCTGGAGCTGCCGTCATTCCCCGCTTGAGACAGCAGAAAAATGCGCCGCAAAAAAAGGGCACCCCGCGTGGGTGCCCTTTTTTTTGTGATTCTTCCGACATTTCAAGAACGGCTGCCGTGACTTCGTCCGTTCGTTCGGTCGCCGCAGCTGCTGACCTTGCACCGTCTCCTACCTAATTGGCTGAATATCCTGTTTACTGACGAAGGTGCTTCTTTCAACTTCGGGCGGGTGTCCGCTCGCCGCTACGGCTCTTTCACTCACTCCCGAAGCCACGGCAGCCGTCCCCCTTTTTTCGCCGTCAGGTTCAGCGCGCCGAGGAGGCGATATCGACTCCGGCCAGGAGCCGTTCGAGATACCGCGATTTCATCTGCCTGCTCGCCAGGAGCTGTTTGACCGGCGGAAGTCTGAGGATCACCCCGAGGATGGCGGCCATGGCGCGGTGACTTAGCAGCGCCTGGTTGTCGAAGATCAGGTTCTGCAGGCGTCCCCGCTCGATGGCCATGAGCACCACGCGGTGGGCGGAATTGACCGGGGTGATGACCCGCTGCGGCCGGGACTCAAGGCGGATGGCCGACGCTGGGCAAGAGCGAACGCAGACCCCGCAGCCAAGACAGTTATCCCGGTTGATCCTCGCCTTTTTTCTCGCCGGCATGAGAGGATCGTTGGCCGTGACCAGCTCCGCCGCCGCAACCGGACACGCCGCTGCACACCTGCCGCAACCAATACAGCCGCCGTCACGAAGCACCGGAATAAAATTGGTCGTATGCACCGGGTGGAGCTGGGCAAAACGGCGGGCGGTCATCATCGCCTCGCAGCAGCAGCCGCAGCAGTTGCAGATGAAGTTCACCCCCTCGCGGACGTTGTCGCCGAACTGGACGAGCTTCCGATCTTGGGCCTCCCGGAGGAGGTCGAGCGCCTCAGCCGCATCGATGGCGCGGGCATGTCCGTGACGGACGAGCGGCTCTGCCGCGCTGTTGAGGGAAAGGCAGATCTCCTGCGGAGCGTCGCAGGCCTTTCCCATGTGTGACATCTTGTGTCGGCAGTAGCAGAGCCCCACGCCGATATGGCCGGCGGTGCGCAAAACCTCGCTCGCCCGTTCATAATCAAAGACCTGGACCGCGTTTTCAGCCGAAAGGGCCGGCTCGAAGAGGAAGGTCCGGCCGAGCTGTGTCTCCCCCACGGTAAAGAGATCGCGGATGAAATCCTCCTCCACGTTGAGGTACTCGTAAAAGAGTGCGCTCAGGGCCTTCTGGTCGATATCGGTACGGACGCGCATGAGGGAGAATTCGAAAAAGCCGGCCATGGGTGGCGGCAGAAGATAGACCGTCCTGCCGTTCTGTTCCAGGTCCAGAAGGAGTGCCCGGGCGGCGAGACCGTCGAGGAGTGCCCGGGCGTCCTTCTCCTGCATCTGTAAAGCCTTTGCCGCACGACGGGCGGTAAAAGGCATCACCGGCAGCCGGGAGACGAGCTCGGCCTCTTTTTCGCTTAAAAGGATGGCGAGGATCTTGGACAGGGGCACTGAAGGTGGCGCCCCCTGGGGGAATTTGTTGAGTCGTTCGGTGAGTTGCCGGTAGCCGGATTTCGGTGCATGATGGGACATGGCGGAGCCTTTCGACCAGGATGTAACAGGTTATGTTCTCAGGAATGTGAGATGCCCTGGAACAAGTTTACCCACAACGCCCTGCGTCGCCAACGCCGTAAAAAGAAAAAATCACCTTGCTGCGCGGTTTCCTTCTCATTCAACTTGTTTGCTGTTTTCATTATTTAACTTCAACGATCACTCCCTACACGGCAGCTTTTCCCGAGCCTCCAGGCTGGCGGGCCATCCAGCGCTCGCCTCCGGATACGAAAGGTCTTTACGGGGGATAGAGGCGGTGCAGGAAGTTATTGTCAGGAGGCTCACGTTCAATCAGCTCATTCGGGCGGACTTTCAGAAGTGTAAAAAGGGATCGTGCAAAGAAAAAAGCCGCCTGGGTCTGCGATGAGACCGGCGGCTTTTTAGTACGGAAGGCCGACATAGCCGGCCTTCCGATCACTGGATCACTATGTTTTCTGGGATCACCGTGCCGTTCTGAATCGTCAGGGTCCCGTGCAGTATGGTCGATCCCTGGTTTGCTGTGAATAGAGGGTTGTAGCCACCCTTCATCTTCACCGTGACGGGCCGGTCCAATATAAGGTCTTCAGTGAAGCTCACCGCAAGCAGCTTGATCGTCCCGCCGTCCGGCACGCTGCGGTACGCCTCCAGGACGGTCGGATAACCGCCCGGCGGCAGTTCGGGAATGGTGACCAGGAGTGGGGAAATGACGATGGAGAACGGCTTCGACACCTCATTGCCATTGTCGTCGTCCACAACGACGGAGAAGTTGTACGTCCCCGCCGCAGTCGGCGTGCCACTGAACGTGCCGGAGTACATGTCCAGGTTCAGGCCGCTCGGAGGAGAACCGGCGATCCACCAGTAGTAAGCCCCGTAACCGTTGACCGCCGACAGGGTCTGGCTGTAGGGAATGGCCGCGGTGCCGTCCGGCAGGGATGGGGTGGTGATGCGGAAGGTTGCGACGTTCCACGAATAGCTCACCGGCGGGTTCTCCACGTTGCCGACCGAGTCAACGGACCGGACCCTGAAGGTATGGGACCCGTCGTCCAGATTCGTGTAGCTGACCGGACTCGTGCAGGGGGCCAGAGCTGCTCCGTCAAGACTGCAGTCAAATCTGGAGACCGTCTTGCTGGCCGAGAAACTGAAGCTGGCAGTGGATGTATTGCTTACCGCCGAAGGCTTGCCGGTCAGGGTGGTGACCGGCGGCGCCGTGTTCGGGGCGCCCGAGGTGTGGCAGTTGGTGCAGCTGGCGTATTTGGCCGGTTTGGCTGTGGGGATGACCACCGGTGGCGCAGTCACGGTCAAAAGCGACTGCCTGCTTGCGCTGGCCGCCGCGGCGTCGGTGACCTTGGCCATGAAGGTGTAAGTCCCGCCCGAGGTGGGAGTACCGGAGATGACCCCGTCGGAGGTGACGGCGAGACCGGGGGGAAGTATGCCCGAAGCCTTCCAGGTGTAAGGAGGCGTGCCGCCGGATGCAGAGAAGGTCTGGGTGTAGGGGGCGTCTACACTGCCGTCGGCAAGGGAGGCCGTATCGACGGCAAGCGGCGCACCTGCGGCCAGGGCCGGCAGCGACAGCAACAAGATGGTCAAAACGGTGCTGATATATTCTTTGATCTGTTTCATGGACAACCTCAATCCAGCCTGCCCGAGAGGGGACAGGTCATCGTACGGTGATTTTCACCACATCGCCGTTTTTGGGGTTTACTAGGTGCACGGCGCAGGCGATGCAGGGGTCGAAAGAATGGATGACCCTCAGTACCTCCAAGGGCTGCTGCTGGTTGGCCACCGGTGTGCCGACCAGCGCCTGTTCCACCGGACCTGCCACATTGGCGGCATCGCGCGGGCCAAAGTTCCAGGTGGAGGGAACCACGATCTGGTAGTTGGCGATCTTGGTGTCGGAGTAGTTCACCCAGTGGCCCAGGGCGCCGCGTGGCGCCTCGTTGAGGGCAAAGCCGGTACCTGCCGCGGGCATGGTGAAGATCGTCCGGTTATTGTTGTTGCCGGCCTGAACCTGCTGGAGGAGTTGGCTGGTCCAGCCGGGCATGGCGTCAGCTATGACCTTCGTCTCTATGGCCCGCGCAGCGGTGCGGCCAATGGTGGAGTACATCTGGGAAAGGCTCAGGCCGGTATCGCCGAGGAATGAGTCGACCGCCTGCACCATTTCGGCCATACCCTTGCCGTAGGCGACCATGACGCGGGCCAAGGGGCCGACCTCCATGGGCTGCCCCTGGTATCGGGGGGCCTTCAGCCAGCTGTACTTGTCGTCGAGGTCAATCCCCGTGTAGACAGGAACCGTGTCCCCCTGGGCAGGGTTGAGCGCAGCGCTGCCGCTGTACCAGCTCCGGGCCACGTGCTCTGTGATGTTGGCAACGTCAACCGGCTGCACAGCGGCGGTCGCCCGGTTGAAGATGGCGCCGCGGGGGAAGAGGAGGCTGTCCGGTTCAATGGCGGACTGGGGAAACTCGCCGAAGCAGAGGAAATTGTCGCAGCCGCCGACGGCGGCGTAATCCTTGTAGGCTTTGGCGATAGCGGTAACGTCGGGAAGGTAGAAGGTGTTTACGAAGTCCTGGGCCTCGGTGCAGAGGTTCTGGAAATCGATCAGCGATGCGTAGGAATAATTCCAGTTCAGCGACACGCCACCGACCAGCAGGCTCTGGGGGTGGGGATTCTTGCCGCCGAGGATGGCGTGCATCTTGATGATCCTTGTCTGGAGCCGCAGTGCCTCCAGGTAGTTGGCCGTCAGGACCAGGTTCATCTCCGGGGAGAGGGTGTATCCGGAATGCCCCCAGTAGCCGTTGGCAAAGGGGCCGAGCTGACCGCTGCCGGCAAAGTCCGACAGCTTCTGCTTCACGGCGGTAAAGTAGGCAGCGTCCCGGGTGCGGGCGGAGGATATCCCCTGATCCACTGTCACGGCTATAGTCGGGTCGGCCTGGAGCGCCGAAGTGATGTCCACCCAGTCGAGGAGGTGGAGGTGGTAGAAGTGGATGATGTGGTCCTGCACGTACTGGGCCCCCATGAGGAGGTTGCGGATGTTCCGGGCGTTGTCGGGAACGGTTATTCCTACTGCATCTTCCACGCACCTGACGGAAGTGACGCCATGCACATACGTGCAGACGCCGCAGATCCGCTGGGTCAGCATCCAGGCATCACGCGGATCTCGGTTTTTCAGGATCGTCTCCAGGCCGCGGAACAGGGTCCCGGTGCTCCAGGCATTGCTGACCGTTCCGTTTGTGACCTCCGTTTCCATGCGCAGATGACCCTCGATACGGGTAACCGGGTCGATCACTATATTGCTAGCCATGAATTAAATATCTCCTTTCAGCATCGAACCGGGTGAAAGAGGCTCAGACCCATCCGTAGCTGCCGTTGTAATTGAAAAAGCTCCCCTTGTCCCAGAATCCCGGCGTGCTGCAGCCGTAACAGGGGGCGTCGACCGCCACAGGGAAGCTCGTTGCATAGTTGAACTTGAGCGAGGAGCAGTTGAGGTACGTCTCCGGGCCGCGGCACCCCAGCCCCCTCAGACACTGGGGAGAATTGCGGCGGTAGCAGCTGTTGTGGTGGGTGTTCCCGTAGGCGAAGAGCGGTCGCCCCTGGGCGTCCAGGTCCGGGAACGTCCCCTGCAGGAGATAGTTGACGATCGTCGAGACGAGGTTGATCGGGTTGGGGGGGCAACCGGGGATGTTGATGGTCGGATATCCCCCGAGCGCCGCGTGGACCCCCTGGGCGCAGGTCAAGCTTCCCGCGGCCGCAGGCAGCCCGCCGAAGGAGGCGCAGGTGCCCAGACAGATGACCGCCAGCGCCTTGGGGCAGACGTCCTTGGCGATCTGGAGCATGGTCTTGCCGCCGACCATGCCGTAGATGCCGTTCTCCGCCGTGGGTATGGCCCCCTCGCAGACACAGATGAACTGGCCGGCGTATTTGCTGACGGCGTTTTTCAGGTTGTCGGTGGCCGCCTGGCCCGCTGGGGCCATCAGGGTCTCGTGGTACTCCAGGGAGGCCGTGCCGAGGATGATGTCGTCCACGAAGGGGTCGGTGGTACGCAGGAACCCTTCGGTGCAGCCGGTGCATTCAGCAAAATGGAGCCAGACGATGGGCGGCCGCGGACCCGTTACGGCCTCGGCGATCCTGGGAATGAAGGAAGCGTCCAGCCCTAGGGTGGCTGCAACCACGCCGCAGAACTTGAGAAAATCACGGCGGGACAGCCCCTTCCCCGGGAAGTCGAAGTCCAGGGCGCTTTTTTCTTTTTCATCATCATTCATGACCGGTTCTCCTTGTTTCCACTGCGTCTGAATTAAGCAAATTAAGCAAAATAGCCTGCCGTTCGGTTAAATCGCGCAAAGACTTCTCCAATTTAATTCGTGGACGACACTCATATTAAAGCCGTACTCATGCGGAATTGTTGATTAAATTCAGGAGCACTCCGGGAATACTGTTCGTTGAATTAACCCCTACACATTGCAATATATGAAACTTAGCATTGGAGCAATAGACGTACCATTTTGGAAGATTCCGCCAGCAAAAATCCAATAAAAAAGGGGTACTATCGCCGACATTCATACCGCCGATGTACCCCTTTTCCAATTGCCTCTCGAATTCATGGATTATTCATCAGGCGGCGTCTCGCCATGCACCACCACCCCGCCCGAAACCACGAACTTGACCGCGTCTTCAACGGTCATGCCGCTTTCCAGTACCTCGTCCTCGTGGAAAAAGAGGGCGAAACCGGAGGTGGGGTTAGGCATGGTCGGTACGTAGACCACCACCAGCCGTTCGCCGTCCCGCACCACCTCTGCGGTGACGAAGCCGATCGCGCGCACCCCCTTGCGCGGCCATTCGACAAACACAGCGCGGCGGTAAGAGGTCTTACCCTCCTTTAACACCTGGGTCAGCTGCTTGCTGGAGGTATAGATCGACTTCACGAGCGGAATCTTGGAAAGAAACGCGTCCCACCAGCGGAGGAACTGGGTCCCGAGCACATTGGTCGCCAAAATACCGGACAGGTAGATGACTATCACGCCGGTCAGCATCCCAAGGCCGGGGAAATGAAACTCCTCGTGGGCAATGGCGCTGAACAGGCTGTCCAGATAGGTACCGAGGATGCCGTCGGCAAAATTGAAGAGAAACTTGAGAATGAAGATGGTTATCCCGAGCGGGATGACCACGAAAAGTCCGGTGACGAACTTGCTTTTAATATGATTGAGCACATTTTCCATACACCCTCCGCATGTCGCGTATGACCGCGACGCCACTCACCCGAAGATACCTTTTCCCCCGTCAATGTCAATATTTTCCCGGTTTTGACCCACATTTAACGTGGCTGTAACGTTTATTGACTATTGTTTGACCAAAAGGAGGAAGAAATCATGTGGAAGGAAGAAGTCATCGACCTGAAGTTGAGCAGGTTTTTCGAGGGTTCCGCAAGGGCGCTTTTGAGCCTTCTCATCGGCGCAATCCTGCTGGCGATCCTCGCGGGGATCATCTACACCTTTTACGACCTGAGGCTGATCTTCTCAACGGAGTTCCATACCGCGTTCAAGGCCATCCTCGTCGATGTGCTCACCGTGCTGGCCATAGTCGAGATATTGCGCACGGCGCTGGCCTACTTTACCGAGGGGCGCGTCAAGGTCACCTATATCATCGACACGGTCATGGTCACCGTCTTAACCGAGATTATGGCCTTCTGGTACAAGGAGATGGACTGGCAAAAGCTCGCCATGGTCATCATCCTCGTCCTGTCGCTCGCCCTTGTCAGGGTCATCGCCGTCCGGTATTC
>DAIEGL010000201.1 GCA_027356255.1 Geobacter sp. | reverse complement strand
GTTCGTCGGCTCATAGCTTTGCGCTCGGGCTTCCTTCAGACCCCTCCTCGCGGAGACGCCCTTGCCTTCGGCTAGTACTGGTTTACCCCGTCTCACGACGGTGATTGGATTCTACGTACAGGGGACTTGCACCCCATAAGTTCACGCCCATGACGGGCGTACACCAAACGCTCGAAGCGGATGCTTCGCACCGTTCAGCTAAGGCCGTTACGCCACCAACAAAGCTATGACTCGGCCGAGGTCGTCAGCGTTCAGTCCCTCTAGGTCCTGCTGTGCTGACATCTTGCCTTTTGTCAAAGCATCAAGTACATCGTCAGGAGAGTCGCCGGTTTCTTTCGCTTTGGCGGCAAGGAGTTGGTAGCACTCTTGGAGTAGTTCCTTGGCTGTTTTTGGCGGTTCCTGTGACGCTTCTTTCTCTTTATCGGTCATGGGAAGTTCACCGTCCGCCGGCGGGGTAAAACCGAAACGCTCCATAATGTCCGCGCCCCCAGCCGCTGGGGTTATGTCGATGACTTCCTTTATTTCATCCTCAGACTTCATCCCCATGAGGATCTCCGGCGCGTAGAGCCTACCGAAAAAAGTAGCAGTCCTATATCGCAGCATGAGGTCGGGCATGGTTTTCCACTTACTGCCGTTTTTTTCATACCAGCCTTCCTTTTTAGCCATGTCGATGGACACAGGGGGAGACTCTAAGCGGGTATCGGTTGCCTTTTCCAAGGCCCAAGCAATGCAGGTTTTCTTGTCTCCTTCGCCCGTGATATCAAACCGAAGTGGGGAAAATTTACCACTGGCGTTGATAGCCGCAATGATGAATTGAGAAGACCACCCCGGCTTGCCGTGAACAATGTACAGATTTTGCATTACTGATAGAGGGCTGGCGCCGATCCTATTTGCCATTTCCAGGGCAATAACCACGTTGGGGAGGTTGCCCTGGAACTCTTTCGGTACAAGTTGAGACGCAGCCAAAAGCTTAGCTTGCCGCTGCATGAGTTCAAAACTGTCTGAGTTGCCAAATCCTGCAACTACAGTGGTTGTCTCTCTTACTGTCGGGGTGTTTTCCATAATGATTCCTTCCTTTCTGTTGGTATGGCTTCGTAAAACGCCTTATATTGAACGGCATTTTTGATTTGCTGTAGGCTCCAATTTCCTAGACAGCGAGGCGAGAGCGGCTTGTCGCGAAAGTATGTCCACTTCCCGTCAAGAATTCGAGCAATAGAGAGATGTACGCTTGTTATCAATTCACCTTGTTGGAATTTGCGCTTACCGCTCATAACCACCCCGGTTTTGACAGTTCGATGATGCCAGGGTTTTGGTAATTGGGATAAAAGCTATTGCGCCTACAGGTGCGCTCCTGGCGCAACAACCGCTTGTAATCTTCTCGCCCCGCCTCTATGAAATCGGGAAGGAGTACGAAGACCTCCACTCTGTACGGTTCGGTTTTCTCAACGGCAATGAAAGCGAAGGCGTCAAAGTCCTGGATATCGCCAGTATCATTAGTCCTTCTGGCGGCGTTCACACCGTCAAGGTACATTGCCGCCTGGCGGTGATATCCGTAAACAGTAATAGAGCGGGTAAAAGCATGTTCCGATGCATCTGTAGTAGTCTTCAGGTCTACCAGCACGCCCTTATTGCCGCTCGGTATCCGGTCGGGCCTGCATTTGCAGTAAAGCCCCGTTTCCTCGTCCTGCCAGAACACAGATTGCTCGGATATTCCTTGTTTGAGCAATTGGGATGCGAAAGGATGAGCGTGGACAGCATTACCCATGCAAATTATCAATTGCATTTCGTCGGCAGTGATAACAGCCTTCCCTTTGTTTGCGTCCTGGAATTCCGCGAACGTCTCTTTACCAGCCTTTGTTCGCTTGTCGCAGTATGGAGCCACGGCAAACTCTTTTAAAAACGCTTCCTCGCCTTCCAGCACGAAAGCATGGGTTGCGCTGCCAAGTATAAGGTTGGCTGACTCCTCCACGGCTACCTTTGCCGCTGCGGGACATTTGTTGAAGCGGGAAAGGTACGAATTAGATACAGCTGGTAAAGAGTGATACACCTTGTTGGGGATGTCTTGGTAAATCCCAGGCGGAGGGCATTTAACAAGTTCCACATTTGCCGCAGGCTCACCACCGAAAATGTCGTCAAGATTAAGCGCCAAGTTGCTCATAAAGACGCCTCCGCAATCAACGACACCTGAGCGCGAGCGTCGGAGTCAGTGATTGTTTCATCCCGGCAGACGTTGAGAATCTTCACAAGGGCCGTCTCCGCATCTTTGCAGCGTGCCTCCGCCAGCTTCGCCTTTTTCTCTGCCGCCTTCCGTTCCTTCTCAGCTTCAACCCGTTTCTGTTCGGCAACGATAGCCGCTTGGCGTTCTTCCTCACGCACTTTTGCAGCCTCTTCGTCTGATTTACGCTTTTCTTCTGCCGCTGCCGCTTCCTGCTTCTCTCTGGCAATACGATCTTCTTCGGCACGTTTTGCGTTAGCCGCCTTCTGCTCTGCTTCAAACGCTTCACGTTCTTTCACAAGCTTTTCTTGGTCAATCTTCATCTGTGCATCAGCTGCCTCTCTTGCTACCAGTTCACCGTGAATCTTACAGAGCGCCGTAATCGTCGTCTGATTCATGGTGAAAGCTTCCTGATAAAACTCTTGATACTCGTCATTCGTGATGATTTTGGATTTGCAGGCTTCAACTATCAGTTCAACGTCGGCGGAAGTCATTGTAGGGGTCACATAAACTTCACGAAGATCTGTAACCTTTTTCTTGATTGCATCGACCCTTTCACGTTCTACTCTGTCCGCTTCCTGACGTGCGACCTCTGCTTCCTGTTCGGCTTTGGCAATCGCCGCATTTTCTTCTGCTTCGACCATGGCCTTGTGCATGATACGGATTTCTGCCACTGCTTCGCTCTTTGCCTGTTCTGCCCTGTTCCTTGTCTCCCCAGCAAACTCGCCGCCAATTTCCTTTGCTTCCAGTGTCGCCAAGAAAAGAGCAATTTCTTCTGAATTTTTACCAACGCAGCGAAGGGGAAGTTTGCCGATTTCAATAATCTTGTCGTCAAGGGCCTTCTGAGCTTCGGCAGCAATACGGGCTTTCTCTGTTTTCTCTTCTTCTTTGCGCTTCTCTTCGGCCTTGATAGCCTCGTCGGGGATGTCCTCATACTCTGACACGGCAGACCTTAGCATCTTGTAATCGGCTTCGACCTTGGCACAGAAATCAAGTGCCTCTTTCTTTACCTTCGGTTTCTCTTTGTCCAGGGCGACGCGGACTTCTCTGAGTTCACGACGAGCTTCAACGGCTTTAGCCATCCCTGCCGTGGTGGACACGTCATAGGTTTGGCCGTCATACTTCGCCCGTAATTTGCTGATGATCTCCGCACTGGTTATGAATCCCGGTACTGTGGTAATTACAGCTAGGGACTTTGTTGCATCTTCCGTTATTTTCTCTGCTAAATTGCTCATGCCGCCTTACCTCCGAATAAATTATTTAACCGCTCAAATTCTGCCCGGTCACTTCGCTCTTTTTTGATCTTAACTTCTGCTTCAATATCCGAAACGCTTGCTCCTGGACGAGGGAACACAACTGCCCCAGGCGCATAGACAAGAATCGTTGCGTTGCCACGAATTATGTTTATGGTTACGTGGTGGTCAGGGTCAGATAGTCCGTAAGTGGCTGCGGTAGCTATGTCATTGACAGTATGTTGCATGTTTGTTATCCTCCGTTTGTAGTGTGTTTGGCTGGCCCCGTTGCAGCGGGGCTTTTTTATTCAACCTCAACTATCTTCCCGTCGTTACGTTCGATTGTATCGACATGGAGAAATCGGCCACTGGGAAATATAACCATCGGGTCGTCAAGCCCTGTCTTTTTGTTCACGTATGGAGTTAATACCCCCCCCCGAGCCGCATCCGATTAAATCAAGTGGTTTACCCATCCTATCTACGATCCGAACATTCCGCGTTTCCATTATCTCACCTCCCCATCAGTTCAATTTGTCTCTCTAATTCCAACTCTTCCCAAAACTCCCGCGCCTCTTTTTCATCCTCGTCTTCGTATTCAGGCGGGAGCGCGTTGTCGTGGGCTCGTTGGCAGATTTCAAAGGCGGCTTTTGCGTGTTTATTATCCATCGATATTCCCCGGCGCATTTCAGCCACTTAGCTTTTTTGCCCCTTGGTGCGAGCGGGTTTGCGATTTCCGGTTATCCCGCCATCAGGGCTGGTATAATCAATGGTTAGTCAGATACCCTTACGCGCACTCGTCGGCGTATTCGCACCAGTCGCATTCCTCGGTTCCTGGGGCATAGCAGCCGTAACAGTCCTTCGGATAATCTGGCTCATCGTCGTGATCCTCACAGTTACCGCAATGATCGCACTCAATAACTCCACATTTGCCGATCATGGCCTAATCCTCGATCTCGACCAGGGGGCAAAAATCAGGGAACAGCTTGCCAGTTCTTGCCATTTCCTGAAACATCTCAGCGGGCATGTCCTCGTTGTGCATCTCGCAGGAGTGGACGGCGCAGGCGTAGCCATCATCCAGAAAAGCAGGGCAATCCTCGCCGCATTCTTCAACCTCAACTTGATACTTTCTCGACATGTGCAACCTCCTGTAAAAACTGACTAACCAGCTTTTTCGAGCCGTCAAGCGGCTCAAAGCTGATCGTTATCGACCTGTAACTTTCCGTCTCAATGCGAAATATCTACGCCACTCTGATTCCGATGCAGACCCGAATCTCAACTCCCCGAGTCGGGTGTACTCCGCATTTTCAGCGGCGCTCAACTGTTGATAACCCGCAGATGCAGCAGGGGTGCTGCTCCGCTTCGGTTCGTTGTCAAATGCGTACAGGCCTGTTTCTGGTTCCATACTCATAACCCCGTTATCCCGCTGATACCACCTTATCAACACGCTCTTTTGTCCAACATGTGTGCGGAAAAAGAGGCGGCACAGTACGTTAAAATATTGCCTTTTGCGCCTGATGACAAAGTATCGGCAGTAAGTCTTACACAAGGCGCTTTATCCGGGATCAACATTAGAATTTTCCCTAAATTAGTTGGCAAATAGGGAAAGCGCATAACAAAGCGCGGCAGACGGTCTCCGCTACGCTACGCCGCTGTGCTCTCAGCCGTTATAGCGCACGGCCAGCTTCGACCGTGCGCCGAGACTGCTAATCCACAATGCCCCAATCGTCAGCGAGCATGTCAGTCTGGGAGGCAAGCCAGCCGACGACCAACGACCCGTCTGCCGCTTTCATATCGATGTGGCCGCAGATATGCCGCGACGATCCCTGTTCGCCGTTCTCGATTTTCGTGGCAGCAATTGCCGCAT
Organism: Geobacter sp.; assembly: GCA_027356255.1. GTDB lineage: Bacteria > Desulfobacterota > Desulfuromonadia > Geobacterales > Geobacteraceae > Geotalea. The sequence goes on along the minus strand of DAIEGL010000201.1, from coordinate 8,857 downwards.
TTTTCGCAGGGCCGCGCAAATCCTCAAATGCGACTATTGAGCCAGGGACAAAATACAGAAACATCCCCTTGCCGTTCCAGCCCTGTCGAGATACCCGTTCTCCGTCTTTCAGTGCTTCGAGTGCCTGTCCAAAATTCATCTTGATTCTCCTTTCGTGGTATGTGCGCTATAACCAGGACGGTGGAAGCCGCCCGGTGAAGCCTGCGGTTCACCGCCCAGGCCGTTAAGCGGATTCCTTGAATGGAGTCCACGCACAATGATGGCACTCTTCTAGTTCCGGGAATTTCGGATCATTCCAGTATGCAGTTCCGCACTCAGGACAGATTGCATTTGTTTTCGTACAGTTTTTACATTGGCAGCCGAATTTGTGAGGGGTTTTTCCGCTCATTCGCTTCCTCCAAAATCATTTTCACCATGTCCAGAAAAAGGACATTGAATATTGCTTTGTTACCGGGACAGGGCTTGCTACTGTGCTGTATATCGTTCCAGACCTCTGCCGCCTGTTTTGTAGTTTTCACCAGATCCATCGAAAAACCCGCTTAACCAGCGTTCCGACCCGACCGATAAAGCCGGACGGTTCAAACGCCAGCCGTTATCAATCTGAATGATCGTGTTCGTAATCGTCCTTGGCCGTATTAGCGCAATCAATAATCTCATCGAGTACGTCGCCCTGCTCTAGCCAATCGGACATCATGCAAATGATGCTGTTGTCATCAAGTCCCTTTGCCATTACATCCTCCGGTTAAAACGGTGGAGACTTCCCAATCTGCGGCGCGGTTGGTGTCTCCATCCTTCGGGGTCATTTCCCCACCAATCAACCCGTACGAAAGATCCGCCTTCTGTGCATGTAGTTTTACCGTTATCGCTTCGTTTCATGTTCTTCCTCCCGTTCTCTCGGCTTAACCATCGGCTGTTGCTCTCAAGGCGCAAACAGCGGGCGATAAGGCCCGCCGCTGAAGGCGCAGCCGTTCACCCCCCCCCGGGCCTCCGCGCACACTGGTAGTACCTTTGCATTTTCGCACTTCAAACACCGCTTGATAACCCGCGGACGTTTTCCGTCATGATCCACGTCATAAATCAACTTCGCACCGCATGAACATTTCATTTCACACCCTCTTCTATTTCCTTCTTCGCCCGGTATCGGATCTCTGCGGTTACCACCTTATCCCAATGCGCAAAGATATATTCTCTTTCAGCTATGCGCGCCTCCTGCTCAAGACAATGGGCGAACATCACTATCCCCGCAACAAGCAGCACCAATATCCCGAGGTACTCCAGAAAGTAGCTCTTTTTACAGTGTGCCATGGTGTATCTCCTTATGCCGCATGCTGGCGAGAGGTGAACGCTTCCGCTCTCTGCCGCAAGAAGGCTTCGATGTCTTCGCGCCAGGCGTAAAACCGGTGGTTGCAGCCAGCCTCTGTCAATCGCTTTTCACAACCGCATAGTTTGAAGGTTTTCAACCCTTCAAGCATCGGGCTCTTTGCCGAGCGCATAGCTTTCAGTGAGTTGTAGGTGTAGCCAAGTTCTGCTGCTATCTCCTTCGGGGTAAGTGGTCTGTTCACGCTGCTCTCCTTTCAATCTCGGCAATTTCCCGTTTCATCCAAGCGGGGATGGGGACCACGGACATTTTGGTCTGTCGCAAGGGTTTCTCTCTCAATCGCGTTGGCGCTGTTCTGATCCTCTTGATGATGTCGACAAACATTTTCTCTTGGTGCATGCGTAGAGCTCGTTCCTTTTCCAGTTCTGCGCTGATATTCTCGCTCGGTGGCACCTGTACTTGGCGCCCTACCTGTAGGGCCAGCCAGTGGAGGGGGATCAGGTTTCCACAGGCCCGCATGAAAGGTACTCGCTTGTCGTCGGGGAGGTAACGCCGGTCCTCGTCGTTCGGTCCCATGATCCTGGCGAAGTGTTTGTACTCCATACCTATCTCACTGGCTACCACCTTGGGACACCGCCCAGAGATTGCCAGGCAAAGCCGATCGGCATCGCGGAGAGATATGAGATTGGCCAACTCTTCCTCCGGTACAATCACCCGCTCTTGCATCCGGTCCTCCTTTGAGGTGACATAATCGCCTTTAATGGTTGATGAAAATGTAGTAAACAGTTAAGCAGCTTGCTTTTGATCGCGGGTTAACTTCTCAGCGATAGCCTGCCGCACATAGGAAGAAGCGGTTGCACCGATCCGGCCGGCGAAGGTTTCAACGTCGGATTTCATTTGCGCAGGCACGTAAACTTGCAAAGGGGTAGATTTACTGTTTTTCCTCATTGTTTGGCCCTTTCTTGTGTGGTATAAGTCATTAACTATGTGTGAATAATAATTGGACACAGTACAAATGTCAACAGAAAAAAATGACCCAGTACAAAATTTTTCCGGGGCCGCCTTAAAGACTGCCAGGAAATCCATGAAAAAGACCCAAGAGGAATTTGCTGAACCCCTTGGTTTGACGGGCGGATATATATCCAAGCTCGAAAAAGAGGAACGACTCCCCTCCGAACAATTGATGCTCAACCTGGAGAATGTTTATAGACTGAGTAGAAACTGGCTGGAAAAACATGAAGGTGCAATGTTCATCAACGACGCCGCTCCGCACTGGTGCCCATCGATCGAAAAGGAAGCGGACGGGTACCGCTCAAAAGGATCTCAAAAGATAACCCCATTAAGCAGGCGAGAGTCCCATCTATTGCAGATGTTCAAGGAACTGGAAAAAGAAAACCCGGAACTGGCGCACCGGGTTTATGAGGATTGTGTGGAGGCGTACGTATTAGCGAAGAGGAAGAAATGATTGATCATCCAACGGGGGGGCGCCCGAGGGCAATGCGAAACCCGTTGATAATGTTTTGCAGCTTCACCGCATCATGACTGATTGCCATCAAGGCAAAGTAATGCTCAGGGGTACCCTCTGCCGGCCAACTTTCGGCCGTGGCCAGCATGGCTGACACAATGTTGTCCATCGACTCCTTCAACTGATGAACGAGAAGCTTGCCGCTGTTTTCCATCTCCGGAAAGTAAAATTTCCGTGTGGCAGACAAGACTGCGCAACTCTTGCAACGTTTTGCCAACATCTCGGGCCGTTTGTGTTCCGTGGCAATTTTTATCAACATGGCGTCAGGTATTTCCGAGCGCCCGCTTTCGATCCGTGAGAGTGCAGCTTGGGTTATCCCCAGTGCATGTGCGAACTCTTGTTGAGTTATTTTCAACGAGAGGCGAAGATTACGTAGTTCTTTTCCAATGGACATAAGCACGGATTTTATGCTCATTAAAGTGTAAACAGAACATAAATATGCTTGACGAATTATAATTCATTGTTTCGCGTTTACTTTTGCGCTGAATGTCATTAACCTCCCCCCCATAATGTTTGCTCATGGGAGGGATTATATGAAGGTAAGCAGATGGCGGGAAATTAAGCAGTCTATTAAACGGTTGCCTCGTTATGTCAGGCATAGAGAAATATCGAGATTAAGAATGATCTTTTCTCTTTATGACAAACCCGCAGCAGCTAAACAGGAGGGAACGTGAAGGGGTGCTTGCTGTTTCTTTTGTTACTTCTCGTCAGTGGTTGCGTCGGGCACAAGCAGTATACCTGGTCGAGCGATCAGGGGAAGAGGTGTTACTATACGTGTGAAAGTGATATGTGGCAGTGTAGCGCTTACTGCAAGTACAGTTATTCCTGCAAGTCGAGTTGCAACAACGCCGCCGACGCCTGCATGATGGCTTGCCCCGATCTCACTTTGGTACAGGCGAAATAATCCCCTTTTCTGTTGAATGTAGATGTTTTATAAACATCGTTAACTATGGTTACAAAGGGGGGAGTTGCAATGAAACTGAAAACATTGGTCGTATGCATTGCTGTTGGGCTTGTCACTGGTTGTGGAGCTGAGTGGTTCCCCGAGGGGGGAGTACCGGCGAGCAGCGGGGCGTCATCAACGTCAGTGGAAAGCAGCGATGCGGGCACGTTCGTTTCCGCAGACAGGAACACAGACAAAACCTACATCACGCAAACCACAAGGGGTAAATTTTTGACGTATTCAACTCTGGCCGTTGCCGTTGCCACTCCGGTCGCCATGGAGAAGCATTACGACTCGAAAACCAAACTTCTCCTGGGGGAACTCCTCCGTGCCTCGGAGAAGACGGTACTCATAAAACAGGTGCTGTCTGCACCATGAAAATATGTAGCATATATGTAGCAAGTGGGGTTTACCACCTAATGCCAAATTTAGCCGGATTAAACCATGTGGTGAATATGTTCAAATAGTTACGGATCAATGTTTACCACTATTATCCATATGTTACCGTGCCTCATAAAACTCAAAATCCAGCGGGAGCAATCCCATGCCGGTTCGACCCCGGCCTCCGGCACCACCCTATGAATAAAGGCTTTACAGGTATCCTGTAGAGCCATTTTTATTTCCTGAAATTCACCTCCTCGATATCCCCTCAAATCAACGAACCTTATCCGCCCCCCCAGCACCCCTTAAAACGCCTTCGACCAGAGGAGGCTGATGTTGCTTCCCGGGGTGCCGTTTCTCAATATCCTGGTGTCGTAGGTATACTCCAGGTGAAGCTCCGAATTCCACAGGCATCCGGTCGTGAACCCGGTGGAGATCGCTTCGCCGCTTCCAGCCAGGAACTTGCGGTTTTCATCGGTAAAGATGTTCTGGTTCACCCAGCCGTAGGTGCCGCGCAGATGAAAATAGAGGAACGGGAACAGCTCTCGCCGGTACTCGACGGAGCCGATCAGGTAGTCGGAGGAGGGAAACTGGCTGAACATGGCGCCCGGAAAAACCTGCCGGTCCATGTCGTCGGATTCGGACGGGATCGGCCCGCCGCCGATCCTGAATGCGGAAAACCGGTCCAGGGCACCGTAGGGGGCGAATCCTCCGTAGACGCTGAAAAGGAGCCGGTTTTTCTCGGAGAGGAGCGGGACCCCGGTTGCTACGGTGAGATAGCCGGAGACCTTGAGGCAATCCTGCGTTTCGCCCCTGGTGTAAACCGCACCACCGTAGTTGGCATCGGACCATTTGCTGCGCCGCATGAACTCCGCGTCAACACCGGCCGCTACCCCCCGGTGCGGGAGCTCCATCAGGTTCCGACGCATACCGTCGTACCGCAGCCTGAGCAAAGCTCCGTGCACCATGGTGTCGGGGGGGAGCACCACGTTGGGAGCGGTATCCTCGACCCGTTTCGAGTAAAGGTAACCGGCCTGATAGAAAAGCTGCAATCTCAGATCGTTGTCCGTCTGAAAGGGGGCCACGGGCAGGCGCAACCCCACCCCCACCCGTCCATTCACCACACCCCACTTGATCGAAGTACCCTCCACCTCTACACCTCTTTGGATCTCGGCGGATGAGAAAGGGATAGTGTTGTTGTCGAGATGCCCCAGCAACTGGAAGCTGCCGAGGGTTTGCGATGCGTCCAGTTCGTTGACGAAGACGCTGAATGTTCCCCGGACCCGGGTATCGTTCCAGCGGTGTTTCCAGTAAACGGCAGCCATGGGGAGGAAATCGTGCTCGGCAAGATTCGGGGTAAAGAGCGTCCCGCCCAACACCAGGGCAGCGGTATTGTCCCGGTTGCGGGACGGCACGGCCACGCTTCGCCCGAGACACTCGATAGTGCACGGCTCTCCCGCGAGCGGTGTATGGTATTGAGGGGGATCGTCGGCAAAGGCTGCCCCGTTATCGGGATGCCCGGTTGGAAAGAGGGATAGAAGGATGCCTGCCAGCAGGAGAAAAGATGTTTTCAGCAACTTCTTGGCAAAAGAGCGTTCGTTCACATTGAGCAACATACGTGCTAACAATGTGCATTAAAGCTTTAAGTTTTACAAGGTAGATGGTTGAATTGTGGTGATTTTTAATTCCAGCCACAATGCGTGACCTTTTGTGGCTCCCCCCGCCGGAAAGGCGGGGGGGAAAATGGGCGGGAACGGTAAATCAGTAGGCCTGTTTGTCCTCCAGCACCTCCTGGACCGTGACCTTGCCGCGGAAAACCCGGTAGACCCAGATCTTGTAGGCGATGACGATCGGCAGGAAGAGCGCCACGACCAAAGTCATGATCTTCAGTGTATAGGGGCTGGAGGAGGAGTTGAAGATGGTCAGACTGTACGCCGGATCGAGATTCGAAGGGATCAGATTCGGGAAGAGTCCGATTACCCCGGTAAAAACGACCATGACGATGGTCACGCATGAAGAGGCGAAAGCGCCGAGCAGGTTTCCCTTTGCGGTCAGTATCCTGATGCCGAGCAGAGCGGCAACGGCCAGGAGCGGAACGATGAGCAGATACGGGGCGCTGAAGAAATTGTCGTAAAGCCTGGTTGCGAATTTGGTGTAGCCGAGGAACGCCACCGCAACCACGAGGAGCGCAGGCCAGAGTTTTTCGGCCGCGGCACGAGCCCGGAGACTCAGATCACCGACCGTCTTGACCGAAAGGTAGAGGGTACCGTGAACCAGAAAGAGGAGCACAAACAGTATGCCGGTCAACAGCCCATAGGGGTTCAGCAGATACATGAGCGATCCATGATACCCCGCTGCATCCATGGGAAGCCCGGCAAAGATGTTGCCGAATGCAACCCCGAAAAGAAGCGCCGGGAGAAAACTGCTGACAAGAATGGCAGTATCCCATGATCGTTTCCATAAATCCCCCTCCCCTTTGCCCCTGAATTCAAACGAAACCCCTCGGACGATGAGCGCAAACAACAAGAGCAGCAGGGCCGTGTAGAGATAGCTGAACATCAGCGCGTAGGTGGTGGGAAAGGCTGCAAATGTGGCGCCCCCCGCCGTTATGAGCCAGACCTCGTTACCGTCCCAGACCGGGCCGAGCGTATTGATGATTACCCGCCGTTCGCCGTCGTTTTTTCCGAGAAAGAGATGCAGCATCCCTGCGCCGAGAACAAACCCGTCAAGCATGAAATAGACCGCCCAGAGCACCGCCCAAAGAACGAACCAGATTATCTGTAATTCCATAACTTCCCTCCTCCTAGTTTCTTGTCGGTTTGATGATGGCCGAGAGATCGTCATCCGGCCCTTTTCTGGCATACTTGGTCAACAGAAAGATATCGATGCAGCCGAGCGTGCCGTAGAGAAGGGTAAATCCGATCAGGGAACCGAGAACCTGCGGGGTGCTGATGGCCTTGGAAACGGCATCCGAGGTCTTGAGAACACCGTAGACGATCCAGGGCTGGCGACCCATTTCGGCCACGATCCAGCCGAGTTGATTGGCTATGTAGGGAAGCGGCAGCGCAAACAGCATGACCTTGAGAAACAGGGGATGGTTTTCCAGCGTCCCTCTCCGGGAGAGGAACAGCGCAACCAGCGCAAGGAAGATGAACAGGAAGCCGAGGCCGACCATGAGCCTGAAGCTGAAGAAGACCGGGGTGACCGGCGGACGTTCGGATTTGGGAAAATCCTTCAGCCCCTTGATTTCCGCATTCGGCGTGTGGAACGCCAGCAGGCTCACCATCTTGGGGATGCAGATTTGCTCGACGACGTTGCACTCCTTGAGCTCGCTCGGGATGAGGAGAAGGTTCAACCCTACCCCGCGCTTCGTTTCCCAGACCGATTCCATGGCGGCGAACTTGGTCGGCTGGGTCTTGGCCACCTCCACCGCATGGAAGTCGCCGACCACCGCCACGAGGAGGGTGGAAACCAGGGCAAAGCTGGCCCCCATCCTGAAAGAGGTCTTGAAAAAGTCGGGCCTGTTCTTTCTCAGGAGATGCCAGGCTGACACCCCCATGACAAAGAACGCCGCCACCGTGTAACCGGAAACGATCTGGTGCCCGAACTTCAGAAGGCCGTAAGGGTTGGTGAGCAACGCCAGAAAATCGACCATCTCGGCACGGCCGTTTCTCAGCACGAATCCCACCGGATGCTGCATCCAGCCGTTGGCCAGGAGTATCCAGAGCGCGGAAAGGTTTGTGGCGATGGCCACCAGCCAGATGGATATGGCGTGCATCCGCTTCGACACCTTGTTCCAGCCGAATATCCAGACGCCGATGAATACGGACTCCATGAAGAATGCCATGGTTGCCTCGACGGCGAGCGGCGCGCCGAAAATATCGCCCACATACTTGGAATACTCCGCCCAGTTCATGCCGAACTGGAACTCAAGGGTGATACCGGTCACAACCCCCAGGGCAAAGTTTATGAGAAACAGCTTTCCCCAGAACTTTGCCATCTTCAGGTAAAGCTCGTTGCCGCTCGTCACATAGCGGGTTTCCATATACGCCACCATGATGGAGAGCCCGAGGGTCAACGGCACGAAAATGAAATGGAACATGCTCGTGATGGCGAACTGCAGCCGGCTCAAGGTTAAAACGTCCATCTACTGCCTCCTTGTCAATAGGTTTTGCACCCGGGATACGGTTAACTGCGGCCACGCGTTAAAGTATACCAATTAACTACGGAATTTCCGTCTGCACCGCAGGATGCCTCAGCATGAATAAGACCTTTTTTGTCCCATTGTTGGACAAAAAAATTACTCTTTTTTCTTCTGTGCCAGCTCTTCCATCGTGACGCTGTCCAGGATGTTTACCACCTGGGTCTGCACGTTTCTCCAGACCTGATGCACATTGCAGTGCCCACCCCTGTCACAGAACCCGGTGCCCAAAAGGCAGCGGTTGGGGATGATGGGCCCTTCTACAGCCTCGACCACCTCCCGCAGGGTTATGGATGCCGCCGGCCGGCCGAGGGTAAAGCCGCCGCCGGTGCCGCGGGAGGAATTGACGATGCCCAGCTTGGCGAAACTCTGAAATATCTTGGCAAGAAAGGTCTGCGGCACATCCGAGGCAACGGCTATTTCGCTGATCAGCGAGACCTTGCCCGGTGGCTGCTGGGCCAGATAAATGATGCCGCGGATTGCGTATTC
>DAIEGL010000196.1 GCA_027356255.1 Geobacter sp. | reverse complement strand
TGGAAACGCTGCCGATAAATACAAGTAACGCGTTTTTGACCGTGCATTTCATGGCATCCTCCTTTTTGGGGCATATCTTGGTTTGCAGCTTTTACAAATGGCATTGCAGCGACTGTGCCGCAGCTGATAATGTATTAATTTTACATGGTTAATGTATTGAAATTTAAAGTATTTTTTGTCAGCAGCCGAGTTGACCGCTTCACAGGCAAATACGGAATAACCGAATAACGTATAATAATCCTATACGCGGTCAGGAGGCGGGGTAGCGGCGTCGGATGGTTTGATCCCTCTAACGCCTCGTAATTACACGGCTTGTCAACCGTTTCGACATGTGTATAATTAAAAATACACAATGTATTATCATTTATATAAATGGTTTGAAACACCTTGCCGGATGGGGATAGACGCGGGAATGGAGGTCTGACGGATGTCATGTTGGAAGCGTTTAATGCTTGACTTGGTAATGGCACTTACTTAATATGCGTTAAGATTGTCTGCGGCGATCCGTGGCGTTTTACAAGCTGAATAGCTGCGTTACCGCTCCTGGCGGGGTCGTGCGGGGCCGGGTGTTGCGGCTGCTGATGTGCCGGATCCTTTGGTGGGACGAGAAATATGGTCGGCGTGAAAATTGCTATATTGGTGGATGGCTTATCCGGTTGAACTTTAGCCTCGAATGACCTGGGCATGGGCCGTATCGAACATTCTGTCAGCGGAGGGGTAAGGGCAATGGTGAGAAAGCGAATTCTGGTCGTCGATGATGAAGCGGTTATCCGGGAGGGGGTTCGTCGCATTCTCGATGGTGGCGGGTTTACGGTTGAAACCTATGCTAACGGCTATCTTGCCATAGAAAAGTTGCAGGAGGAATCGTTCGACCTCCTCATAACAGACCTGAAGATGCCGGGGATGGGAGGCATGGAGGTCTTGAAGAGCATCAAGGTCTTGCAGCCGGAGACGCCCGTAATCATCATCACCGGTTATTCGTCGGTAGATACAGCGGTTGAAGCCATGAAAAACGGCGCTGTGGATTATATCGCCAAGCCTTTTTCCCCTGAAGAAATAATCGAAAAAGTCGGAAATGCGCTGGAGCAGAAGGCCGTGCTGTTCAACGACATGTACCTGCGCAAGGAGCTGCGGGACAATCACGGCTTCGACATGTTCATCGGTGCAAGTCGGGAGATGCAGAAGGTGTATCGCCGGATCATGCAGGTGGCGCCCACCGACAGCAGCGTTCTCATAACGGGTGAAAGCGGCACGGGCAAAGAACTGGTCGCATGCGCGATCCACAAGAACAGTCAGAGGCGGGACCAGCCGTTTGTTGCCGTGGACTGCACATCTCTGGCGGAAAACCTGCTGGAATCGGAGCTGTTCGGCCACGTCAAAGGCTCTTTTACTGGAGCCGTTCATACCAAGATGGGCCTTTTCAAGGTCGCCGACGGCGGAACGCTTTTTCTGGACGAGGTTGCCAACATCAGCCTGACTACCCAGGCCAAATTGCTGAGGGTGCTTCAGGAGCGCGAGGTCACTCCCATCGGCGGTACGCAGCCCATCCCGATCAATATCCGGCTAGTGGCGGCAACCAACAGGAATCTCAGGACCCTGGTCGCCGAGGGGAGCTTCCGGGAAGACCTGTTCTTCCGTCTCAACATAATTCCTGTAGACCTTCCTCCTTTGCGGGAGAGGAAGGGGGACCTGCCGCTATTGATAGCGCATTTCCTGAAGCAGTTTGCAGAAGAGATGGGGAAGGAGATCCGTGGGTTGGCACCAGACGCCCTTGCATTGCTGGAGGAGTATCCATTTCCCGGCAATGTCCGCGAGCTGGAAAACATCGTCGAACGGGCCGTGGTCCTGGTCGAAGGGGGGCTTATCCAGAAGGAGAATCTGGAGCTTACCCTTCCTGATGAGGACGAAAGCTGTCTTGTTTCCGGGTTTGTTCCGCAGAGCGCCGACGAACTGAAGGAGACCAAACGGCATCTCCGGGAACGGGCAGTGGAACCTGTAGAAAAGGCCTTCGCACTCAATGCGCTTAAACGGAACAACTGGAATATCACCCGTGCGGCCGAAGAAACCGGCATGCTCCGGCCTAACTTCCAGGCTTTGATGAAAAAGCTTGGCATATCGATCAGAAACCAGGTCAGCGGTTAGCGGCACAAGCCGCCATGCAGGTGATTGATATCCATGCAATGCCGCACCGGGCCGGTTTGATCCAGAGTTCTCCTTTTTCCCCTATTCTCCCGCAACTCTTGTCGGCAGCTTGATGGTAAAAGTCGTCCCTTTGCCTATTGCGCTTTCCACCTCTATCGTCCCACCGTGATTATTTATGATCCCGTATGAAACCGACAGACCCAGGCCGGTCCCTTTGGTCGACTTGGTGGTGAAGAAAGGGTCGAATATCTTTACCAGGTTTTCTTCGGGGATGCCGCAGCCCGTATCTGATATCCTGACAAACCCGTGGCAGCCGTCGGCCGTCATGCCTGTGCCGATCTGGAGGTTGCCGCCATCGTACATGGATTGACCGGCATTGAGGAGCATATTGATGAAAACCTGTTCGACCTGGTTTGGATCCAGCAGTATGTCCGGTAGGTCATTGTTGTAGTCTTTCATTATGGTGATGTTTTGGAAAAGCACCTGTCGCTCGACGAGTGAAAGCGAAACATCCATGATGCGGTTTAAGGATGAAAATTCTTTCTGGGGGACGGATTCCCTGGAGAAATCCAGGAGTCCTCTGACTATCCGACTGCACCGCTCTGTCTGCTGAACAACGGTCTCCAGGTCGTCTTTCAGGGATGGGTCCAGTTTGGGATCCTTGCTGACGAGAGAGGAGAAAACCAGGATGCCTGTCAGCGGATTGTTGATCTCGTGCGCGATGCCGGCCACAAGTTCGCCGAGGGATGCAAGTTTTTCCGAGCGGATGAGCTGCTGCTGGATATCCTTTATTTCATGGGTCCGCTCATCCACTTTCGATTCCAGGTTCTTTCCCCAGTCCTCCAGTTCGGCCCTCGCCTGTTTTAGTTTCATCGTCATGTTGTTGAAACTGTCGGCCAGTTCACCCAGCTCATCCCCGGAAGTTACGGAAACGCTGGCATCCATTTCTCCCCTCGCCAGTTGTTCGGTGTGCTTCAGCAGTTGCTGCACCGGTTGGTTGACCAGTTGCTGGATGAATATGGTGATGCAGAGTGAGATGAGCCCCATGAGGAGGATGGTGATTGCTATGGTGGTGCCTCTATAGGAGTTCAACTGGGAATTCATGCGGTCGAGTGGGACGGTGACGTCTAGCACCCCCAGAACCCTGAAACGTTCGGGGTGGAAGTGGCATTTGGCGGTGTAGCAGCTCTCTTCGTTGTAAATGGCCCTGGCCAGCCCCAGAAGTTGTTTCCCGTCGCGCCTGGTGAAGATCCTGCTCCTGTTCATGGAGGAAGCGTATGTCAGCGGGTTGCCGGTGGAATGGCACATGTTGCATGCTTCCCCATTTTTATCGAGAAAGGTGCCTATCTCCTCTTCCTGGGTGGAGTAGATGATGCGGCCGTTTTTGTTGATCATCCGGATGTGATCGATCCCCTTCTCGGCACCCACCTCCTTCAGCACTTGCTGTATCCGCTCCCGGTCATCGTGGATCATCTGGTGTTGCGTGGCGCGGATGACGGTTTCACTGAGCTTGTCCGCGTCTGCAACCGCTTCTTCGAGAAGGAGCTTCTTCAGCGCTGCAAGGTTCACATAGGCGAATAGAGCCATGAAAATCATCAGCACCATGTTTGTGGAAATGGTCAGTTTTGATATCAGGCGCAGACGCAAGACGTATCACCCCATGGTGCGGCAGGTTGAATGAGGGAAAATAAATTAAATCGATCATATGGATGGCGATCTCTTTTGTCAAGGTCGCTGTGCGGGCATGGTATTCAGGATATTACCCCCTGATTATATAGACCGAGCATTTTGCGTATTTTGCGACTTTGTGTGAAACGCTTCCCAGCAGCTTCCTCTTGAGGAAACCTTTTCCCGAGCTCCCTATGACGATGACGTCGATCTCTTCCTTTTCCGCGAACTTCAGTAGTTCGTCGGCCGGATCGCCGTATACGACCTTGATTTCCAGTGGAATTCCGGCTTCCTTTGCATCCTTTTCGATGACGTAGAGGATCCGCTCGCGCAATTCTCCCCATTTGTTAGACTCTGTAATAGGGGCTGAGGGGACAAAATCGGTAAAAGTGTTTCTGGGCGCGTTAGGCAGGACCAGCATGGCGTATATTTTGCTTTTGAATTGGCTGGGGTTGCCGGCAGCCATGCGCACCGCTTCTTCGGCAGCCTTGTCGGAAAGGGGGGACCCGTCAATTGCGACGAGAATTTTTTTTCGCAGGTTCAACATGGAAATCTCCTCCACTTTTTATAGCAATCGCACGACACATGGGTTTGGTGGTGATGCCTAACTAGTTAACATTGCTTGCCAATTGCCTTGTTTTAGGTCTAATTATAGGCGTATAATTTTTCTTGCTTGACAAGTATAAAACACTATTCTATATTTTCAAACAGTGCTTTTGCCGATTTGATGCTAAAAGTATCCGGCAAGCAAATCTCATGCATGGTTTTGGGCTGCCGGGTGGCCCTGCACGCCGGACTACTATATGACAAACCTTGATTTATGTTAAGAAAAAATAAAGAGAATTTTTGGGATAAAGTTTTAATTTAATAGATAAATGCCTTGACATATTCTGTCAAAAAGCTTATGAAGTTCTGTTGGAATCTAAATCGAGCAGGTGCAATCAATGGCAAAAAAAGAAAAATCCGAGTATATCATACAGGCGGTTTCCCATGCTCTAGATCTACTGGAGCAGTTCCATGACGATGTGGACGAACTCGGCGTGACCGAGCTGAGTAAGCGCCTGAAGCTACATAAAAACAACGTTTTCAGGTTGCTGGCAACCCTTGAATCCAGAAATTACATTGAGCAGAATAAGGTTACCGAGAACTATCGACTGGGGCTTAAGACCCTGGAACTGGGGCAGACCTTCATTAAACAAATGGGACTTCTCCGCCAGTCGCGCCCCGTTCTTGAAGGATTGGTCAGAGAGTGCAACGAGACGACCTACGTTGCGATCCTGAAAGAGTTCCATATCATCTATCTCGACGTTGTCGAAACCGATCTCACCGTGCGGGTGGTGCCACGCGTCGGCGCCAGGTTGCCGGCCTACTGCACTGCAGCCGGAAAGGTGCAGATAGCCTACATGACCGACGAGGAACTGGCTAATTATCTCCCCGCAAAGGAAATGAAGCGCTATACCCCGAATACGATTATCGATCGGGACGAATTGAAAAAACATCTGGCGCAGGTTGCCCAGCAGGGGTATGCGATCGACAACGAGGAACTGGACGTTGGGGTCAAATGTGTCGGCGCACCCATCCGCGATTACACGCGGCGGATCATCGGCGCCGTCAGCATTTCCGGCCCATCCATGCGGTTTACCGATGAACGGTTGGAAAAGGAGTTGATTCCCCTGGTCATCAAGGCCTCGGAAGAGATATCCTCCAAGCTCGGTTATCATAAATGACAAAAAGCCCCCGATGAATCGGGGGCTTTTGTTTATGCAAATCTGTGACGGCAGGACGTTCAGTCCTCGCCTATTTCTCCGCTATCTCTATTTCCCACAGCTCTTCAACCCGTTTTTCCAACTGGTCCAGCGACCCCCTATTGTCGATTACCACCGAGCCGTAGCGCCGCTTTTCCTCCATCGGCATTTGGGCGGCAATCTTTTGCCGTGCCTCTTCAGCGGTAATTTTATCCCGCTCCATAACCCTTTTTATCTGCTCTTCCGTGTCAATGTACACAACCCAGATCTCGTCGACGCGTGAGGTGGCGCCGGCCTCGATGAGGAGCGGCGCCATGTAGAAGACCGCGCGTTCGCCCCCCCGCTTGAGTTCAGCAAGCTTTTCCTCGGCCCTTTTGCCGATCGCGGGGTGGGTGATGTTTTCCAGTCGCCGCCGGGCTTCGGGGTCTGCGAAGACGATCTTCCCCAGGGCTGTGCGGTTGATGGTGCGGTCGTCGTTCAGGATGCCGTCGCCAAATGCGGCGATTATGTCGTAATAGGCGGCTTCTCCGGGCGCCACCACTTCCCGGGCAAGTTGGTCGGCATCGATCACTATGGCCCCGTGTTTTTCCAGGATTTTTGCTACGGTGCTTTTCCCGGAGGCGATTCCACCCGTCAAGCCGATTATGCGCACTGGCTACCTCCTAGCGTACAGGAGGCATTTAAACTCATGCGGCCGACCTTTGTCAACACCGCATGAGGGTCAGTACGCTATTCCGTCATCTCCGCGGGTAAACGTTTTGCTTTCCAGGTCGTCCTCGATCAGGAGGGTCTTGTCCCCGACCATGATATGGACGCCGAAATATACGGTACGTTCTATTTCTATCCTGGCGTTGTTGACCAGCTCAAGCCGTTTCTGCAGGCGCTTTTTTTGTCCGTTCAGTTCCGTGATCTCTGCCTGCATGAGATCGTAGACCCGTTCCTTCAGCCTGGCCATCCCCGCATCCACCTTGCTCGGGTTGTCGCGGATGTAGGCCAGGGTCTTGGCGGTTTCTTCCTGTCGTTTTTCCTTGTCTGCCAGCTGCTGCTTTACAATGGATAGCTTTTCGCTGACGGCAGGGTCCACGCCGACTTCGATTCTGGTGACGACGTTGGCCGGAGATCCGGCGATGATGGCATGGACAAGGGTTGTCGCCCGGCAGATGCCGCCGATGATGTGCCCCTTTTTCATCCCCTGCTCTCCGACCGCGATCTCGTTTCCGGCGGTGAGCTCGCTCTTCATGGCCACTTCCCGGATTTTGATGTCGCGGCCGGCTGTGATGCAGGCGTTTTCCGCAAACTGGGCGGTGACAGAGCCGCCGGCATGAATGGATGAAATCTCAGGGTTCAGTTCTCCTTTTGGGTTTCTCACCTCACTCTGGCCGATTACCCCCCCCTTGATTTCGATGTCGCCGCCCGCTTCGACCCTTGCCGCTTCCACGACGCCGCCGATGATGACGTCGCCCGTGGCCTTTACCTCCATGCCGGATTTTACATCACCTGCGATATTGACGGTGCCCTCGAAGTGCAGATTGCCGGACGAGAGGTCGATATTCTTGAGGTTGATGACCGGTTCGACCATGACGCCGTGATCCACCTGGACGGGGAGGCCTGAAATAGCTGCCAGGAGCAGGTCCGGATCACCTTCCGCAAATGCGGTGCCGCTCAGGTTCGTAGCAAACCCCATGTCGTTGCCGTCGGTTGTCGGTATCGGCGTCCCGAGAATGTTTTCACCCGGTGTCCCCTTGGTCGCCGGATGGCGTCGCATCAGAGGGTCGCCCGCCTTGACGCTGACGATGCCTCCCATGTTTCGGTAGTCAACGTTGTCCGTGTCGTCTGTCTGGGGGCATCTTTCCCGTATTTCCGGGACAAGGCTGATAAACTGGGTATCCTCACCGGGTTGCGGCAGGCTCCCCCTGGCAACCTCCCGCTTATGGACAACTTTTTCGACAACCGCCTTATCAATTTCATCGTAGAGGATTCCGCTGACGACATTCTGTCCCCTGAGTGCCTCGATTATCTGTGCGGCTGTGACGGCCTTGCCGCCGTATGCGGCTGTGATGGTTATACACGCCGACATCAGGTCTGGAGCAACGCTCAATGTCAGCGTCCCGTCCCGGCGCTCCCCGATCTGCACCGTGAACCGGTCGGAGGCAACACTGCACCTCTTTACCAGGGCGTTTAGCGCGTCTTCCAGAATGAACAGGTCCGAAAGGTGTTGAGACACGAGTGCTTGCCAGACCCAGTCAGTGTCTAATGGGACTTTTTGTGCGGCGGGGTCGCACGTGGCAAGCAACTTGCCGCCGTCAGGGGATATCTGGAAGGTTAGTCCGTTCTCCGCTTTTGCTTCGTCTGCCATTTTCGCTCCCCTTTAAAGTTTGCCTGCCGTATTGAATCAGCGGCATTAGGGTAGATACTATTTTGTATCGGCATATAGCAGGGCCATCTTTAATTGCAAATGCGGAGATGGCGTGTGAGACCTTTTGCATCAGATGGAGAGCTTTCCCCGATACAGCAGGATCTTCTCCGTTCCGTCGGCCATGACCGCCATCAGGGTCGGCTCGTAGAACACGTAATCTTCGTGGAAGGGGGTGCTGACAGTGCCGCCGAAACCGGAATTGTCACCAAGTGCGATATGGATGGTGCCGAGGATTTTCTCCGCTTCGAGGATGTTGTCCGGCCTGCTCGCCTTGTCGTTAGTGCCGATTCCGAGCTCCGCGATGTTCCGGTTCTTCGCGCTTTCGGCAAATTTCCGTTCCAGCTTGTGCCTGTACGGTTCGTCGCCGCGGATCTCCGTGACGTTGCCGTTCCTGACAATAAGCTCGAGCGGCGTTGCGAGCTTGCGGGTCGGCGCGTACTCCAGGACCATGACCCCATTGCAACTTCCTTCCAGCGGTGCCAGATAGACTTCGCCCGCCGGCAGGTTGCCGAAGCTCCCCGGTGCGGTCAAAAGGCCGTCGTCACCTTCGGCAATCCGCCCTGTCTTGCCGAAACGGATATGGGTGCCGTTGGGGGTGGTTACCTCGATTTCCACCGCATTGTTGATCTCTTCGGCAAGCCTCTTCGTTCGCTCGGCAAGGGCATGCCAATCGACACGCATGGAGGTGAGGAACATCGCCGGATCGAAATGGGGCAGGCTGGCAAACCGTCCCCCCGCCGCGTTTACCAGGGCGCGGAAGCGTGTGTGGCTGGTGGAATTGTTGGCCAGCGCAACCACCACGTCTGCGACCGCACTCCTTTCGGCAATGACGATTTCCATGGCCCGTTCAATTTCTTGCGGGGTGGCCTCCTTGGACAGAAGCCGTGGCAGTATGTCTGCCTCCGAGAGCTTGTCCACCGTCCTGTCACCCAATGCCGCCCGCCAGAGGGACTCGGGCGGCTCAGCACCCGATGCGGCGGTGGCCGGGAACGAAATGAAGGCGGCATTGCCATAGTTCTTCCCGGCAAAGGCGGTGGCATCGGCTGCGGTCTGCAAAAGCCTGGCGCGGCGATCCGCATCGGCCGCAGACGGATTTTCGTCGGTGCGGATCGTATCGCTGAAGACCAGGATGCGCTCTCCCTGTTTTACCCCCATGTTGATGCTGAAAAGATCGGAAAAGGCTTTGCTGTACATGGCAGGTTCTCCTTGCATGGCATATGGATATTTTGCGACCGGCGTTTCCCGGTCCTGTCGGGGTGATTTTCTCTCACCGCATGGGGCAAAGAAACGATCGTTGCCCGGCATGAAAGTTATGTATAGCAGAGAGATCGACGGCTGGCAACCTTCGGTAAAAGCAGGTGGTTTGCGATTTTTCCCTTGATTTGTGAATGTGTCTTGTGCTAATAATTGCATACTGTATACAATTGAAAAATTCAATTTTGTTCAATAAATACGGCAAGATAAGAGTTTTTATAGAGATAATTTAACAGGGTTTCGCGGAGGCTTAAGTGGCACAGGTGGTATTTTCCAGCTGGGGAAGAAATATTGTTGATAACCGTGCAGGCGGCGCCGGCGCGGAGGCGCAGTTCCGGCTTCCCGTGACCTATGACGGCGAGCGGCCGATGGCTGCCTTCATGGGTTGGGACGGCATCATCGTTTTCAATAAGGATGTGGATGTTCCCGTGATGGCTGCCGAATACATGCGGCGTGTGCAGACCCTTTATTGTTGCGGCAAATGTACCCCCGGCAAGAAAGGGACGCGCGTTCTCATGGATACCCTGGCGGCGATCATCGCCGGGAATGCCACCGAGGCTGATCTGGGGACCATAGAAGACTTGACGGATCTTCTGAAAAACTGCAAGTGCACCCTCTGCCAGAGCTCAACGGTGCCGGTGCTCGATGCGGTGAAATTTTTCCGCGACGATTTCCTGGCCTATATAAACGGGGCCAAGACGCCTGCATCCGGGTTCAACTACATCGACAAGTATACCGCCCCCTGTCAGGACAAGTGCCCGGCCCATATCGACATTCCCGCCTACATCGAAGGGATCAAGGAGTACCAGTTCGGCCATTCTCTGTCGGCGATCCGCGAAAACATGCCGCTTCCTTCGGTCTGCGGCCGCGTCTGTCCACATCCGTGCGAGACGGCCTGCCGGCGTAAGAACGTGGACGAGCCGATCAGCATCATGGTGCTGAAGCGGTCCGCTTCCGACTATGAGTGGCAGCACAAGATCGAGCCACCCATGCAGCCGAAGCCGCGGAAAAACAAGACGGTTGCCGTGGTCGGCGCCGGGCCTGCCGGTCTTGCAGCGGCCTACTACCTGGCACTGGAAGGCTATCCGGTAACCATCTACGAAGCGCTTCCCGCAGGTTTTGGTGGCGGCATGGTCGCAGTGGGCATACCCCCCTACCGCCAGCCGCGTCACCTGCTGCAACGGGACATTGATATCATATCCTCCATGGGGGTCGAGATAATCTACAACACCAGGGTCGGTAAGGATATTACCCTCGCAGAGCTGAAGGCTAAATACAATGCAGTCTTCCTCGCTCCAGGCGCCCACCGTTCCAAGCCGATGGGGGTCGAAGGGGAAGATAAGGGGTACAAGGGGTTCCTCAAGGGGGGGATCGATTTCCTCCGCGATGCGTACATGGGAAGCCCGACCGGCATGGGGAAAAAGGTCGTGGTGGTCGGCGGCGGCAACACCGCCATCGACTGCGTGCGTGTGGCGCTCCGTGAAGGGGCCGACGAATCCTATCTCGTCTATCGTCGTTCCCGCAAGGAGATGCCGGCCGACGTCTGGGAAGTGGACGGTGCCGACGAGGAGGGGGTCACGTTCGAGTTCCAGGTGCTCCCCACCAAGATCATCGCAGACGGGAACGGCCAGGTGACCGGCGTGGAATGCGTCCGGATGGCCCTTGGCGAGCCAGACGCTTCCGGTCGCCGCCGGCCGGAGCCGGTCGCAGGGAGCGAATTCGTCATCGAGTGTGACACCGTCATCCCGGCCATCGGTCAGGACCCGGATCTGGGCTTTATTCCGCCCGACCTGGGGATCGACATCACCAAGTGGAACACCATCGTCACCAAGTACATTCCCTACAAGGATGCGGCGGGTAAGGACCTGAAGGACGGAATGGGGAACTTCCAGTCCAGGACACTGATCACCGACTGCAACGGGGTCTTTGCCGGCGGCGACGCCGAGATCGGCCCGCTGACAGTAGTTGCCTGCATAGGGAGCGGCCATCGCGCAGCCAAGGTCGTGCAGCGCTGGCTGGAAGAGGGGAAAGCGTACCTCACCGACGACGAATATATGGAGGACATCCTCAACTACATGGGTGTCTATGACAAGAACGAGAGCGTCTCCTGGCTCGATTCCGTCGCCAGGGCACACCAGGCGGAGGTTCACGGCAAGGAGCGGGCCAGCTACAAGAACTACTGCGAGGTGGAGCTCGGCTTCACCAACAGCCAGGCGGTGCGCGAGGCGGAGCGGTGCCTGCGCTGCTACCGCTTAGCCATGGTTGCCGTCTAGGCGCGGTAACGCTCTCCAGCCACTTGCATCCTGGCATCCCGGGTGCAAATAGCAGTAAAAACTACATGAAATCAAAGAGCTGAAAAAAACCAGAGGTATAGATAACATGGTCAATCTGACAATCGACGGCAAGAATATTACGGTGGCCAAGGGGACGACGATCCTTGATGCCGCGGCGACAGTCGGCATCAAGATACCGACCCTCTGCTGGCTGCAGAAGGTGTCTCCCACCGGCGCTTGCCGCGTCT
The DNA here is from genome assembly GCA_027356255.1 of Geobacter sp. GTDB lineage: Bacteria > Desulfobacterota > Desulfuromonadia > Geobacterales > Geobacteraceae > Geotalea. Next base: position 7,906 of record DAIEGL010000196.1, on the reverse strand, counting down.
GTGCGGTCGAGGTCGAGGGGGTCGAGCGCACCATGACCGCGTGCAATACGCCGGTCAAGGAAGGTATAAACGTTACCACCCAGTCGGAGCGGTTGACGAAGATCCGCCGCAAGGTGATGGAACTGATGCTGGTGAACCATCCGCTGGACTGCCCGGTTTGCGATGCCGGCGGAGAATGCGACCTGCAGAACGCCTGCTACGGCCTTGACGTGGCGAAACAGGAGTATTCCGCTGTCCTGGAAAAACGGCAGATCCGTTACGACTGGCCACTGATCGAGAGCGATCCGAACCGCTGCATTCTCTGCGAAAAGTGCGTCAAGGTGGACCATGAGATCGTCGGATGCGACGCGATCGCCGTCGTCAATCGCGGCGAAGCAACGGTCATCGACACCGTGGACGGCAAGCCGCTCAACTGCGAATTCTGCGGCAACTGCGTGGCGGCTTGCCCGACCGGCACCCTGATAAGCAAGCCGTTCAAGTTCAGGGGTCGCCCCTGGACCTTCAAGATCACCAAGAGCGTCTGTGCTTTCTGCGGCACCGGCTGCCAGATCGAATACCATTCCCGAAACGGCAGGGTGGAGCGCGTGACGAGCGATGACGGCACGTTCAATAACGGCAATCTCTGTATCAACGGCCGCTTCGGCTACAGCTACCTGAACTCCCCGGAAAGGATAACCGTTCCTCTCGTAAAAGAAGGGAGCGTGCAGATCGAGGCCGACTGGAACCGGGCCATGGCGTATGCCGGCGACAAACTCCAGGACATCGTCAAGACGTCGGGGGCTGATGCGGTGGCTGGCATCGGTTCGCCGAGGGTTACCACCGAGGAGAACTTCCTTTTCCAGAAACTGATGCGCGTTGCCGTAGGGACCAACAACATCGATTCCGAGGCGCGTCTCGGTTATGCGGGTGCCCAGTCTGTCATCAGGGAGAAGCTCGGATTCACCGGCGCCAGCGCCGCAATCGACAAAATCGACGCGGCTGCCGCCGTTCTGGTCATCGGTACTGACCTGAACGCCGAGGCGACCGGCGCGGAATACCGGGTAATCAAGGCAGCCACAAAGAACGATGCCAAGCTGGTGCTGGCCAACATGCGCGATGTGAAGCTGAAGAAATTCGCCAACAGCCACCTGAAATACAGGCCGGGCGGCGAGCTGGCATTGATCAATGGCCTGATGAAGGCCATACTCGATGCCGGTCTTGAGGACAAGGAGTTCGTTCAGGGCAAGGTGGGCAACCTGGACGCACTTAAGGCTGCCCTTTCCGGCAGTTCGCTTGCTGACCTGGCTGCTGCCGCCGGTGTGGCGGAGGGATACCTGCGCGAAGCTGCGACGCTGATCGGCGGTAAAAAGAGCGTTGCCATACTGTTCGGTTCCGACCTCATGCGGAGCAACCATGCGGCTGAGAAGGTTGCAGCCCTCGCCGATCTGGCACTTCTCACCGGATGTCTCGGGAAGGAGTCCGGCGGCTTGTTTCCCGTCGATGCCAAGAACAACACCCAGGGGCTGCTCGATGTTGGGGTCACTCCCGACCATCTCCCCGGTTACCAGGCGTCGGCTGCAAAGGGGAAAGACCTCTGGCAGATCGTCGAAGGGATCGAGCAGGGCGCCATCAAGGCCCTCTATCTCCTGGGGAGCGACTTGACCACGTTCCCCAACAACGGCAGGATCAAAAAGGCTCTGGCCAAGCTGGAACTCTTGATCGTTCAGGACATCTTCAACAGCGAGGCAGCGCAACTGGCCCATGTGGTCTTCCCGGCAGCCGCTGCCGCCGAGAAGAGCGGCTCATTCACCACCACCGACAACCGGGTCCAGTGTCTCGGCAAAGCGGTGGACGGGGCAGGCGACTCCCGTGAGGACTGGGATATCCTCGCCGAATTGTACAATCGCCTGACCCTTGCCGGCCATGTCTATTCCCCGGCAGAACTGCTCCGGGAGTTCAAGGAGCTCTCCCCTTTGTATGGCGGCGAGCGCACCATCGTGGATGGCCGCTGCGTCGGGACCGGCAAGCAGGCGGCGCTCAAAACCGGCCTGGCATTTACGCCCCTGACATCGCCGGTCGCGGGTGCAGCGGATCAGTTCCGGTTACTGGTCGGTGCGATCGGTTATCACAACGGCACCATGTCCACACGTTCGGCAAACAACCTCTCTGTGTCGCCGGAAGGGTACATCGAGATCTTCGCTGCTGATGCTGCAAAGCTGGGGGTTGCCGACGGCGCTGCAATCAAGGTGAGTTCAGCGGCCGGTTCCATAACCGGCAAGGCCCGGGTAAGCGAAAAAGTGCAGCCCGGCCTCCTCTTTGCCCCCGTCCACTTCCGCGATCTCAATGCAAACTCCCTCCTGGAAGGGAACGCCAACCTGGTCGGCGTCAAGGTGGAAAAGGCCTAGGACGGTCGGACGAAGGTCTGTTCGTAAGTATGGAAAAGCCCCCGCGCTCACTGAGTCGGGGGCTTTTTTTCGGCGGTAGGGTCTGATCTCTGGCCGGTTGTTTCTTTTTTGTACGGATTAGCGAGGTTTGCATGTATACCTGTCTATTTCGAGGTGGCACACTGGTGGATGGTTCCGGTCAACCCCCGTGCAGGGCAGACGTGGCGGTAACCGGCAACCGGATCGTGGCGGTCGGCAAAAAGATCGACGGCTTGGCGACCGGGATTATCGACGCCGGCGGGCTGGTTCTGGCCCCTGGTTTCATCGATATCCACAGCCATACGGATACGACGCTGTTCCGTTATCCGCTTGCGGAGAGCAAGGCTTTCCAGGGGGTGACCTTGGAGGTGACCGGCAATTGCGGGCTCGGGGTTTTCCCTGTGCAGGCCGGCCGGGAGCAGGAACTGGCCGATTTTCTCAGGCTGCACGATTTCACTCTTCCGGAGGAATGGCTTGCCTGGAGCGATTTTGCCACCTATGCCGATCTAATCGACAGCCTCGGCCTGGGGATTCACGTGGCGCCGCTGGTTGGCCATGCCCCTTTGCGGATTGCCGCCATGGGGATGGACGATCGGCCGCCGACGGCCCTGGAACTGGAGCGGATGCAGAGCCTTTTGGCTGCCGCCTTGCAGCAGGGGGCCTGGGGCATGTCTACCGGCCTCATCTATCCGCCGGGGAGTTATGCCGCGACGGATGAACTGGTGGCCCTGGCAAGAACAGTGGCCGCCTTTGACGTGCTCTATGCGAGCCACATCCGTAACGAGGGCGAGGGATTGATGGCGGCCCTAGACGAGGCCATAGCCATCGGCCGCGAGAGCGGCGCCAGGGTCCAGGTCTCCCACCTGAAGGCGATGGGGAGGGGAAATCGGGGGCGGGGCGAGGAGATACTGGCGAGGATCGCCGCGGCACGGGCGACAGGGGTGGACATCGGTGCAGACCAGTACCCCTACGCGGCCTCTGCCACCACCCTTTCGGCAGTTGTCCCGCAATGGGCGCACGCCGGCGGGGTCGCTGTCCTTATGCGGCGCCTGCGGGACCCGGCGCTCCGTGAAAGGCTGGAGGCGGAAATAGGCCAGGCAATGGCGGCGCGCGAAGGTGCGACGGGGATCATGGTCGCAAACATCCGTTCGGAGCGCAACCGCGGGCTGTCGGGACAGAGCGTCGCCGCGATAGCCGCTGTCTGGGGGTGCCCGCCCGCCGAGGCGGTGATCAGGCTTATCGTCGAGGAAGAGGGGGCGGTCGGCGCCATCTTCTTCTCCATGTCGGAAGAGGATGTGGCGACCATCCTGGCCGACCCGCAGGTTGCGGTAGGGTCTGACGGTCACGGGCTGAATGCGGCACAGGCGGCCGGAGAGGCGACCCATCCCCGCTCCTACGGGACTTTCCCCCGGGTCCTCGGCCGGTATGTGCGCGAAAAGAACCTCCTGCCGCTGGCATCCGCAGTCCACAAGATGACCGGCCTTCCGGCAGGGAGGCTGGGATTCGCCGACCGGGGGCTGGTGCGGCCCGGTTTTGCCGCAGACCTGGTGCTCTTCGATCCCGCGGCTGTGAACGATCCGGCGGATTATGCCGATCCCCATCGCTACGCCACGGGCGTCGTGCATCTCCTGGTTGAAGGGGAGCCGGTGATCCGGGATGGAGAATTGACGGGAAAGCGGCCCGGCCGCGTTCTGCGGAAGGTCAGGGTTTGATGGGTGCCCCTGTCGTTGATCCGCTTTTGAAAGGTATTGACATGGCAATCGACATGACTCCAACCCTCTTGTGGGGGCTTCTGGGACTGGCGCCGCTTCTGGTCTACATCGTCCTGGTGTTCCGGGACGTGGACATCCTGCCGGCGACGGCCATCTGCGTAGTGATCGGCGCCATCCTCAGCCACCAGACCCTCGTTTCGTTCGGCGCGGCGCTGGCCAACGGCATGGGCTCCTTTCTCGCCCTGGTCGGGCTGATCATCATGCTGGGGCGCGGTCTGGGCGAGGTGCTGAACGCCACCAGGGTTTCCCACACCATCGTCCACCGGATCATCTTTACCATCGGCGTCGACACGGAAAAAAAGGCCATGCTAGGCATCATGCTCGCCTGCCTGGTCATCGTCGGGCTTCTCGGCACCATGGCCGGTGGGAACGCCATCATCGCGCCGATCGTGCTCCCCATTGCCGCCGCAGTCGGGCTATCGCGCAGCACCGTCGGCGTCATCTTCCAGGCGGTGGGCGAAGAGGCGTTGATCCTGGGGCCTTTTTCCCCGCCGGTCATAACGCTTCTCGGCCTGACGAAGATCGGCTATGGCGACATGCTCCTTTACGTCTCCGGCCCTGTCGCCCTGATCACCCTTGCCGTCACCTGGCTGATGATCCAGCGGATTCAGCGCAGGACCAGGGATACCCACCCATACGAGCAGACGGAGGCCATCGACAGCTTCGAGCCGACGGTTCAAAGCCGTCGCGCCACCGCGGTCTTCGCCTGCTCCTTTCTGGCGGCGGTCGCCTACGGCATGGCGGTCAAGGCCCCCACCTCCTTCGTCATCGTCATCATGCTGGGTTTGTCTCTCATCACCGGTTTCGTCGGCGGACTCAAGCTCGATGCGATCCTCAAGCACATTATCAACGGGATGGCCGGGAATGTCGGCCTGTTTCTCCTCTTTCTGCTGCTGGACCCGTTCATTGTCTTTGTGGAAAAGGCCGGGGGATTTGCCGCCTTGAGCACCCTACTCAAGCCGATGATGGCGGTCGGCGGAAAACCGGCGATAGTCATAACCGGCGGCTTTCTCGGTGCTTTCGGCATCAGCGGTGCCACCGTGGCCACACTGAAGCTCCTTCACGAGATGTTCAACCCGCTCCTTGCCAGATACGCCGTCTCCATGTTCGCCTGGTCGCTTGCGCTGGTGGTCGCCACCAGGGTGAACAACTTCGTCTTCCCCGGGGCGAACATGGTCAGCTCACTGGGCTTCGCCGAATCCGACGATATGAAGTCCATGCTGAGAAACGGCTGGGTAGTCGCCGGCTGCCAGCTCGGTTTTCTGACACTGTTCAGCGTGATCTTCGCCTGAATCTGCGCGGACCACGCAAGGAGAACCTCCACAGCCCCTACCGGCGTGGCGCGGGGCTATTTTCAATTGACAGCGGGCGCAATTCTCTGGTATGAACAGTACCGCGTTCCGGGATGCAGCCGGACGTGCAGTTGATAGACGATAATACTAAACCATCCGCGAGGGTGGGGCGGAAAGCCTATAGGGTCTGAAGATCAGACAGCCGGGTTGCCGAAATATCAGACGATATTCGGCAACCCGGCTTTTTTTGTGAAAATTTGCGGAAGGGGGGTGATGAAGCGGTGGTTACAGCCGTCTGCGGAGGCAGACGGAAGGTTGGACTTCCGCGCAGGCGCGCGGAAAAAATCAGATAAAAATATAACAATGTCAATGACTGGAGGAAAGATATGAAAAGATGGTACGTTATGATCGGTTTGGTTGCGTCAGTGGCCCTTATGGCAGGTACTGCCTGTGCGGAGAACATTGCCGGGAAGTTGGGCGTCACCGGGCGGATCGGTTTCCTGGTCCCGGCGGACAGCGAGTTTACTGCTCCTTCCCCCACAGTTAATGCCGACACGGATACCGGTTTCGTCGGCGGTGGCGGCTTCATCTACGGCATCAACAAGAACCTCGCGGCCGAGCTGGACATCACCCATACCGATTTCGACGGCAGTGTCGGCGGAGTCAGGGCGGGAAATTTCGCAACGAACAACATCTCCCTCGGTTTGCAGTACCGCTTCAAGGAACCGGCCCCCCATCTGACCCCCTATGCGGGCGCCGGGCTGGATATCCTGATAAACAACTTCACGTTTGACGACGGGGTGAAATCGGACGTGGACACCGTTGTCGGCGTGCATCTGGCCGGCGGGGCCGATTACTTCGTCATGAAGCAGCTGGCATTGACCGCCGAGGCGAAGGGGGTGCTCGCCCCTGATGCGGATATTCGGGTCAGCGGGGATAAGGTCGGCAACTTCGATCCGATGAGCTTTTCCATGACGTTCGGTGTGCGCTATTTCTTCAACTGACGAACCGAATACGTCGCTTGACGGCAAAAGGCTGCGCTTGTGAAGGCGCAGCCTTTTTTTATCCTGGAACTCCGGGGGGAAAGGCCGCCTGCCGCAACTTCGTCCGTTCGCTCGGTCGCCGCAGCTGCGGACCTTGCACCGTCTCCCAATGTGATAGTCTGGATATTCGCTTACAGACGAAGCCGCTTCCTTTCATCTCCGGCGGGTGTCCGCTCGCCGCTCCGGCTCTGTCGCTCACTCCTGAAGCCACGGCAGCCGTACTTGCAATTTCCGGCTGAACCTTTTTCTCATCTACTCCATTATCCTGCCGATACGTTAAACACTCACCAATTTATTCCGGAGGTCTGCATGAAGCACGCCCTGCTGTTGTCTTCTATCTTTTTGGGGCTCTTAACCGGTCCGGCAGGCGCGGAAACCATAAAGATCGCCGGCTCCGGCGGCATGATCCCCCTTGTGACCGAGCTTGCCCGGGCCTACATGAAAAAGAACCCTGGCGACAGCGTTGAAGTGAACAAGACCTCGCTGGGAATCTATGGCGGCGTCCTGGCCGCGAGAGACAATGCGGTTGATATCGGCATGGCGGCAAAAAGGCTGAACGGGGAGATGCAGGCGCTTCCCGTCCAGGCTTACGAGATCGCCCGGGTGGCCGTCGAGTTCGGGGTGAACGGTGCGGAGAATGTCGCTGCTTTAAGCGGCAGGCAGCTCTGCGCTATATATGCGGGGAAGATAGAGAACTGGAAGGAGGTTGGGGGGCCTGATGCGCGGATCGTTCTCCTGTCGCGGCCTGAAAGCGATGCAACGTTCCTGGCGGTCAAAGACGGGCTGGGGTGCTTTGCAACGCTCGAACCTGGCGGGAGAACGCATCTGGAAGTCTCCTCCAAGGAAATGTTCGACGGGCTCTCCTCGATCGCCTATTCCATCGGCATGGTGGATGCGGCTGCTATAGCAAAGTCCGGCGGCAGGATAAAGCCTTTGGCCCTTGAAGGGGAAAGGCCCACCCTGAAGACGGTGAAAAACGGAGAGTGGCCCATGGTAAAGGAATTCAACCTGGTCCTCGGCAGGAAACGGACCCCGGGAATAAGGCGGTTTTTCCGGTTTGTCCTGTCACCCCAGGGGCAGAGGATAATAAGAAATGGGGATGCGGTGCCTTCGAAGTTCAAAATCGACTTCTAGGACCTTCCATGCAGCATTGGAATATCGTCTGCCGATAGCTGCATTTGTCCAAATAATCGGGCTATACTTTTCCGTAAGAGAACGGTTTTAAGGAGGGAACACGCTTGATCAAAGTCCTCATTGACAATCCCCTCATGCTCCTTTTTCTCGTTGCCGCCATCGGCTATCCCCTCGGCAGGCTCAAGATCCGCGGCAGCAGTCTCGGGGTGGCGGCGGTCCTCTTCGTCGGGCTGGCCATCGGTTCCCTCCACCCGGACCTGAAG
>DAIEGL010000175.1 GCA_027356255.1 Geobacter sp. | reverse complement strand
GCGCCGTAGCGGGACGACTGGGCCGCGCCGATGGCGGCGGTGATGTGGTCGAAGCCGGGGGCCACGTCGGTGGAGATGGGGCCGAGCATGTAGTAGGGGGCACCGCCGCTCATCCGTTTCTGGAGCTGGATGTTCCCCTCCACCTCGTCGAGCGGCACATGGCCGGGGCCCTCCACGAGCATCTGGCAACCCATATCCCGGCCGATCTCGGCCAGTTCGCAGTTGATGAGGAGCTCCTGGATCTGGGCCCGGTCGCTTGAGTCGTGAATCGCCCCTGCCCTGAGGCCGTTCCCGAGCGACAGGACCGTGTCGTACTTCTTGAGGATGGCGACTACCCGGTCAAACCGCTCATAGAGCGGGTTTTCCCGTTTGTTGGCGAGCATCCAGGCAACCATGGAGACGCCGCCCTTGGAGACCAGCCCGCCGTAGCGGTAACCCTGCTTGCGCAACCTTTCGATGGTATAGAGGTTGATGCCGCAGTGGACCGCCATGAAGGCCATGCCGTCTGCGCACTGCCGTTCTATCAGATCGAAGAGCATCTCCTCGTCCAGCCGGTTCGGGTCGCCGTACTTGCGGGCCGCCTCGCAGAAGGCCTGGTAGAGGGGTACGTTCCCCACCGGGAGATCGACGCTGGCGATCACCTCGCGCCTGACCCGGTCCAGGTCTCCGCCGACCGAGAGCTCCATCAGGGTATCGGCCCCGGATTCCTGGGCGGCCTTTGCCTTGCGCACTTCTGCCGCGTAGTCGACGATGTCAGAGGATGTGCCGATGGAGGCGTTCACCTTGGTGCGAAGCCCCTTGCCGATCCCGACCGGCTTCGGCTTCCGCCCATGGTTCCAGGGGATGACGATCTTACCCTCTGCCACCATCTTCCGGACATATTCGGGAAGGTGTCCTTCCTCTCCGGCTACAACGGCCATCTGGTCGGTGATGATCCCCTCGCGGGCCAGTTCGATCTGGGTTTTCATGGTATCTCCTTATATTGATTTTTCTTCCGGCTTGAACTTCCGGCAGCTCGCCACGAACGCCGCCGCCAGGGCCGGATTGCTCCCGAAGTGGAGGTGGACGTACGAGGCGAGGCAGTTCTTGAAGCGAAACCCGTCCACCCCCAGGTCGTCCCCCCCCTTGCGGAGCCGGTAGGCCCGCTCCACGCCCGCCGGCATCGGCTCCATCTCCGAGTAGTGGAATTCGTGCCCACGGGCCGCGGTCCCCCCCGGGCCGATGATGGAATCGGCAATGGTTTCGACCTCACGGTAACCGAGGGCTTTTCTGCGGGGGAGCATGCGGGTGATGACGGGAAAGACGCCGACGAATTCGTGCAGGGACGCCGGTTCGCTCTTCGCATCGACCACCCCTTGCGTCAGGTAGATGAATCCGCCGCACTCGGCGTAAACCGGCATCCCCCGGTCGATGGCGTCGCGCACGGCCTTTTTCATGGCAACATTGGCGGTGAGGGTGTCGGCGAATACCTCAGGATAGCCGCCGGGGAGATAGATGCCGCAGACACCGCCGGGGAGCCGTTCGTCCTTTAGCGGCGAAAACTCGACGATCTCGGCGCCGGCATCGCGCAAGAGCCGCAGGTTGTCCTCGTAGACAAAACAGAACGCCGCATCGCGGGCCAGGGCAATGCGGGCACCATTCTTCGGACGGCGCCCCGGGCTGCTTGCTGCGGGCGACTCCGGCGCACCGCGGTGCGTCGCGACGACCCAGAGGAGCCCCAGATCGACATGGGTGCGGACGCTCTCCGCGAGGCAGTCCAGAAACTCCGCCGACAGCGGGTTTTCATCGACGGTCAGAAGCCCCAGGTGGCGCGACGGGATATGGAGCCTTTCGTCCCGCGGGATGCACCCGAGCACCTTTACCTGCGGCAGTGCGATTTCCACCGCCTCCCGCAGGATACGGCCGTGGTTGTCGCTCGCCACATTGTCGAATATCACCCCGGCCAGTTCGATCCCGGGATCGAACTCGGCAAACCCCTTGACCAGCGCTGCCGCGCTCCCGGCCATGCTCTTCGCGTCAACGACGAGTATGACCGGCGAGCCGGTGAGCCTGGCGACCTGGGCAGTACTCCCCTCGTCACCGGCCCCGCCGATCCCGTCGAAAAGCCCCATCACCCCCTCGATGACGGCGATGTCGGCGCCATCAAGGTGGCGAGAAAACGTCTCGCGCACGAACTCCCCGCCGCACATCCAGCCGTCCAGGTTGATCGACGGGCGGCCGGCCACGAGCCGGTGGTATCCCGGATCGATGAAATCCGGGCCGACCTTGAAGGGAGCGACCCGGAGCCCCCGCCTCCGCATGTACTCCATGATGCCGAGGGTGACGGTGGTCTTTCCGGAGCCGCTGTGGGGGGCGGCGATGACGATCGATTTCATATGGAGACCCGTATGCGCATTACCCGTTTAACAGCTTCACCACCGTCTTACCGTCCTCGTAGTAGTCGATGATGTTGAAGCCGCAGTATTTCTGCTCGATGTTGAACAGGGCCGCCAGCGGCGCGCCTATGGCGTTGAGGAGAATGAGCCTGTTCACGCCGCCGTGGGCGACGACGAGCACCTCTTCCCCCCGGTGACGGGCAACGATATCGTTTATGACCGGCATCACCCGGTCGTTCACGTCAACCAGGTTCTCCCCTTCGGGAACCCGGTAATTCACGATGTCGTCCAACCGCGCCTGCCACTGTTCCGGGTACTTCTCCATCAGCTCGCTCCAGGTCTTCCCCTCCCAGAGGCCGACGTTCAGTTCGCGCAGCTCCCTGTGCCTCACCGGCTTCACCCCCAGGTGCTCGCCGAGGAGCTCCGCCCCCATGACGCAGCGCGTCAGGTCGCTCGTGTAGCAGGCGCTGATCTTTGCCCCGTCGAAGCGCTCCTTGAGCATTTCGTACTGGGACAGGCCGTACGGGGTCAGCGCCACATCGGCATGGCCGTTGTAGCGGCGCGTGCCGGCCCCCGCCACCTCGCCGTGGCGGATCAGATAGATGCGTGTCTTTGCAGTCATGGTTTTCCTCCGGTCAAAGCCAGCAGAGCCAGCAGACATAAGATCTCGTTCAATTCGCTTACACAACCGATGACATCACCGGTAATCCCCCCCAGCCGCCTGTGGAACCAGGACTTCCATATCCAGGTGGCGAGACAGACGGTTGCCGTGCAGTACACCCCCACTACCCCCAGGAGGAGCCAGCCGGACGCAAGGCTGATGACTGAGGCGGCGGCAAACTGGGGAAGGCCGGCACCGCCGATGAAGGCGGAACCGAGGCCGTCCTGCCTTGCCCTCTTCGCCCCCACCGTCAGCTGCACCTGGCTGAAGCGGGCGATGAGGGGGAAAAAGAGGAGCGCCTCGCGCTTGTGCTCCAGCGGGAGGTTCAGCAGGGCCTCGTATTTGAGGAGAATGCCCAGCACCAGCCCGACCACTCCCACGGCGCCGGTACGGGAGTCCTTCATCACCGCGAGAAACCGTTCCCTCCCCCCCCGGGCGGCCAGACCGTCGCAGACGTCGGCGAGCCCATCCAGGTGCAGCGCCCCGGTCACCACCGCCAGGAGCGTCACCAGGAGGAGATCGGTCACCGGTCGCGGCAGGGCAAGGGCGAGGAGGTAGTCGGTACCGGCGAGGAAAAGGCCGATGGTCAGCCCCACCAGCGGGAAGAGGGACATGGAGCGCCCCAGGTCCTCCTCCCCGCAGCGGACGGAGAAGGGGAGCGGAATGATGGTGAGAAATTGCAGGGCGATGAAATAGAGTCTCATAATCGAATCCGGGATCTGGGAACGGTGACCTGGAATAGCTTTTACCGATCCCAGATCACCGTTCCCCGATTCCCGACTTTCAGTACTCCCCTTCCGCCACCCCGGCTTCCGCGAAGGTGGCCATCTCTTTCAGTATCTTGACACCCGCCTCTATGAGTCCCATGGCTAATGCCGCTCCGGTCCCCTCCCCCAGGCGGAGCCGCAGGTCCAGGATCGGTTCCGCGCCGATACGCTCCAGCATGAAACGGTGGCCGATCTCCACCGACTCATGGGCGGCGAAGATGTACTCCTTCACGTGCGGGTTCAGCTCGGAGGCGATGAGCGCACCGGCAGTGGAGATGAAGCCGTCGATCACCACCGGCAGCCGGTTGGCGGCTGCGCCGAGCACGAGACCGGCTATGGCAGCGATCTCCAGCCCCCCCACCTTGGAGAGCACGTCGATGGGGTCCTTGGGATCGGGGTTGTTCACCGCCAGAGCCTGTTCGATGACCCGGACCTTGTGGGAGAGCGCCGCATCGTTGATGCCGGTGCCGCGGTGGGTAACCTCTTCGACCGTCTTGCCGGAAATGGCGGCGATGATGGCGGAAGAGGGGGTGGTGTTGCCGATCCCCATCTCGCCGGTGCCGAGCATGGCCACCCCTTCGGCCTTTGCCCGGCCGGCCAGGCCGATCCCCACTTCCATTGCGGCGATCGCCTCTTCGCGGCTCATGGCCGGCCCCTTGGCGAAGTTGCGCGTACCCTTCGCCACCTTCTCGATGATCAGCCCTGGCGTCGCGTCGAAGTCGAAATCGACCCCCACATCCACCACCCGCACCTCGGCCCCCGCATGGCGGGCCAGGACGTTCACCCCAGCCCCGCCGCGGAGGAAATTGAAGACCATCTGCGGGGTCACCTCCTTGGGGAAGGCCGACACCCCCTCCTCGACCACGCCGTGATCACCGGCAAAGGTGAAAACGATCTTCTTGGCGGTATCCGGCTGGAGACTCCCGGTGATGGCGGCAAAGCGGCGGGCGAACTCTTCCAGCCGGCCGAGCGAGCCGAGCGGCTTGGTCTTGTTGTCCAGCTTCGCCTGGGCCTTTGCCAGCATGTCGGCATCGACCGGCTGAATTTTTACGAGTGTTTCCTGGAGCAGATTCATCATTTCCTCCTGGCATAATTTTTAATCGAAAGCAGCAACAGTGGCAATTTTCTGGCTATACAATTTCACCCCTTCAGCTTCAGCGGCAGACCGGAGATGGTCACATACACCTCGTCCGCAGCACCAGCCAGCAGTTCGTTGGCCTCGCCCGCCAGGTCCCGGAAGGTTCTGGCCAGTCGGTTCTCCGGCACGATGCCCATCCCCACCTCGTTGGATACGAGGATAAGGGGGGTTGTCAAGTGAGGAAACATGCCGGTCAATTCCTTGACATGCGCCAGGACGCGGGATGCATCGTTGTGAGCCAGGAGGAGGTTGGTGAGCCAGAGGGTGACGCAATCCACGAGCATCGCCCGGAAATAGCCGTCATGGCCGCGGACGACCTCCGCCAGATGCAGCGGCTCTTCCAGTGTCTGCCAATCCGGTCCGCGCCGCGCCCGGTGGCGGGCGATCCGGTCCGCCATCTCCCCGTCCCCGGACTGTCCCGTGGCAATATAGCCGAGCGGCGCGCCGTGCTTTGCCGCTATCTCTTCGGCCAGGCGGCTCTTGCCGCTCCTGGCGCCACCGGTGATAAAAATCGTCTTTGACATGAAAAAACCCCGTCTCCTGGGGGAGGCGGGGTCGAAAACCGGCGATAGATGATATACGGGCTTCGGCGCCTCTCCTGCGGAGGTTCCGTATGCAATCGTCCTGGCAGGTCTCCTGACTTACGGGTCACTTTAC